>JACRFA010000278.1 GCA_016218065.1 Ignavibacteriota bacterium | reverse complement strand
CCGCCAACTGCAGCAACGCCATATCCGCATTCCAATTGTCTTCCTGACCGTCAACAAAGATTTTGATCTTGCTGTCGAAGTGATGAAGCTTGGCATCGAAGATTATTTGGTGAAGGAGGAGATCGCAACACTTGTGCTGCCCAAGACGATACTCAACGTGATTGAGCGGCAGAAACTTCAGGAGCAGCTTACAGCGCTCGAGATTTCGCAGAAGAGGCTGGAAGCAATTCAAGAACTCGTTGTTCAGATTACGGGCGAGTTGCGTTTGCCTCTCGACGGTATGGGAACGATCGTCAATGAGCTGTTGACGAACCACGGCGCCGATAATCTGAAAACCTACCTCACGATTATCCGTGATAACCTTCAACGTATCGAGAAGAAAATCGTCAGACTCAAGGAACTGAAGACAGACAAAACGGTTCAGTATATCAAAGACATCCGCATGTTTGATCTGTCGGACGGATAGTCGGCGCGACGAAATCGAAACTTCTCAACGTTACAACATGAAATTTAAACTTGCATTGGCCCAGATCGATCCCGTCCTGGGCAACCTCACACGCAACATCAACAAGCATATTACGTTTGCCGAGCGCGCAAAGGAAGCGGGCGCCGATCTCGTCATGTTTCCTGAGTTGAGCCTCACGGGCTACAGCATCAAGGATATGAACTGGGAACTCGCCGTCAATCTCAGTCGCGATGTGCAGGTGTTGCAGCCGCTTCTCGATCTCAGCAAATCGATTTCGATACTCGCAGGAGCTGTGGAGGAGAGTTCCTCGTTTGCGATTTACAACTCCGCTTTTCTTTTTGAAGACGGCGCCGTCCGCTCCGTTCACCGTAAGACGTATCCGCCAACCTATGGCATGTTCGAAGAGATACGCTACTTCAACTCCGGCGACTCTGTGCGGGCGTTCGACTCGAAGCACGGACGCTTCGGTGTATTGATCTGCGAAGATCTCTGGCACATTTCGCTTCCTTACATACTTGCGAATGACGGAGCAAACATCATCCTGACGCTTGTCGCCAGCCCGACGCGGGTAGGCGGCAACGAGCGAGAGCTTCAGACTGCGCGCGTGAATTTTGAAAATCACAAATCCTATGCGCGTCTTCTGACCACGTATCTTGCTTTCTGCAATAGAACCGGCTTCGAAGATGGCATCAATTTCTGGGGCGGATCATCGCTGGTCGGGCCGGACGGGGAGGTGGAAGTCTCGGCCAAACTCTTCGACGAGGACCTGATTATCGGAACGGTCGATGATGCTGAAGTCAGGCGGGCACGGAGATTCTCGCGCCACTTTCTTGATGAAAGGACGGAGTTGGTTGCTGCCGAGCTATCCCGAATCCATTCCAAATCTTCCTAACACTTACCGAAATGACCTCATACGCTCCTTGAAAGTCGGAGCAATTTTGCGTACTTTGGTTCCGCCAGTTGAGGCGGCTGCACGCCGCGCTCATCGAACCTATACCAAACTGAAGTCGGAGAAAACTCTGCGTCGGTTGATTCTTGCAGTCTCGAGCATTCTGGTGTTGTCAGTTGGATTCAGTCAGGATGACGAGGGGGCGCCGCCTACAACCAATCTTGAACAGATGCGCACTCTCGCTCAGCGTATTGCCTCGAGAGCGGCGAGCGTGCAGAGTGACGCCAAAGATTCGGTCCGTGCGTGCGTGCTTGTGTTGCCGCGGGAGACTTCGTGGTACGTTGAGCGCGCGATATGGGATGGGTTGAAGCAGCAAAGATTTCTGCCTTCTGGCGCTGATTCAAACTGTATCATAAGATTCGAACTCGGTTTGTCCGATGCGCGAGTCGAGTATCAGAACATTCGCCGCGAGAGTTTCTTCGGTGCGAAAGTTGTCGATCGATTGGTGAGTTTGAGTCTCGACGCGAAGATGATTATGCAGAGAGGAGAGGGTGACCCGCGAGTTTCGTCGCTACTCCTTGCCGACTCCATCAGAGATGTGATCGAGCTTTCTGATGTGCAACGAGTCGAGAACCCGGCTCTTCCCATCACGAAGGGGCGACTTCCCGATGAGGGATTCTTCTCGAATATTGCCGAGCCGCTTGTGCTGATTGGATCGATTGCTGTTGCTGTGTTGTTGCTATTTAGTGTTAGAAGTTGAGTGGCCGGAGTTGAGGAACATGATGACAAAGGAGAGTAGTCGCACAATGAAATATGGGTTAGTTCTGACAATCACCACGTTGTTTTTCCTGGCGGGATGTGGTTCATCGGAAGTTGTGACGAATCTTCCGCCCGAAGAACGGTTTGCAAAAGCAAAGCAGTTGTTCGACGATGAAGATTATCTTGAAGCGATAAACGAGTTCACCGTTATCACGCTGCAATATCAGGGCAGCTCGGTCGCGGCGGATGCGCAGTTCTACCTGGCGGAAGCGCGATTCATGCGGCACGAGTATCTGCTGGCCTCGTACGAATACCAAACGCTGAAGCGCAACATGGGCGCGAGCAGTCGGGTTCCCGAAGCACAATACAAGCTCGGCCTTTGCTTCTACAATCTCTCACCCAAATCGCGACTCGATCAACAGTACACAAAGAAGGCGATTGACGAGCTTCAGGCGTACGTGGAATATTATCCGAATGACGCACGCGTTGGCGACGCGACCGAAAAGATACGTGAGCTGACCACGCGCCTTGCAAAGAAAGAATACGATTCTGCCGAGCTATACGCGACGCTGGACTATCACAAGGCTGCGCTCGCGTATTATGACAACGTCATCGAGAAGTATCACGACACTGAATACGCACCGCTATCGTATCTTGGCAAGACTGAGCTGCTGATGGGCCGGAAGAAGTACCGCGAGGCGAAGGTTGAGATCACCCGGTTTCTCGACCGATTTCCGAATAGCGTTCTGCGTTCGCGAGGCGACAAACTCAACGAACAAATCGACTCCGAGTTGAAATCGCTGCCGTCGGTGAACGACACGACCTCCGGGGGAGCGAGCAATTCGTCAAACGCAAATCTGTTGCGCACGAACTGATGGAACCGCGGCCTGTTCGGAATTCCCAGGTGTACATGACCGAATTGGTTCTGCCGAACGACACGAACCAGTTGGGAAATCTTCTCGGCGGCAGACTGATGCATTGGATCGACATCGCCGCGGCAATCTCGGCGGCGAAGCATTCAGGCAGCGTGTGTGTAACAGCTTCCGTTGATGAGCTGAATTTTCATGATCCCATCAGACTTGGCGAGATCGTGATTCTTCAGGCCTCGGTAAACCGGGCATTCACGACATCGATGGAAGTCGGAGTCCTGGTCACGGCGCAAAACGTGCGCGGCGGCGCTCCTCGCAGGGCGAACAACGCGTATCTGACTTTTGTAGCAATTGACGAGCAGGGAAAACCTGTTCCGGTTCCTCCCGTCGTTCCTGATGGGGAGGAGGAGGCAAGAAGATTTGGTGAGGCCCTCCAACGCAGGCAGCACCGTTTGGCGCACAGAAAAAAAGAGTAACAACCAGGGTAAATCTCGCTGAGACTCTTCGCCATTGAATCACCGTATCAGCTGCTGCACAATACGAGTCGCCGCTTCGCGCTGAGCGTCTTCTATTTTCAGATGTTGTGTGCGCCTGCCGCTTTCTCTCAACGCTCTTCGTCCTCGTTCAGCAACATTGCTGAATTCAATCTCGGCTTTCGGCCAACGGGTCTCGCCGCGGGCATCAGTCCCCGATCGACAATCGAGATTGCTGTTGCAGTGCACGATCAGCCGTCGATTCATCTCTACGAGTTGTCTGATCTGGCGCAGCTCGTCTCTACCGAAACGCTCAGCACGACACGTCCGGCAACGTATCTTGCTTCGGCTGATGTGAACAACGATGGCGTGTCGGAGTATCTGACGCTATCGTCAGATGGATCGGTCTGCACGGTCATTCGGCGCACCGCTCAAGGCGTTGTGTCTGCCGATTACGAGTTGGCCGCGCCGTCATCAAAATTCTTCATCACCGATCTGAACAACGATAAGTTCAAAGATATTCTCTTCTATGGTCGCAGCAGCGCCGGCGCTCTGACGTTGCTCGGACGTCCGAACGGTACATTCAAGAAAGGGCCTGTTCTTTTTCCGGATATTTCGATCAGCGACATGACAGCGACCGACATCAACGACGACGGCGTTGTGGACATTCTCGCACTGAACTGGCTTTCTGAAGAGCTTACGATCTTCATGGGCATCAGCCGACTTGTGTACTCGGAACAAATCGCCATTCCGCTTTCGAGTGAGCCGTCGGAAATTGCCGTGGCCCGATTGCGAACTGACAAGTCCATCAAGTTGGCAATGACGTTCCCTGAGACTCGAGAAGTCCGGGTGTACACGGGAAACGCGCTCGGAGACTATCGACTCATTTCTCGTGTTGAATGTGGAAGAAATCCTTCGGGCATCTCACTCACAAGCCTCAATGCAGATGCCTATCTCGATTTCGTTGTGCGTACGACACGCGGACTGGAAGTCGGTTCGGGAACGCCGTCCGGCGTATTTCCTCCCTCATCGATATTCGGCGTCACGAACTCGACAGCCAACTGGCTTCTCGCTGATGTTGATGCCGACGGAAACAAAGATTGTGTCTTGTTGGATGGTGAACAACTCCTCATCTTGGCGAACAGCAATCACGGCGACAAGATCCGCTGGCCGAACGATTATGCAGTTGGCAACGATCCACGTGGACTCGTTCTGGACGATCTCGACGGCGATGGCCGCCAAGATATTGTCGTCGCGAATTATGGAACAGGCAATCTCTCATTTTTGTTGAATCAGGGAGACGGAAAGTACTCGGGTCAACAGACTATTGCATTGGCCGACAAGCCGACTCACGTGCATCGCGTTTCAGGGTTGCCATCGCGCGACAAGTTCCTGATCGCGTCGCATTCGGGCGCTGACCGCGTCACCATCGTGACGCTTCAGGATGAATTGCGGCGAACGCGCACGTTTACCATCCCGACCGGTCCTACGCCTTCAACGATGTTTGCTCGCATCGATACGCTGGGACTTGGGTTCGTCGTGCGATACGCGGGCGCCAAAGATCGCATGGACATCTTTTCGTCGTTCAAGCAACTTTCGTCACGCCAATTCATCGAGCGAAAACTGCGTGTGTCCGTTCCGACAAAACTCCTCACAACAAATCTTGCAGAAGCAGCAAGCCCAAGTTCGTACGAGTTGATCTTCGCTCAACATGAAAAGGCTACGCGACGAACCACGATCTCGTCGAGCGTTTCCGAGAAGGGACTTGTCTTCGGGACGACCAAGGCGTTGTTCGCATATCCCGATACGTCCTCATCAACGAAGTTTGTGTACGGCGCATATCTCAATCAGGATGCCTTCAGGGACGTTATCGTGATACTCGGGCCGCCGCAGAATTCGTTAGGCATTTGGTACGGAGCCGTTCAGCCGTTTTCACGCGATTCCATAGTTTGGATTCAACACGTTCAGCCGGCCAGCGGGGAAACATTTGCAGTGAAAGATGTAAACAACGACGGCCTTTCCGATATGGTGTGGCTCGATGCACAGCGACGATCAATTGTCGTTTCCTACGGTCGTGCATCAGGGTATGAGACGCCGCTCAACGTGATGCCTGCAGCAGCGGGCATGTCGAACTTCAAACTGGGTACGTTGCGCACTCCTGACGAAATTGATCTGGCGTGGACAAATTCGTCGCGCGGCACAGTCTCTGTGGTCTTCTCGCCGTTCGCTCAACATGAGGCGCTGCGCAATGATCGTTAACAGAATTCTTGCGCAGTTGCTGTTGAGCTTCATGCTGCAAACCTCTCTCTCAGCTGGAACGCAACACCAGCAGCTTGTAAATCTGTGGCTGCGCGAGCAACCAACTGACGTTCCGAACAAATGTGGATTGCCTGCGATCTCCTATGCCCTGCAGAATCGGTCGAGACTGAAGGCCTCGGAGCTCCTTGCGCTGAATTCCATTTTGGTTCGACCAACATTGCAGAAGAGCGTCGTGCGCGGTCACTTCCGGATTCACTATGATACTGTCGGCGTTCATGAACCTGCAATGCTCGATGCGCAACGCCGCAGGATTGTCGGCACCGCAAATGAGTACGCGGATTCTGTCGGAGCGATTCTCGACTACGCGTATAGGTACGAAACGGATTCTCTTGGATATGCACCGCCACCTGCGGATGATGGATCAGGTGGTGGTCAGGAGTACGATGTGTATGTTCAGGATTTGGGTTCGTCGTATTACGGCTTCACGACGCCCGAAACCCCGATCAACGGCAAGCCGAATGGCGGCACGTACACAAGCTTCATCACGACAGATAATGACTTCACGTTCGTAGCGCCATTCAGCAATCAAGGGCTGCCCGCGTTGCGCGTAACATTGGCGCACGAGCTTCACCACGCGATTCAGATGGGCAACCACGGCTACTGGTCAGGCGACATCTCCTTCTACGAGATTACTTCAGTGTGGATGGAAGATGTTGTGTACACCGATGTGAACGACTACTATCAATACACGAACTCGATGAACGGGCAATTCGCGCAACCGCAGGTGTCGTTTGTCTCGAACCAGTTTATCATGTATAGCCGCAGCATCTGGTGTCATTATCTTGCAAAGCGCTTCGGGCGCGATATTGTTCGAAGGATGTGGCAAGAGATTGGAAATGTGCCGCCGCTGAATGCAATGGATATTGTCCTTTCAAAACCGGAGTTCGCATCGAGCTTCCGCAACGCTTTTGCTGAGTGGTCCACTTGGAATTTCTTCACCGGCTCGCGGAACGATTCGGTGCGTTACTACCCGGAAGGTGGACACTATCGCACAATTGCGCCCGCGTCATCCGCCTTTTCAGGAACTGCGCGAACGATCGTCGGAAGTGTGGCGCCGTGTGCATCAAAGTACTTTGATGTCGGCGGTGTTCTCAGTCTTGTGGTCACAAACGTGAACGTCAGCGCGGCAGCGACGGACGAGACACAGTCGTTTTCGTTCTCCATCCAACTCAACCAGAAACGAGTGGACAACAACTATTTCTCAACGAGCGCAGCCATTTTCGTCAAGCTTGATGCGCCCGATCCAACGAATTGGTTTATCAAGGATCTCTTCGGCATCTCGGGGGCACAATCCCCATTTCCGAATCCATATCTTGTTGGCGACAATCGGTTCCTTTATTTCCCGCTCAGTACACCCAACCAATCAACGGGATCAGTCTCGATCTTTTCGACGAGCATGGACCTCGTCTATTCATCCTCACAAGTCTCGGTGTTTCTGCCTGAGCTTGGAATGCAGGCCTTGCGCTGGAACGGCATGAATGAGAACAATAGAATCGTCGGGTCAGGCATTTACTTCTATGTTGTTGAGGGCCCCGCAGGCGCAAGTAAGGGGAAGGTAGCGATCATTCGAAAATGAATTTGAAACTCACCGCGACACATGTAAAGAAAGTCTTCAACCGTCGAACCATCTTCGACGGAATTTCATTTGCTGTTGAATCGCGGCAAACACTTCTCATCACGGGACGTAACGGCTCCGGGAAGTCAACGCTTGTGAAGATTGTGAGTGACGTTCTCTCTCCGACGCAAGGCTCAATTGCAATTGAGGAAAACGGGAAGGCAGCGACTGCGGCGCGCCGATCACTAATCGG
>JACRFA010000280.1 GCA_016218065.1 Ignavibacteriota bacterium | reverse complement strand
CAAGATAAACGAATGAGAAGAAAGGACAAATCAATATGAAGAGGCTTGGTTATATTCTCGTGACTGTTATCGGGATCCAACTCGGATGCGACGACAATCCCGCAAATAATGGAAAGAGTCAAAATCATAATCCGGTCATAACTTCTGTTGTTATGTTCCCGGAAGTAGTTGGACCATCTGATTCTTTGATTGTAGTGTGCGACGCAACCGATCCCGATGGAGATTCACTGGTCTATGACTGGTATTCTCTATCCGGCAGCATAGTGAAGATCAAAGGCGCGCACGGCCATTTGGCGTTGTATAATACTCCAGAAAACTCCCGGATCTTTTATGCCCCTGATAGCCAGTATGTCGCAGCGCCCCAGGATACATTTGGGCTTGAATGCGCAGTGAGAGACCTAAGAGGGGGAATGGGGGTTTCGGGGCTTCGTCGTTTCATTGTCACAAGAGCATTTTGAGGAACTGAAGAAACACATGGAGGTTGATTCGCATACGCACATGATGTTCGCGGGAAACCGTTCTCACGAATTTGCACTTCGCTCTCAAGGGGCAACCTACCGGCAAATTGCAGAAGCCGGCGGCGGCAGACTCAACACCATTGGCCACGTTCGCGCAGCGCTCGCCGAAACGATTGCAAACGGGCCGAACGATTTCTACCGCAAGTACATCTCGCTCGCCCAACAAGACAACAGCCTGCCAGAACTCTCCGACGCGATCCGACGAGTCGTTCAGGCAAAATAGGTTTCTTGTTAGTCGAATCTTTTTTATGGGCCACTGGCGGTTCTCCTCGTCAAGACCGAAGCAAATGGCGCGAAGCGGGGCGGTGTACTTCGGTGCGAAGGCGGTCGCCCATGCCTACCGGCAGGCAGGCTGTGCTCGGCAGAGTTTGTTCGTGAGTATTAGGAATCACTCACTCTCCCACTTCCACCCTCTCACCTTGCGGCTCCCATGAGCTTTTCGTATCTTGCATTCGCTGACTGCCCTCAGATACGCGGCAGGTTCTCAACGCCCGACCTCACAGTATAGAAATCGTTGAATCTCTTCATCAAGAATATCATGCAACTCGTCACGGTTGCTTCCGGCGGAAAGCGCATGAAAACCGGCGCGGCAATGCGCGACATTGGCGCTGTGCCTGATGCTGGAGTGTTGTGCGAGAACGGAACGATTGCCTGGGTCGGTCCGATGAGCGAATGGAACAGGACGCTGCCCGAGACTTACACCGAGATTGATGCAAGTGGAAGAATCGTGCTTCCGGGATTTGTCGATTCGCATACGCACATGATGTTCGCGGGAAACCGCGCGCACGAGTTTGCGCTTCGCTCGCAAGGGGCGACCTACCAGCAAATTGCAGACGCCGGAGGCGGGATACTCAACACGATTACGCGCGTCCGCGCCGCCAGCAAAAAAGATTTGAAGAAGCAAACGCTCCGGTACATGAACGCAATGATGCGACACGGCACAACGACCGTCGAAATGAAAACCGGCTACGGACTCGATCTTGATTCGGAAATCAAGATGCTCGATGCAATCAACGAGCTGAAAGTTGAAGAGATGATGACCGTTGTGCCGACATTTATCGGCGCTCATGCGTTTCCACCGGAGTACAAGAACAACAAGCCGGCCTATGTCGATCTCATCATCGACAAAATGATTCCGTATGCAGGCAAGCGAAATCTTGCTGCGTTCTGCGATGTGTTTTGCGAGAAGGGATACTTCGAACTCGAGGATACCGAACGAATTCTGAACGAAGGGAAGAAGCACGGTATGCTGCCGAAGATTCATGCCGAAGAACTGAATCCGCTCGGCGGCGCTGAGCTTGCGGCGCGTATTGGCGCAGTGTCGGCCGATCACCTTGAGCATGTGACTGATGCGGGCGTACATGCATTGCGTGAAGCCGGCGTAGTCGCGACATTGCTTCCGGGTGTGTCGTTCTTCCTCAATCATGGCTACGCCCCTGCACGCAAACTGATCGATGCCGGTGTCGCGGTGGCCATTGCCAGCGATTTCAATCCCGGATCGTGCATGTCGTACTCCGTGCCGATGATGATGACGATCGCATGCACGCAAATGAAGATGTCGCCCGAAGAAGCGCTCACTGCCTCGACACTGAATGCCGCGGCAGCGTTGAACATGTCGTCGTCAATTGGCAGCATTGAGGTTGGAAAGAACGCCGATCTGATTATCGCCGACGTGCCTGATTACAAATTTCTTGCGTATCATTTCGGTACAAACCATATCGTGACTACAATTAAGAGTGGAACAGTTCTCGAAATCTAACGGAGTCTGAATGCCTCGCATCGTGGAATGCGTCCCCAATTTCAGCGAGGGACGCGACATCAAGATCATCAATGCCATTGCCGGCGCGATCACCAATGTGTCCGGCGTGAAATTCATCAGCGCCGAACCTGATAAGGACTACAATCGCACGGTCGTCACGTTTATCGGCGAGCCTCACGCCGTCGTCGATGCGGCGTTTGCTGCCATGAAAAAGGCTGCCGAGTTGATCGACATGACGAAACACAAGGGCGAGCATCCCCGACTTGGCGCAACGGATGTTGTTCCGTTCGTTCCGTTGCAGGGTGTGACGATGCAGGACTGCGTCCGCCTCGCAAACGACTTTGGCAAACGCGTCGGCGAAGAATTGAACATCCCGATCTATCTCTACGAAGAAGCTGCGACGCGACCGGAACGGAGGAATCTGTCGACGATCAGAAAAGGCGAGTATGAGGGCTTGGAGGAGAAGCTGCGGGACTCCGCATGGAAACCGGACTACGGCCCGACGGAGTTCAACGCAAAATCAGGCGCGACAGTGACCGGCGCACGTATGTTCTTGATCGCGTACAACGTGAATCTGAAAACGAGCGACACGAAGATTGCCAACGAGATCGCGCTGCGGATCCGCGAAAGCGGGCGGATCAAGAAAGACGCAGCAGGGAATCCAGTGCTCGACGCGAACGGCAAGAAGGTATCGATTCCCGGAACGCTGAAAAGCGTCAAGGCGATGGGTGTGTTGCTCGAAGCGCATAACATCGCACAAGTCTCCATCAATCTCACCAACTTCTCCGTAACGCCGCCGCATGTGGCGTTCGAGGAAGTGAAGAAGGAAGCGGCGACGCTCGGCGTTGAAGTGACTGGCAGCGAGCTGGTGGGACTCTCACCGCTTGAGGCAATGCTGATGGCGGGAAGATTCTACTCGGTGCAAACGACGGACGAACGGGAGCTATTGACCGTCGCGGAAGATCGGCTCGGGCTTAGTCAGCTTGATCAGTTCGATCCGAGGAAAAAGATTATCGAATATCAATTGTAGATGAGGAACCAGTATGGCGACGAAAAGATCGATGAACGGATTTCTCGATGAGCTTGCCTCATCGTCACCTGCGCCCGGAGGCGGCAGCGTTGCGGCGTTGGCGGGCGCGCTAGGCGCGGCGCTCACCTCGATGGTGTGCAATCTGACAATCGGCAAGAAGAAATATCTCGCCGTTGAAGAACAGATGAAGAAAGTGCTGAAAGAGTCGGAAGACTTGCGCGCACGCTTCAGTGTGCTTATCGACAAGGACACGGACGCATTCAACAAGGTAATGGAAGCGTATAGTCTGCCGAAAGACGACGAATCGAAGAAGGCTCTTCGCGATGCGGCGATCTCCGCGGCAACAAAAGAGGCAACGATGGTGCCGCTGGAGGTGATGAAGCATTGCATTGATGCGATGGCTCTGGCGCAGACCGTTGCCGAGAACGGTAACAAGAACTCCATCAGCGATGCGGGCGTGAGCGCATTGATGCTGCATGCCGCGTGTGAGTCGGCAGCGTTGAACGTGCGCATCAACCTGAATGGCCTTGCGGACACGGAATTCGTTCACTGGAAATCCGACGAGTTGATCTCCTTACTCAAGACGAGCAGGATGATGCTGGAGGAGACGCAGGCGATTGTTGCGGGGAAGATGAAGCAGAGTTGATTGAGTTGATTGAGTTGATTGAGTTGATTGAGTTGATTGAGTTGATTGAGTTCATTGAGTTCGTAGAAGTTCGTAGAGCTGATTGAGTTCGTAGGGGGGAAGCGCTCAGGGTTTGGTGCAGTGCTTGTTTAGCATGTACGACGCGTCCTGATAGCCAAGCTCAAGCGCGCGTTGCCAGTCGGCGCATGCTTGTGCGAGATGGTTCATCCTGAAGTGAAGATGCCCGCGGTTGAAGTAGGCAAGCATGCCGGTGGGGTTCAGCTCGAGTGCGCGATCAAAGTGCTTGATCGCCGGTTCATACTCGTTCAACATCGCCTCGGCATTCGCAATATTCACCAACCCATCGGCATTGTTAGGATTCAATTTTAGAATTTCCGCAAAATCAGATTTCGCCCCGATGTAATCGCCCAGCGCAAACTTCGAAGCTCCCCGGTTCAGAAAGTAGTCCACGTCCTTGTTGTAGATCGCAATGGCGCGATCGAAATCCGCAATCGCGGGCTTGTACTCCCCCATATGATACAACGCCATCGCCCGATTGTAAAACGGAATCGGCGACGTTTGTTCTTTTGCGATCGCATCGGTGAAAAGAGAATAGCCGTTGTCCCACACTTTGCATCTCTCCCACGTGAGCACGCCGCAGAGAATCGCAAGCGCAGCGACTGATACTTTCAGCATTGGCTTCGCGGCAGCGGGCAGCCTCCACCTGCCATCGACAATCTCACAATATGCTCTCGCGAGGATGAAGAACAGGCCGATGTACGAGACGTACGCGTAGCGCTCGGAGACGACAGTCATGCCGACTGAAATAATCTGGATGACAAGAATAATGCTCATCAGATAAAAAGCGAATCCGAACAACATATCCCGTCTGAAGTTGCCACTCTTGTAGATGATGAAGCCGAGAACAGCAAGAATTGCGGGCGCAAGGTAATACTTCATCGGCAACGGAATGCCGAGCAGCGGGAAGTTGTAGAAGGCAGAGAGGTTGAATGGCCAAAAGAGTTTGCCGATGTAAAACACAATTGCATAGCTGCTGATGAAGAAGCGGTCGAGCAATGAGAATGGCTCCAGCGTGTTGAGCGCTTTCGCTGATCCTTGTGAGAAGAGGGCAATAATGCCGAACGTCAGCGCGAGAACGCCGAACGGAATTTTCTCGCGCAGGAGTTTCCAGTTCCACTCACGCTTCACGTAGAAATCGATCAAGAGCAGAACGACCGGAGTAATCACTGCGGCAGATTTGGAGAAGAGTGAGATCAGAAGGAGAACAAGACTGAGCAGCAGGTACTTTGCCTTCTCGCCGCGTTGAATGTAGAGCAGATACGCAATCAGCGAGCCGAGGAAGAAGAACGTGTACAGCACATCTTTCCGCTCGGCAATCCATGCAACAGATTCCACATGCATCGGATGAATGCCGAAGAACAGCGCAACGATCACCGCCGCCTCCAGTCGCCGGGTGAGCAAGAGAATGAAATAGAACACGAGCGCCGTGTTGCCAAGATGGAGCAGAAGATTGATCACGTGATACGGCGTGGCGTTGAGCTGCCAGAAGTGATATTCGATGGCGTTCGTGAGCGCAACGAGCGGATGATAGTTGCCGCCATAGAATGTCGTGAAGAATGTTGCGATGCTGCTCCACGACAACTCTGTGATCATCTGGTTTTGCGTGACGTACTGATTGTCGTCCCAGTTGGTGAACCCGTTTTGCAGCGAGGGGAAGAACACAACTGCGGTAACAATCAGAATTGCAAAAACAGCTTTCAATGTCACCGACGTCGCGTGCGAGCGTGTTGACGCAGTCTTGCGCGGAATTTTCTTGCTCATATCAGGATGTGGTTGCGAGAAAAATGATCAGCCACGCGGCAATATAAGATCGTTCGGTCACTGTGGTGAAAATTAGATCCTAGCAGAACATTCTATGACAGCACCAATCCGCATGCGAGTATGGCAGCGGTTTCTGTCCTCAGCCGTCGCGTGCCGAGCGTGACAGGGACAAATCCATGTGTCGTTGCAGTCCCGACTTCGGCATCGCTAAACCCGCCCTCCGGTCCGATGCAAATGACGATTTCCTTCGTGCGATCGTCGTCGGCGTTACGTGACAGAGAGGGTGATGTAATCTGTTCGTGGGGGATGTATCTCATTGCCGAGACAGGAACCGTGGAGACAAACTCGCTGAACTCGGCCACGTCGCGGACCTTCGGCAATACGCAACGCCCCGATTGTTTCATCGCGGCAAGTGCGAGCTTCTGCCAGCGATCAACACGAGCATGTTGCGGAATCGTCCGCTCTGTAAGCAGCGGCACGAATGTGTTCACGCCAAGCTCAGTACATTTCTCGATCAAGAAGTCAATGTTCGATCCACTCTTGAGCAAGCCAAACGCAAGCGTCACATCGATGTCTGGTTCGTGAAGACGGTCATGGTGTTCCAGAATACGGCAGACTGCTTTCTTCTTTGTCGTTTCGGAAAGCTCAACATCGTACGCCATGCCAACTCCATTCACAACGCAAAAGCGGTCTCCTTCTTTCTTTCTCATGACATGCGTGAGGTGAGAAAACTCTTCGCCATCAATGTTGAGTGAATGCGGTGAGATGTTTTCAGGAGGCGCGTAGAAGTATTCCATGAGTTTCGTTGGCATCAGTAGGCGCGAATCTTGTTTCTGCCGACTTCGACAAGAGATGCACCTTGAAGAAGCGCATTTCGAATATGTAACCAGAACTGGTCGAGTATTGCAAGAAGCGCTTTGTTCGAGCAGTTGCCAACGGTGACAAAAACAACCTGGGGCGGCTGACCCGAGAGAATCGCGCGATCAAAAAAATCGCTGTCTTTGCTGACAATAATGAGGTGATTCTGCTTCGCGTGAGCCCAAATGGCCTCGTCCGGCAGATTCCTTCCATCCTTGAGCGATTCTACATGAACTGCTTGATCACCCTTGGCGCGCAGCCATTGACAGAGGCTTGGAGGGAGGTGAGCGTCTAGTAGCCAGTTCATTTCATCGGCGCAGGCTCAGTGTGCGACGCGAGCCTTGCGGCGTACTCCAGGCAAGCGCGAATATCGTCGGCTTCGAGATAAGGGTAGTCGTCGAGAATCTCTTTCTCCGTCATCCCTCCGGCAAGAAGCTCCAGAAGATTTGCAACGGTGAATCGCATTCCACGGATGATCGGCTTTCCGCCACACACACCGGGCTTGATCTCAATTCGTGAAAGTAGTGAGTTGCTGCTCATGAATGTCTCGGCAATAATCCGCTTGAAAGTAGAAATTTCATCATAGAGAATCAAACAATCTCCCGCCCTCAGTTCTCCATCTCTCGCTTTGTCAAAACGATGATCTGAAGTCAATCACAAACTGTCCACTGCCGCGATCGTTCCACGCGTATTCTGTTCGCATGACGATGTCGTAGGGAAGAAGGAACGCGATACCGCCGCCGTATCCCGACGCGAACATGTCGAGCGAGAGCTTGTCGCCGCGGAACCATGTCGCGCCTGCGTCGGCAAACAGCGCGAGGCTAATACCGATGCGCCAAACGGAGAATTCTTGCGGAATCGGAACCGCCGAGAAGATGACGGTGCGTGGCTTCAGAAGCGGCCACCGTAACTCGACGGATGCGCCAGTGATGTTCTCTCCCTCAAACACATTCTTGAAATATCCTCTGATGCGCTCGCCGTAGCCAAAGTACGTTCGTGTGTAGGTAGGAATGAAACTGCCGGAGACAAGCGAGCCGTGTACGCGGTTTGCCAGCGTGAAGTTGAGCGGCAGCGGCGTGAACCGCCGGAAGTCCGCGCCGATGCGCGTGAAGCTCAGCGCGGTTTCACCGAAGCCGTACTTGGTGATGTACGTGCCGACGTACATTCCTTCTGTCGTATAGTCGCGCAGGTTGCGCGAATCATACGCGTAGCTGATGCCGGCATACACGTAGCGGTCGATGCCGGTGGGCGATACTGTTGTGCCGGGCCGGTGATCCGTGACCTCAACCATGTGAAGCCCCACGTTGAGCGATACGGACTGAAACAGGGTGAAACGTTTGCCAAGCGTTGCGTTCACATCGTAATGTTGCTCGTCGAAGTTGTTTGTACCGGCGATGATCGCACTTCGATTGCGGATGCGCGAGAATGAAAGTCCGCTGCTGAGAAACAGATTATTCTCGCGGTCGATCCACGGATCGGAAAACGACAAGGCAAGCGAGGGATTGTACCCGAAGATCACCGAGCCGAACAGCTTCTGGTTGAGCCCTTGGAAATTATTGTGCAGCAGTCCGGCGCCGTAGTACGGCTTCTTCGGATCGCCGTCGCGAAACCCGAACAGCGGCAGCGGAATGATGTACCATCGCTCGCTTACATCCACGATGAGCATGTTGCGGTTATCGAGCGGCACGACTAAAAGATCGACACGCGTAAAGAGTCCGATGCTGTAGATGCGGCTCCGGTCCCATTCCATCGCCTCGGTGGTTGCCTCCATGCCGGGGCGCAGAGTCATCTCACGGATAATGATTGCTTCTTTCGTTTTGTCGTTGCCAACGACGATGACGGTGTCGATCATGCCGAAGGAAGTATTCGGGCGCGAGGGTTCGGCTTGCGCAAACAAGAGCGAGGCGCTGAAGAAAACGAGAACGCCGGTAAAAAAATTACCGCCAAGGCGCCAAGGAACGAACGCCTTCTGCCCAGCGACTCTGCGTCTCAGCGGTGTGCTTTTCGCGGAAGTTGCGGCACGATGACTTTTGAGAATTGTCAGATTCATAGTGCGATCAAGATACGAAAAAAGGGGAGGGCGGGAAAGAGCGGGAGCGAGCGAGGGGAATGGGGGAGCGGGAGAGCGGGAGAGCGGGAGAGCGGGAGAGGTAGTTGACCGTTGATCGTTGGATGTTGACCGTTGATCATTAACGTTCGTCAAAAAAAGGCGGGCCTGATGCCTGTCCCGTTCTGTAGGTTGGGGCTCTGTCGCGACATCTTGCGACTAGACTTTTGCGAACACAATCAGTTCCTGACAAACGACATCGTAGTCAGGCGGCGCGCTGTGCATTCAAGAGTGACAAGATACACGTACCATTTCGAGTCAACGTGCCTGGTGCGCTAGTTCCAGTTGCGCAGACTTGATATTTCAATTTCCTTTTTCTACGTTGGAGTTGCTAAGTAGAGAGGATGGTTGACGAACTGCGGGCCATCCTTTATGTTCGTTCTTTGCCTTGCTGTTGCCATCGAGCAGATCCCACTCCGACCTCCAAGTCAGGACCGGTCCTCAACTAGTACCCAATTTGAGACTCTCGGAACCAAGGGGTCTCTCTCCCTGGCTATGAACACCTACATCAGAACATCCGGAATGTCTCGCACAAATGTCTTGAAGAAGGTATCATGCCATCTTGAAGTCAACTGTCCTGATAGGATTGCTCTTACGTTTTTCGCTTTGGTTGCTAGCCACATCGTTGGCTTCGGCCCAACCGTACGGAAGCGTCGAGGGTGCGGTGACACAAACCGGCACTGGTCAAGTCATTGCAGGAGCGAGTGTGCTCGTGCTTGGTTTGAGACAAGGCTCGTCGACCGACTCAACCGGCTTTTTTCGCATAAACGGATTGCCTGTCGGCTCCTACGCACTCCGGATCTCTTCGATTGGCTATCACTCAAAGACGATTAGCAATGTAACGGTGAATCCGGGACTGCGGACGAGAATCCTCGTGGAGTTGATCGTGTCTCCGCTTGAACTTGATCCCATCCAAATCGTTGCGGAGGCTCCGCCGATTCTCAAAGACGTGACGGGGACGACCCACACAGTGTCACGTGAGGAAATTGCAGCGTTTCCGGTAAGCTCTATTTCGGATGTTGTAGCATTGCAACCGGGTGTAACGAGTGACCTTCATTTCCGTGGAGGCAAGACTTCGGAAGTCACTTACCTGATTGACGGCCTACCCATTCAGGATTTGATCAGCGGCGGTCTTGCAGGAGATATTCCAAGCGGATCTATTGGCGGAATCCTCATTCATACTGGTGGATTCGAGGCGGAGTACGGCAACGCACTCTCGGGCGTAGTAAATGTCTTTACATCTGGTGCAACGGATAAACATGAAGTCCATGTGCGAGGAGAGGCGGACGACCTTTTTGGTGGAAAGCAATTCAATCGTGCTCGTGAAGTCGAGCTTACAGGCAGCGGCCCTGCACTCAAGGATGAGTTGTACTACTCCCTCTCTTCGCGCGCTCGCTTTTCAAACACGCGCTACTGGCAGGACTTCGAGCGCTTCTTTTCGTCGCCAATCACGCGTGAATACACCGGTGTTGGCAAGATTGAATTCCGCGGTGCTCGCAACATTCGCGTCACCGGACAACTGTGGTATGCGCTGCGCGATTTTCGTGACTATGAATTCTCCTGGCGGTTTAACTTGGTAGGGCTTCCACCCCAAAGCCGCGATGCCTATCGGGCCGCGGTGTTTTTTACTCACTCTCCCTCACCTTTTGCAGCTTACACGGTAAGTTTCAGTCGCAACCAGATAAGGTCTCATCTGGGAAACCAAGACAAGTCCTCCATTGATACAACCTTGTATCAATACGATTTCTTCCTCCGATACGTCCTTGGCGGAAGCCGTTCATGGTGGGCAAGTTCACGCCAGATCACACATACGCTTAAAGTTGATGTGACACAACAACTTGGCGATAACCATTTCTTTAAGAGCGGGATTGACCTGAATCTCTACTCAATTTACTCCGATGTGGTTCGATACGAGCCGCAAACAAATGTGTATGGCAAACCGTTCGTGAGCAAGCCACTTCTCAACTACAGTACGGATTTCAGCTATCGCCCGCTTTCTGGCAGCGCGTACATCCAGGACAAAATCGAATTGCGCAAGGACGGCATGCTGCTGAATATCGGATTCCGGTATGACTATCTCGACCCGAGAGCAGAGCGGCCCGCCGTCGAGCGTGTGCCCGATGCCAACAACCTTTATGAGACAAGGGTTGTGGGTTATGTTCCTGCGCGACGAAAACACTACGTGAGTCCACGAATTGGTTTTGCGGCGCCTTTTGCAGAATACGGTTACTTGTTTGTTCATTACGGGCACTTCATCCAGTTCCCTCTTTTTGAGCACCTATACTCAGGGCTGAACAACGTGACGTTGCGAAGGGGCATTGGGATTTTGATTGGCAACCCCGATCTCGAAGCGGAGAAAACAAAGGCATGGGAAATCAGCGTGAAGTATGCGCTCGAGAACGATCTGGTGTTCTCCGCAACGTATTTCGACAAGACGACCTACAATCAAGTGGATGTGAAAACCTTTGTCCCCGCAAACGCAAGAATTGCAGGAGACTATGGCTTCGCAGAGTTCGTGAACAACCCCTACGCAAAGGCGAGAGGTGTCGAACTCTCGATCGCTCGGAAAAAGGAAGCCATACTCACTGGTTCATTATCGTACACCTTGATGCAAGCCGAAGGACTTTCGCAAGATGCAAAACAAGGTCTGAGCTACTATCAATGGGGGCTGGCAACGCCCGCACGAATGTTTCCCTTAAGCTGGGATCAGCGACACACTATCAGGATGATTGCTAACGTGGCTCTCCCATGGGATATCAACGTGAGCCTCAACTGGAGCTTCCATACGGGAAGACCCTACACTCATTATCCAACGGTCGACGGTTTTACGCCGATTGATTCGACGCTCAAGTTTATGGCGAACAACGAGCGCGTTGCGGATTACAGTCTCCTTGATCTGAAGGCCACAAAGACATTCAATTCCGTTTTGGATCTCTTTGCACTGACGCTCTATGTAGATGCGCGAAATGTATTCAACAAAGCAAACGTCCTGTGGGTAGATTCGAGCGGCAAGATTGGCGGTGAGCTGGGCGACGTTTCTGCCGTCAACCAGCCCCGGCGTGTCAATGTCGGAATACGAGTGAGGATGTGAGATGACGGCAACTGGGTTGACAAAGCTATTGGCTAGTGTAGTGCGTCCAACGCTTCTTTACATTTGGCCATTTTGTCCAAAATGTCTTTGGCAGACGCTGTCCAGACAAAGATGTGGGGGTTTTGATTGTGATTTTCCAAGTACCCATTGATTGCGCTGATTAGCTCTGATAGGCTTCGAAAACTTCCTCGTCGAATACGTTTGACGGTTAGATCGCGAAACCATCGTTCCACGAGATTTAGCCATGAGATAGGGATCATACAGTTGACAAGTGGCGTAGCATTTGGTGCTGAGGATCCTGGCTGGTGTTATGACTTCGTGACTGGCTGCCCGCATGGGATCTGCGATATTGATCAGACTATTTGCTTCGTTTACTGCAACGGGGTGTATACACTTAAGACGTGTTCACAACCTGGTTGTACCGACGCGTGCTGACACGCGGTATCGCGAAAAGAGGGCCGAGTACATCTCGGCCCTAATTAATCGCAACAATAAGAATTCTGCGCAATGCCATTCCTTGAAAGAACATTTGTCATGGCAGTCTTTGCTTTGCACACTGTTTGTGCGCAGGTGTCCCGAATTTACATTCCATCAACCATCATGGGACGGTCTACGTTGGTAAGCAACTTCTCGGTTCGTGTGTACAACGATGGGGTCATCGGTCATAACATGAGAACCAGGGAGGAGGTTGAGAGCATTTGGCCGCGCACAGGTCAAGGGAGTCATGTCAGAATTTCGTACACAACCTATCAGCAATGCGGGCTTTGGCTCGGCTGCAAGATCAACGGCAGAAAAGTGGTGTCGCCTGTCCGCGTTACGACGCAGTTCACCGGAACGACGACAACGGAAAAAATGAAATTCGTGCCTGGTACTATCGGTGATCCGAATGCGCCGACCGATACCGCGTTCAGTGCCGCAGGATGGAAGTACCATGATGATCCAAACTATGTGGTCTATTCCAGCATGGATTATGACGCGCATGGCGTTGATCAAAGTGGCAGAAACTTTCCTGATTGGCCTATCCGCCTCGCTGAAGGTCGCCCTATGTATATGAGAGATGTAGAGGTGAGGTCGCGTTACGCACCGGTGTATCGCTCCGATGAAGATATCTTCTCTGTGTACAAAGACACGGAGACGGAAGCTGACCCCGAGTTTTTCGGAAGACTGGCCTCCCCTGAAACAACGAGTATCCCAATTGGCATTGAAGTGCGACAGACTATCTTCTCATGGTGTTCGGCCCCATTGAGAGATGTCCTTCTCATCAGTTTTCAGGTGATGAACCAATCGAATCGAATACTTGAGGATGCGTACATTGGATTTGAAGTGTGGCCGTTGATTCTGAAGGCGAACGCGCCACTTGACACAAACATTGTGACGTATTTTTCCGGTGATCGCTCGCGTAATCTCGGCTATCAACACAATCCGGCAATTACGCATGGTGTCCGTCCTCATTTGGGCGTCGCACTTCTGGAGACTCCGAGAAATTCTCTCGGTACGCAGAATGGCATGACCTTCTGGACGGAAGACATTTATCACAACTATCTTCCGCGTCCAAGGATGGAGTACACAGACGCGTTTCGTTACGATTATATGGCGCGTGACAGCATTGAGCATCTTCGTATGCATTTCCACGGAATTAATCTCCCAATCAAGAACTCGATCTTCGCCGGAAGCGGTCCGTTTTGTATGTTGCCCGGAGATTCCGTCATCCTGACGGTCGCTCTTCTGGTCGGAGACGGCTTGGATCATCTTCTCTCTATTCACGATTTGATACGGCGCGTCTATGCCAACAACCTTCTCACTCCGCAACCTCCCAAAGATCCATTGCTCAGTTACTCACCTCTCGACGGAGCGATACAACTCACATGGAACGATGCCGCTGAGCATTCAACCGATCCGATAGTTCCAGACTCGCTCGGCAAGCCCTTCCTTGGCTATCGGCTCTATCGAGCGCGAACCTCAGAGGGTCCGTACTATGTGCTCAAGCAGTGGTCGAGGGGTACGGATTCCCTCACGCATGAGTACCTGGATGATGGGAGGGATGGAGCCGATCCGACAATTCCGCAAGGAACCAAGCTTCTCAACAATGTGCGCTACTTCTACAAGCTCACAGCCTTTGATGAAGGTGCCCCGGGTCTCGGACTCTCTTCGATGGAAAGCAAAGGCAGAACCATCGAGGCCCGGCCCGGTGCGCGCCCGCGAGGTGCTGGCGATGTGAGCGAAATTCGTATCGTGCCGAATCCCCTGCTGGTCACACATCAGGCGCAAAATAGCGTTCAATCTCCGCGCATCTACTTCAGCTACTTGCCTGAGGTATGCACACTTCGAATCTATACTGTGGGCTTGGATTTGGTGAAAGAAATCGTGCATACGGCCGGCACCTCTGAGTCTTGGGACTTGAGGGCTGAAGCCGGACAGCAAGTGGCAAGTCAGTTGTATATTGTCCATTTCGCGACGCCCAATGGAAGAACCGCTGTCAGAAAATTTGCCGTCGTCACTGGAGAATGAAAGTCGCAGTAAACATGCTCATCAACTCAACGCTTGCGATCCAACTGCACGCGCAAACTGTGACCGCTCCCGTTGCTCGCGCAACGGGAATGGAGAATGCAATCCTGGT
>JACRFA010000279.1 GCA_016218065.1 Ignavibacteriota bacterium | reverse complement strand
TTGCGTGCTGTTCGCGGTTGTCATCGCATACACTGTTGTTCCCGAAGCAACGCCGGTCGAGCTGTTGGTCACCTGTTCAGGCTCGACGACCACGTTGAACGTAATCGCGGCGTCAGCAGGTTCGAGATCCGCTGCTGCAATCGACCATGTGACGGTACCTCCGTTTCCATTCGGGTCCGCGCCCGAGAGCGAGCCGCTGTTTGTCGAACTGACGTAGCGGAAGTTGGCATCGAGCACGAACGTTACCGTCGAGGCTCCGCTCACCGCTCCGGTTCCGGTATTATCGAGCGTCACGGTGTACGTAACGTCTGCGCCCGGAACGCGTGAGGCATTCGTCGTGACGCTGCTCTGCGTCGCGGTAAACACAATCACGGGTCGTTGCACCGTGTAGCTGATGCTGAACGTAAACGTCGCCCCCGGATTCGCAACGACAATGTTGTTGCCCGGATCGTCGGCAGCCGTTGACGTGAGTGTGGAGGTGATTGTCACGTTCTCCGCGTCGGGCCGGCTCGCGGCAATAATCACTTTCACCAGCATATTCTTTGTCGCGTCAGCCGCGAGACTTCCCGTCGATGTGATGGCAGGTTCTCCGGCATCGAACACACCATCGCCATCCAGATCATCAATCATCGAAACGGTGTAGCCTGTATTCGAATTGAACGTGATGTTGAAGTTGTCGGCCCGGTTGCCCTGATTGACGAAGTTGACAGCGTAGTACACTGTCCGATTGTCAACGCCGGCGTCTGACCGCGAGGCTGGAGAGTATGAGCCTACCACTTTGTGTGCAACGTACAACGTGATAGTGTTAGAGTTTGCAGTGCGTGCTGTAGTGCCGGCGTTGTAACTTACGGTAGCCTGATTAGAAATGGCTGTACCCGCGGCGGTACCGCTTGCTTCTGCCGCATTCCGAAGTACACCGAGCACCACCAACGCGCCTAGCAGAAGCGCGATTGCTCGTTGTTTCATGATTGTTTACTCCTTGTCTATGGTTATTCGTAACTCATGCTCGATTCCCTTTCGCCCCTCTCCCCCCTTAATTGATCCGGACACGAAACTCTATGACGCCTGATGATCCGGCGCTAACACTTCCGACATCGACCGCCACAACGTTATTGCTCACGGTGACTTCGTCTCCATCAGCCTCATCCGTTTTCGGCGTACCATTGTGTACCACACTCTGAAGCATGTAACTCGTGTTTACCGGAACAGCATCCGTCACGGCAAACTGCACTGCGCGTCCGCCTCCGACATTTGCATAAGTAATCTGATAGCGAATCACCCGACCGGGTTTCGGATCGGGAGCGTCCGCAAGTTTCGACAGCGTCATGACGGGTATTCTGAGTGTCGTCGTACCTGTCGCCGTCGCAACGTTGCCCGCGTTCGTCGTCGAGGCGGCGCGGAACGACGCGACGTCGATGGTCCCGTCTGCAGGAACAACAGGGAGTATGGCGCGTGCGACAACGTTGTACTGTCCTCCACTCGCGAGCATACCTGTGGCGCTCGTCGTTGCTTCGGCGGAGTCAATCCGCCCGTTTCCGTTGGCATCATAGTAATAGACCCATGGCAAATTTTGATTTGAACTTGCTGAGAGTGTGAACGCTTCAGGCAGTAAACCGTTGTTCGTCGCAGTCATTGCATAATCAATCGTATCGCCCGGCTCGCCGCTTCCTGTTCTGTTCGGAGAAAAATCCACCGAGACAATTCCGCCGCTTTGGACCGTGATGAAGTTCGTTTCCGTGCTCGCGAGATTGATCACGTTCGGTCCGTCGTTGTATTGCATCTGAGCAATGTTGTGAATCTCTGTTCCGGGAGGCGCATTGTTCACGACATCTACATTGAACGTGATCGCTCCGTTCGACCCCGCCGCGACTGTTCCCAAATTCCAGACTATCGTCTGACCCGTGACGCTGATCGGAGGTGGTACCGACGATGACGTCACGTACCGCAGATGATTGTCGAGAACATCCGTCACCGAAACATTCGTCGCATCGGCGCTTCCAGGATTCGCGTAGGCAAGCGTGTATGTTACTCTGTCACCGCCGCGAGCAAGCGTGTTGCTCACATTCTTCGTGAAACTGATCGACGCGCTCGAAATGATGGTCGTGTAACTCGCAGTGTCTTTTGTCGTGGACTCAAACGCAGATGTTCCCACAAACCCAAGAAGATCGGTTTGCCCGTTCAGAGTGATATTGTTGGGAACGGTAACGCGAATGATGGCCTTCATACTGCTGTCGGCGGCAAGACTTGTCGTCTGACTGATTGTGCCTGCCGAAATCTCGCCCGGATCGAGAACACCATTCCCGTTGGCGTCGCGATAGATTCCGGTTTGAAAGCCAAGCGACGTCGAAGCAGCAAGGAGTATGACGTCCGTTCCGTTGCCTGAGTTGGTAATCGTCGAGGGAAAATCGATTGATGAATTGACTTGCGTTGTACGGGTCGCGGTTGGCGGCGTGATGTTGATTGCCGCAAGTTGCTGGACAATGACTGAGACGACGTTCGATGAAACGGGAGGCATCGGCTCGCCGTTGTTGGCGCGATACGTAGCGTGAGCCTGATTGGCAATCGAAGTTCCTGCCGGAGTCCCTGCGCTAAAACAGTTCGACGCCGTCAGCAAAACAACTGCAACCCAAAGAGCGACTGATATGAACAACCGAACCGTATACAACAAAAATACTCCCCGAAAAAAAATGCATACTTCAAGTTGTTAGCCATGTTTTCGGGGAGGTCGATGCGAATCCAATGCCAGTCTTGCCGTGACATGGTGACACAATTACGTTGGCGAAACGACCCTATTCAGGTCGCCCGTCAACACAATGAACGGCCACTCATGTAGTTTGTACAAACGTGCTGTGTCGTTACTGCAAAACCAGTTTGAAGCTTACGAGCCGTTCTTCGCCTGGCAAGAGCGGGTTGGTAAGCACCCATTTCAGATTCTGCGCGCTGTTCGGCTGTGCGTCGCCATCGACATTGAATGTGGTTCCAGTTGTGGTCGCGCTTCCTGCGAGATAACGCGCGCCGCGAGGAACAGGATTTCCCAGTACAACGCCGGTCGCTTCGCCTGTCCCAATGTTCGCGCAGATGATCGTGTATGCAGCAGTGTCGGCCTGCGCGAGCTTCTGCTTGTCGGCGGTGTTGACCACAACCAGGCGAGGTTCATTGGCGCCAACCACCGACTCTTGAATCGCGGCGAGTGCTTGTGACTTTGCATGGGTTGGCGATGATGATGCGACACCTTTGATGACAAGCCATAACAACGCCGTCTCCCTGGCAGCGGTGATCGTCTGCGCGTCACATGCAAGCGCGATGCGATCCTTCTCGACGCTCAGCTTTGTTGTCTGAGGAAACGTCGCAGCCGCGAGAGCAGCCGTTCCTGATTTCGACGCGAGAATGATTCCGCCCGAGGTTGTCTCTGCGCTCCCGACGATCGGCAACTTTACTCGCATCGCGACATTCACATCCTTCTCCGACTTCAGGGCAAATGTCACCACCAGCCGTTGCTCGTCGCTCGACTCATTTCCGGTGGCAATTGCTTTGAGAATCACCTGAACATCACCTTGCGACAATCGGACGCTGTATATGCACGCGACGCGGCGCGGTTCAACGCCTTCACCTGCCGGCACAACTTCCAGTTCCCTCGCCGATCCCTTCCCGAGAATATCATTTACCGAGAGAGTCTTCATCACACTGCCATTCTCCGCCAGCAGTTCGATGACCGGCGATGTCGCATCCGTTTTGGCAAAATGAATTCCGAACCGCTCGTTTCCGGATGTCGCTTCAATGAGAGGCAGCACCTTTCCATCGGCGAGCGGTTGAGAAACGAACGCGAGAGCAACGTCCCGGTATTTCACTCTCACATCCCTTGATTTGGGTCCGGCAATTGCACCCACGGCAATGAGCAGGACCAGAAGCGCGAGTCGTTTCATCGAAGCACCTTTGTGTTGTTCATGAGAATATCAGTTCACTACTACTCTGTACGTTATCGTTCCTGAACTTCCGACACTCACCGTTCCGAGATTGATCGAGATGGTTGAACCCGAAACCGTCACTTCGTCGCCATCAGACGCATCTGTTTTGGTCACGCCGTTCACTATCGTCGTTCCCGCCACATAGCTGGTGTTCATTGGAGCTGAAGCAGTGAACAGCGTGCTTGTGGAGTTTCCGTCTCCGTCGTTAGAGTAGAGGAGTGTGAACGTCACCTGCGTTCCGGGCGGTGGATTCGTTGCATTTGCATCAAGCGTCAGCACCATGTCCGCAATCGTTCGGCTCGACAGCGTGTAGGTCCCGACGGCGGTCAGCCCCGTCTGCTCAACCCAGTTGTCTGTCGTGTTGCTTGAAGTTGAGCCGCTGCGCACCCACACATCCGGTCCCGTCGATATCCTTCGCCAGATCTTCAGCGGCGGACTCGTTTCAGAGTTGGGGGAAGACACTTCCGAATCTTCATAGTGCAATCGAAGCGCGTAACTGAAATCGCTTCCTCCGACCTGAGAGATTTGGTAGTATCGGGCAATCGGCTCCATGGAATCATTCGCTCCCGGACTCGCAAGCGTCGTCGTCACCGTAACTGACGTCGGAAGTGTGCCGACGTTTTCAGCAAAGGTCAGTGTGTTGAAAGAACTTTCAAACGCATAGGAAACATTCGCATTGAATTCGTGCGTCCGCGTAATCGTTCCGACGACAATACCACCTCCTGATCTGCTCGACGTAACAGTAACAGCATTAGCGCCGGTGATGAGCTTCCCACGCGTCATAGTCAGAGTAACAGCGTTGACGTTGCTACTCAAAGTCAGCGTGTTTGAGCTCGCGGATTTGTCGACCGTCAGCGAGTTGAATGTGGTTGCGCCGGTAATCGCGACGTCGCTTCCTCCCGTGAATCTGATCTCTGAAGATCCGGCAGTGAACGTCCCGCTGTTCGCGAGGCTTCCACTCAAGTCATGCGTGTAGCTGCCGGCATCGAGTGTTGTTCCACTGCCAATTGTGAGCGTGCCCGCGATCGTGAGGTCATTGGCCGCCGTCTTCGTGCCGCTGCCGCTGAGCGTCAGATGTCCGTATGATTCTGCTGAGAGAGTTTGGCTTGTACCGCTGTAGTTTACAGTGCTCGTCGCACCGAGCGCATGAGTTGTATAGTTTGATGGAAACGTGTTCGTTCCTCCGAGCTTCAAGGTCGCGCCGTTGGAAACAGTGATTGTTCCTCCTGAGGAAGAACGATTTGCCGTATAGCCGACGAGATCCAAAGTTCCGCCCGTTACGCTCAAGTCGCCTGCGACTGTGACACTCGCGCCAAGCGTGCGTGTTCCTGATGATGAGATTGTCAGATGGCCGTACGTGAATGCCTCTACGGTTTGAGTCGAACCAAAGTAGCTTACTGTGCTTGTCGCGCCAAATGTTTTTTGCGTTGCGGGCAAGGCATTGGATGTGCCGTGAGCGTACGAGCCTCCGTTATCAACCTGCAGTGTGCCGAGCGTGATAGCACCCGAGGTTGAATTGGTCCACGCGCCGCCGCTTTCAATTTGGACTATCCCCGAGCTGCTCACATCCCACGAGCTTGAGCCGGCAAGTGTCATCGCATGTCCGTTCTGGATAACCCATCGCACTCCGGTCCCGAAACTCGGCGCGTTCGTTCCGCTGCCGCCCCGCGTTGTATTCCAGTTCGAGGCTGTGCTGACGGCAAGACTTCCTTTGGAGTAAAACACCGACGGCGCGAACGAAGCAACGACTTGCGCGCTTCTGTTGATTCCGGTTTGCGTCCACGTCATACTCGTGGCGCCAGGACTCGCGAGGGCCTTGGTGCTTCCCCCGCCGGATGTTGTCGCGCCGGCCGCGTTGATAAAGCGCTGCGTCTGTCCGCTCCCCGGTGCGAGGTCGCCCTGATCCTGGCCGCTTCCGAACATCCCAACGACAATTGCGTTCTCCGAAAGAGTCGTGATATTCGTTGTGGTAGCTCCCGCGCCGTTGTTGCTCGAAGCGCTTGCTTCAGGCGCGACCTGCGCAAGCCCGCTCAACGAGATTCCGCCCGCTGTTGCAGCGCTCACAGTCGATGGCCACGTGACCACAATATTTGCAGTCCCGACGGCAGGAGCGAGAAGATACCAGAGACTCACGTTCTGATACGTCGATGAAGAAAATGCATTCGTCGCGCCGATTTGTGTCAGCGCCGTTCCGTTGTACGTGATGCCCGACGGATGAACGGCTGTGCTGTTCTCTGACTGCACGCCGACGACGAGAACTCTGTTGTTCTGATTGGAGACGACATGCGACCAGGTGAGACTTGCGACCGATGTTCCCGATTGCGACGAAGTAAGTTCCGGCTCGCCAATCTGAAAATCACCGAATGCGGTCAAGCCTGTGGTTTGCGTGCTTGTTGACGTTCGCGTGCCTACAGTGGGATACGTCCACCCCGCAGAGTAGCGCCCGACGATGAACAGACTTGTCGATGCGCCGGCATCGATGTCGCCCGCAACAAATGTGAATGTCGCACTGAAGTTCGTGAATGTAATGCCGCTGTTGGTGAGCGTCCATGTTCGATTCACGCTGAGCGACGCTTCAATTGTTGATGAACTGACGCTTGCATGATCGCTAGCTGCCGTGGAGGCAGTAAGATTTCCTGCCACGCTCACATTGCCGAAGACGACCGTCACGGGCGCGTAGTTCGTCCCGGTCCCGATTTCAAATGTTCTTGTGGTTGCACCAGTTGCTGTGTACTTCTGAAAATTGCCGACAACATGTCCGCTTGTGCGCGAGACGGTTCCTGATGAACTGATCGACAGCGAATATGCGCCGGTTGAGATGTTACCACTCGTGAGCGTGAGCGTGCCGTTGATTGTTGCGCTCGCCGAGAGCGAAGCGCCGTACGCATCATTCACTTGCAGATTCGTGAATGAACCGCCGCCGGAAATTATGTGAGTCGCGCTTCCGCCGCTCAGGGCAATCTTCCCCGCGCCGGTGTGAGCCGTGCTGTGAACAACATTTCCATTGACGGTCAGAGTATATCCTCCGTCGGCAAGGTTTGCCCCGGACACAGTCAACGTGCCACGGACCGTCATTGCGCCGCCAAGAGTCTTGGTTCCCGATCCCGAAAGAGTGAGATGACCATAATCTTGTGAACTGTTCAGCGTGCCGATCGTTTGATTCGTTCCGGAGAACTCGACTGTGCTTGTCGCGCCAATCGAGTGAGTAGAGTAGTTTGTCGGAAGCGTTCCGGTTCCTCCGATCTTCAGCGTCGCTCCGCTTGCAACAGTCATCGTTCCTCCAGCCGACGATCGATTCAGCGTGTAGCTCCCGAGCGTGAGAGTCCCCGCAGAAACGGTGAGGTCGCCTGCAACAGTCGTCGTGCCGGCAAGTGTTTTTGTTCCAGAACCTGAAATTGTCAGATGACCGTACACCTGTGAGCTGTTCAATACCACAACCGATTGAGTTGTCCCTCCATACTCTATTGTACTTGTCGATCCGACTGAGTGAGTAGAGTAGTTTGATGGAAGTGTACCTGTCCCGAGCATTTTTAGTGTAGCGCCATTCGAAACAGTCAGCACACCGCCTGCGCTTCCGCGATTGCATGTGTACGTGCTGAGATCAAACAAACCGCCGGAGATGGAGAGATTCCCCGTGAGCGTTACTGTTCCTGCAAGCGTCTTCGTACCGCCACCCGAGATCGTCAGGTTCTTGTATGATTTTGCCGCGACTGTTTGAGCGCCGCTGCTTGCACTGTACTCGACCGTGCCGCCAGAGACGTCCGTTGTCCCGTTGACCGTTGGGAATGCCTCTTCGGTCTTCAGAGTGCCGTCAGTCAGCGTAAGATTCGTGCTGACGGTGAGAGATCTCGTGCTCTTGACGGTGAGGATCAACGAGGCATTGTTCATCGTAATGTTGTTGCATGTTGCGGCAACGTTGATGTCGATTGAATTGGCGCCGGTCAGCAACACATCGCTCGACGCCGACGGGACGCCGTTCGGATTCCAGTTGTTCGCATCTCCCCAGTTGTTCGTTCCCGCGCCGCCGTCCCACGTTTTTTGAGAAATCTCACTTCCAACAGAATAAAAAGTCGATGGTGAATTCTGATTATTATACTCGGTGAGAATCCAGCCGGACGAACGTTCAACAAACGCGACTCGCGCTTCATCGATGCTGCCGTTGAAATATCCGTCTGTGCCGCTTGTCCAGCCTGAGGTTTTGTACGCGCCCAATCTGTACCAGCCATTGAAAGGTTCAGCTCCTGATGTCGCCACTGAACCAACGAACGCTCCATCAACGTAGAGCTTCACAGTGTTGGTGTCGTGTGTCAGAACCGCATGAATCCAGGCGCCATTGTAGTACGTTCCTGTCG
>JACRFA010000033.1 GCA_016218065.1 Ignavibacteriota bacterium | reverse complement strand
TGCGAACCTATGTAACACGAGTAAGATTGTCATGAAGGGAAGACTCGAAATGGGGGGGATTTGGTCAACCGCGAGAATCGCGATCCAAATCGCGAAAGGTGTGATCAGGCGAGCTTGGCTCTGGTGTCGCGGGGTGTACAGCCGAACTGCTCGTGATAGCAACGCTCGAAATACGTCAGGCTTCCAAAGCCAGTCTGGTATGCGATTTCGGAGATCGTACCGACCTTCTTGACGAGCATATCATGCGCGCGCTGCAATCGAAGCCTGCGAACAAACTCGGTAGCAGACTGATTCGTGAGCGCCCGAAGTTTTCTGTACAATTGCATCCGGCTCATGTTCATCTGCAGGCTGAACTGATCGACACTGAAGCGTTCATCTCCCATACATCTGTCAACAACGTCAATCGCCTTTTTCAAGAATTCGTCTTCCATCGAAGCAAGTGCTACTTCGCCTGGCCTCAGCGGCACGCTCTTACTGAGCTTCTCACGGAGCCGTCTCCTGCCCTCAATCAGGTTCTTGGCGCGAGCAAGCAGCTCACGAGCGTCGAAAGGTTTTGTGAGATAATCGTCGGCGCCAAGTTCAAGACCCTCCAACTTATCTTCAGCGCCTGCACGAGCAGTCAGAAGAATGATGGGAATGTGGCTCGTTCGCTCGTCGCGCTTAAGCTCACGGGCAAGCTCGTAGCCATCCATCATCGGCATCATAACGTCGCTGATGACAAGATCAGGCACAACGGCGCACGCCTTTGCCAAGCCCTCGCTGCCATCTCGCGCTTCGATGACCGAATACTCATCGGTGAGGTACTCCTTGACGTAGGCCCTGACATCATCGCTGTCCTCAACGATCAGCACAATTGTCTCGGCGCTGTCGTCTGACTCCTTTTCAGCCGGTCGATCGCCGCTGGATTCTGTCAATGGTGAAACCAGACTCCTTTCCGGTTCGGGAGCAAGCTCTGCTGCAATCTCACTCGCATCGAATTCGAGCGGCAACAGAACGGTAAACTCCGTTCCCTTTCCCACCTCACTCTCCACGGTCATCTGCCCATGAAGAAGCTCGACCAACTCTTTCGTCAACGCTAGACCAATGCCTGTTCCTTCGATGACGTGAGAATCATCCACACGGTAGAACCGATCGAAAATGTGTGGAAGATGATCCGCAGAGATGCCAATGCCCGTATCCGAGACGGAGATCAGCATTCGTTTTCGCTGTGTTCGGTCTTCCGCCAAGTATTCTGCAACCGACAGCCGGATTATGATTTCACCTTTCTCCGGCGAAAACTTTAGCGCATTCGAAATGAGATTATTGAGAATCTTTTCGAGATTACTCCGATCAAAAAGGCCCTCGATCTTTTCGTCGCTGCTTATGAACTCCAGCTTCTGCTTCTTCTGCTCAGCCCATGAGTGAAATGATTGCACAATTCGCTGCACGAATGGAACAACGTCTCCTCGAGTCGCCGCTATCTTCATCGTGCCCGATTCAATCCTGGAAAAGTCGAGTAGTTGGTTGATGAGATCATGCAGCTTTTCCGCGTTGCGATGCGCCATGCCGAGTTTCTCCCTTGCCCAGGTATCTTCAATCTTCGACAACGCTTGCCCGATGGGTCCGATCACGAGAGTGAGCGGGGTGCGAAACTCGTGCGAAATGTTCGCGAAGAAGCGCGACTTGAGCTTGTCCACTTGCGCCAGTCGCTCGGAATGCTCGTGTTCGAGGCGAAGTTCTTCGCGGAGCCTCCGTTGCTTCTCGCGTCGTTCACGGGCAGACGTTCCGATTGCAAACACCAAAAGGATCAGAAACACGACTCCAACCGGCGCCATGATGCGCGGATCTTCAGTGAGCGGGATGGTGATGGTCACTGGTTGTTGCACTGTCCTGAATGAACGCACGCCGCCGAGAATCGATTTTGTCTGCACGTCGAAGTTGTGATTACCCGGCGCGAGGTCCAGCAAGCTGAGTTCACGCGCCGTTGACCAACGAGACCACGGCTGATCGTCGATGCGATATCGTGTTTGGATTTGGCGAGAAGGAATTTCATTCCAACGAGCGATCGCTTTCCACCGCAAAAGCGCGGTGCGTCCGCTGGTCATGGCCGGATCTAGGTAGACGCGGGGAGCTTCAAAATCATTTTGAGTGAGTGTGAGAATCGTAAGCCCGGAATGCGACCCGACAAATACTCGATCACGTGTCGGCAGCACAGGCCAGAGATTGGCGTTCAGGATTCCTGACGATTCATCGAACTCTCCCCATGCGCCATCGGCATACACCGCGAGTCCGACAGGAGTCGTGCACCAGACTCTGTTCTTCTCATCGACACGAATCTCGAGCACGCGCGTGTCAAGCAAGCCATCGTCCGTCGTGATGCGACGCGCTACGCCCGTAGAATCAATCGTGCCGACAATGCCTTTGCCATCGGCGAACCACAATCGACCCTGCTTGTCGAATGCAAGCGCGAAGACTTTCTGCGCTGAGAAGAGTTGCTGCCGGTTTCGATGCTGCCACGCCCCATTCTTCCAGCAACTCAGACCTGCCAGCGTTCCAAACCAGAGTGATCCATCGTTTCCTTCCTCTACCGCATAGACGCGACCACCGGAAAGGCCCTCGGGCACGCCCCATCTTGTAATCTTCCCAACATCAAAAACAAAGGCGCCGGGTTCTCTCTCATCGCGCGCCGGTTCGAGACTTTTCGAGATGCCAAGCAGCCACACTCTTCCTTTCTTGTCAAGATGCATTCTGTGTATATGCGTACTGTCGAGCGGAGTGCCGATGCCGACTCGCCTCCACTGTATGCCGTTCCATCTGTATGCGCCTGTGAAATCGGATCCGCTGGACACCCACATATTGCGATTTCTGTCTTCGAGCAATCCGGTCGCCGTGTAGATTGTTCGACCGAGAATTTGCCGGATGCTTGTCTCTGTTCCGTCTTTTCTGATTACGCGCAGACCGCCTCCAGTGGCGAGCCAGAGTGAACTGTCTGTCGCGAGCAGAATGTCGTTCACATACATATCGGGAGACATGGATCGCTTCGACTCAAACTGCCAGCGAGTGGATGAGTATTTGAACAAGCGCAACCCCCGTTCGGTGCAAACCCATAGATCGCCGTTTCGTCTGAACTTCACCATCTCGACCTGACGAGGCGCGAGTCGTTCAAGTGTTGGTGAAGACCACCGACCGTGATACCGCATCAAAGAATATCCTGAGCTGAAGGCGAGAAATGCAGTTCCATCGGGCGCGATATCAGCGCCAACAATATCTTCCCCCTTCATCGTAGAATTCAAAACAAACTCTCTGTCACTCTTCCACTCCCACAGCCCGCGCGAAGCGAACGGACGATAAATGAGAGCCAACCCGCTGCCGGAGTCGTTCTCTACCAGTCGCGCACAGGCGAGAGAAAAAGCCGCTACTTGCGCGCGGAATCGTTGCCTCCAAGCTGCGCGCTCAAAAGAGAAGAGACCATTCCCCGCGGTGAGCCACACACTTCCGGTTTGAGTTTGCCAAAGTCCCGGCACATCGCCAGCCGCAATTGGTCCTGGTGACTCGACAGCGACTAATCTCGTCCCATTCCAGATATCGATGCTTTTAGGCTTGCCCAATTCTCCGCGTACGAGCATCACCCCGCCATCGGTCAGCGGCGCTGCTTGGAGAACACTGGCGATATCAAGGCGAACGAAGCCGGTCGTATCGCCGATGAAGAGAGAGGAATCGTGAACAACAATCACCCTACCGAGTCGGTCAGAATAGAATGATTGCGGTTTGCTCAGGGGAGTTCGCGCGGGAAACGGAACCTGATGCCAAACGTAGTCATCGTACCATGCCACGCCAAGCTTCGTGATTACCCAAGGAGTTCCCTGTTCGGTTTCAAGGATCGCGTAAGTGTGGTTCGACGGAAGTCCGGATTCCAGGTCGAACTCCACCCAACGCCATGCATCGAAGAAACGCGATGTCTGCGCTGGGCATTCCATTGTGAATGCTGTACAGAGGAGAACAAAAGAAACTGCGTGTATTTTCTGAAACCTCAACATAGTCTATGGGCTTTTCATGCTGAAGTCGGCAAATATTTTGCACCATCGTCGCGAGCAAGAAGCTTGACAGCGATGTGGACGAATGTGAAAGGGTTGAATGGAAAATTGCTCGGATCTTGAAATCTTAAAGAACGATCAGCGCGGCCGAGCAGAAACGGGAGAATTTGCAGTGAGGAAAAGGCCGTTTTCCTTGCATGAGATGGAACTCGCAGGAATCATACACAAAGCGCTATAAAAAAGCAACGCATCGACCGCTCTCAAATCCGATTTAGAAGGGCACGGTTGGTAACGCCGTTCGCTCGCAAATACAAAAAGGCAAATACCTGTCTGCCCTGCCCTGTCTACCGGCAGGCAGGCGGCAGGCACGGCGCCTCTATGATCCCGACTATGTCGGGACAGAATGACAATGGTAGTGCGATTCCCGATGGAGAATCTCTACCAAAACTTCTCTTGCATGTCTGTTGGAAAAGTGTAAACTACCAGCCGAAGGTCATAACAAGTGAAGTGTTGATGAGTGGGTGAACGGGGAGGTGGATATGTCCAGAAGAATTCTGTTATTGATTTGGGTGATTCTTGCGGTAGTCGGTAGTTTGCTACTAACAGGGTGTTGAAAAAGGCTCTCCTGTCATATTCACGCAAGTCATACGAACAAAATCGGCGGGAGCAAAACGCGCGGTGATGAACCGGGCCTGCGTCCGGTTCCATCGCTATACAATCACTCCTCAACGACGCGCCACTTGTTCTCAGCATCTTTCGCGTACGACAATCCGTTGCTCATGACGTGCACTTCGCGCCCATCAGCGTCGAGATAACTTCTCTCCTCAATCACTCTGATGCCATTGTTCTCTCGCGTGAGAAAGAGAAGCAATGCACTCATCGTCGGCGCAACATCGTGCAGCCACTGATCATCATTTTCGCGAACGAACGCCCGGCTCATTGCGGCTCCTTCAAGACTCATTTCGTCAAATCTACTTGAGGAGATTCAACCCTCTTGTCGCCAACGAGTCGCCGGGACTCAGCATCAGCGCAGTTGTGAGCAGGCTAGTCGCCTTCTGCTTGTTGCCGAGATAGTAATGTGTCCAGCCGAGCGAGAGGTTCGGCTCGTACGATCCGGGATACGCCGTATGCGCCTTTTCCAAATATTCTTTTGCTTCAGCATACATGCCGCGGTTGAGCATGATTTGTCCGAGCCGCAGATTCGCTGAGTAGTTCATTGGGTCGAGCCGCAGAATCGACATATACGCTCCGACCACTGCATCCCAGTCATTCACCGCAGAGAGCGGCAGCGTCCTTCCGAGCAGCGCTTCGACGCTCTTGCTACCGCTCAGCGAGAATGCCTGTGCGTAGTATTTCTTCGATTCATCATAGTTCTTCGCGAGATAATGCAGCCACCCGAGCCGCAGGTTCACGAGGTAGTCATCTTTGCTCTGCTTGTAACCCGCTTCAAGACTCTGAATCGCTTTGGGATACTGCTTCGCGTCCTCCTGCTTCAATGACTCATGGAACGCTGTCAGTATGCTGGACGATTTCTGCGAGAGGACGCTCGTCGCAAGCACACCGACGATAATCAGGATCGCGGAGACGCTAATCAAGACGAACTTTTTCATGGCTTATTCTTCCTCCGAAATGATTGCTGTTGCCGAAAACTCTGACGGCGCGTGAACATCAATGCGGCTTATCCGCCCTTCGTCGCTAATCGAGATTTCTCCCGACCGTCGGCGCTTGTACGAAGCGAATACTCCTGAGCCAACGATATCGATCACATTAGAAATGATGAACTGACCGGGCGCCGAGTTCTTCTTGAACGCGAACGAAGCATGCGCACGCAGCTGCGGCGCGAAGAGAATGAAGAATTCTGACAGATAGCGAATTTGGTTCGCGAGCATGCGGGAGATTGGGTACTGGTCGGTCCAGTGCAGGTTTGGTTCGTAGCTGAGCGGAACCTGCACAGCCGTGAGATAGAAATGATACAACGCCGACTGTCTGTTGCCGACGAAGTTCGTCAGATAGAATACTTTGCCTACCAATGCAACCGTGACAGTTGCGTTGCGTGAAGATTCGATGTAGAGCGTATTGTAGATATCGACCTTCACCTCCCACTCTTCGTCGAACTCCGTCTTCCCGGCCACACAGTGAAATTGCAGCTTGTCGCCCAGCTTGAAGTCGAACGCCTTCTTCATTGTCTTGTTCGTGCCGAGGTTTTGCACGAGCATGCCTTCGGTCGGATGATCGAACGCGTGAAGGATGAGAGCGCCATTCCTCCGCTCAACGTATTGACCGAACGGATATTCGGTCGTCTTGTCGCCTAATTTGTCTGTCGGTTGGAATTGGAAATGCACGTGAGGGACGGGCGAGCGTCCGCTGTTGCCGCAAGCGCCAAGTGGATCACCCTTCTTCACAACATCGCCAACCGACACTTTGATTGAGAATTGTTCGAGATGCGACGCCGCCGAGAAGATGCCGCTGCCGTGATCGAGCACGACGGTGTTTCCCCAGTTCGACTGGAGATTCGCTTCGCCAATCGCGTTCTCCTGCACGCCTTTCACAACACGCACTACTGTGCCGTCGAGCGGCGCAACGACAGGCAGATTGTAGCAATAGTAATCCTTCGCCAGATTTCCATCGCCGGAGAATTCCGACCCAGTCTCATCCACAACCGTGAAATCCCATGCGAACCGCCACCTGTCTTTGTGCGTGTGCGCTCCGCTGTGTCCCTGTGAAATCCTCCATTCTCCAAAGAATGGAAGCTCAGGAACCACAGTCTTGAATCGCTCGAAGCGCGCAAGACGATTGTGATGGTAGTAGTAATTCTCCTCGGGCGTGCCGGGCAGGAAGTAGAGCAAAACAATGTCGCTCTGCTCGCGACGGAATTTCAAACTGTAGATGACCGACAACGTCAAGAAGTTGAATGGCAGAACAAGCACAGGCAGCGCGTATGGCACAAGCAATTTGTAGAAGAATGCCGTCAGCACAACAACCAACACCGATGCTATCAGGGTAAGCACAAGAGACTTGCGCGACGGAATCACCAAATTCCCGCCAAGGGCACACGCGGTGAGAATCGAGTTGAAGCCGGCGAGAATCGTCATGCTATCCGACGGAGCAGGAAAGAGCAGGTGCAGCGTGAGGCTTCCGATCAGGAATCCCGTGAGGCTCAGGATGAACATGACGCGGGAAAGGAAGAGAAGAGCGAGCGCGAACAAAGCGCCCGTGAAAATATTCGGTTGGAAGAAAATCAATGCAAGAGATCTGAGATACGCCTTCACTCCATACGGAAGAAATGAGAAGAGCGCCTCATCATTGCTTTGCAATATATTCGGGTTGATGGTGTTGAAGTTTGAAAGAAAGATGACAAAGATGAAGAGCGAGATGACGAACGGCAGACTGAGTCCGGGAAGGTTCACCACAGACGCAAGAAGATGTTCCAACACTGCCGCGATGAAAAACGTAATGACGATGAAGAGAATCACGAGCGCCAGAAGAAATGGCGTCAACTCAAAGTAGAACGCGGCTCCGGCGCCGAAGAGAATTCCGTTGAAGCCATAGAATCCGCTTTTGATTTTCGCCTCGTCGAATTTGAGCGTATACGCGACGAGATTTGCAATGACCACCCCAAGCAGCGACACAAGCCCGATGTGCGGCGCAAGAAATGTTCCGGCGAGCAGAACCGCTCCCAGCCAGCGTCGGTTGGAAAAGAAGATCTGCGCGTAGCTATACAGAATTGAGTCGATGAAGAAGGTCATGTGATCAAAGAAAGAATCTTCTATGTACGTTTCGCTCTCAATTGTTCCGGCAGCACTTCGTTCTCCGAAACAGATTCCAGCGTCTCTGCTTTGCGAATCAATTCCACCGTGCCATCGCTCATCACCATCACCACATTCGGACGCAGCGTGATGAACTGCATCCACTGCGTCATGTTGTACGCCCCGACGCGGTGCAGCACAAGACTGTCGCCCGGATTGAGCGTCGGCAGAAGAATGCCGTCGCGAATGACGTCGATATTCATGCAGAGCGGTCCGTAGATCACGGCATCTTCGGCATGCGCGCTGATCGGCTGTGCAGGCGAAATCTTGTGTTTGTACCAGAAGCTCGTGAACATCAGGTTTACGCCCGCATCAACAATGATCGCGCGTCTGCCGGTTGAGAGGCGCTTGTTGGCGATGACTTTCGAAATCAAAAATCCCGCGTCATCAATCAAGGCGCGCCCGGTTTCGAGAATAAGCATCGGCATCTCGTCGTGCTTGAATGATCCCTGCTTCAGGCCCGACGCGATCGCATCGGCGTATTGCTCCATCGAAGGAACAACTTCCTCCGCAGGAAGATACTGTCCGATAAGCGTGTTGTGTGAAGCAAATCCGCCTCCGACATCGATGTAGTCGAGCGTCACATCGAATTCGTCTCTGAGACTCTTTGCCAGCGTGGCGAGTTTGGTCGCGGCAATCCGATAAGCCTCGGCAGTCATCATGTAGGTGCCGATATGCGTATGAAGTCCCACGAGTCTCAGGCGTTTGTTCGCCGCGATTCGCTTCAACGCCTGCCATGCCTCGCCGTTTTCATAGTTGAGTCCGAACCGATCCCACTGTGGATACACGCCGACGTCCATGTTGACACGGATCGCAACGTGAGCTTTCAACTGAGAGCGCTCGCAGATGCCGGTGATGCTGTACAACTCATCGAAGTGATCGATGTGAATCTTCGCGCCCTCGGAGATCGCCTTCGTGAGCGCGGCAGCGCTTTTGTCCGGCCCGTTGAAGAGAATTTGCTCCGCGGGAATTCCCAGCTTGCGCTCCTTGTCGTACTCGAATTCCGACACCACTTCTGCCCACGAACCTTCCTGATGGAACACCGAGCAGACAGCATTCAGGTAGTTCGTCTTGTACGACCAAGCGAACTGCACTTTCGGGTACCTGTTCTTGAAGATGCGATACGCGTTGCGCTGATTTGAACGGATGGTGTTTTCGGAAAGAACAAACAACGGCGAACCGTACTTCGCATGAAGGTCCTTGATGGGCACGCCGTCGATCGACTCGAGAACGGAAACCGCCGGCCCGCTCCCGAATTTGTTCATGATGCCGGATTGCAGTTTCGTGACAACCGGTCGTTCGTATTTCTTCTTCTCAGACATGCTCAGCGCTCTCCTGTCATGGCAAGTTTTTCAAATTCACTGATCTTCGTAATCATATCCCACGAATAGCGGACGAAAATGGTGCCGACATCGTATTTCGTAAATGGCGCGACGCGTTCTCCGTAGGCCAGCTTCACGAGCGCGTACGGCAGGTTCTGTCCCGTCGCCGTTGCCAGATAGACCCACGCAGGAAAACGCGGATTGATTTCAAGCAGGTAGTACTCGCCGGTCTCCTTCTCCTTCATGAACTCAAGTTCCATCCCGCTTCGCCACTGAAGCTTCTGCATCATGATCTGCGCAAGCTCGATGAGCTTTTTGTCGTCGATGCTAACGCCCGCCCAGCCTTTGCCTTTATCCGTGATGTACAGCTTGCGCATCGCAACAGCGCCCACGGTTGCACCGGTACCGTCGCCGAGCGCAACGACATTGAACTCATCGCCTCCGACGTACTCCTGAATGATGATCGGAAGACCCCACTTCGCGCGAAACTTCTCGAACGCCGTCATTACATCGTTGAAGCTGTGAGCAACAGACGCTTCATAGAAAATTCCCTTCACGACAATCGGGTACTCGAACTTCTCTTGCAGCATATACAAGTCGTGAGCAGTCGTGATGAGATGATTCTTTGGAACCTTCACACCGTGCGATGAACAGAAATCGAAGAGCTTATCTTTCGCACGCAGGTTGAGCTGATCGAATGTCGGAAGGAATGTTCGGATGCCGAGTGCGCGCAGTTTGTCGGCGAGCTTTACAAAGCCGTACAGCTCCGAGTCAAGCGTCGGGATGATGACATCGATGTGTTCTTTAGAGTGGATTGCCGCGATTCTGTCGTAGAGCGCATCCAACCCCGCCGACGGATACGGAATCATGTAACTCTTTGCGGCAATATTTTCGAGATAGATGCCTGGCTCAAGTGAGTCGTACGCGAGTCCGATGATCCTGCCGGTGAACTCGCCGCTCTCAAGAATGCTGCGGATGACGGGAACCCCCGGGCCGGGATTGTCGTGGGCGTTCAGTCCGGTAACGGCAATGTTCATGGCACACTGACGAGTTTGAAAGTTTTGAGTTGATTGAGAAAATCGTCGAGGTCGCGTTCGACCGTCGAGCTATCGACATCATACGCAGACTGGAGATCCTCTCTGATTGTCGCGAGACTTGCGCCCGACTTGAGCATCGTGAACACTTCCTTGCCGATCAGGTTCAGCGTGAACGTCTCACCCGTCGACGCAAGAAACAGAAATCCCGAATCGCTCACGGCGAGACTATCGGGGACGACGAAACTGCGTGCATTCTCCATAGCATCCAATCATTTTATTCAACATCTTTCATGTGTCATCCTGAGCGCAGTCCCGATGCTTCTCAATCGGGACGGAGCCGAAGGATCTCATACGCGGGACACCGAAGAGGCCGACGACTCTGGCGGCCTGCTAGCTTCTTCTCTACAAGACCGTAGGTCAGCACGAGAAAGCGTGCCTCACAATGTAATGTCATTCATGAATCTCATCAACTCGACCACGTCACCCCATCGAAGCACCCTCGCCGACCTTCTCAAAGGCATCGCAGTTGTCCTCATGGTTCAGGTTCACATCATGGAGCAATTCGCTACGGAAGAACTTCTGCACAGTCCCATCGGCCGCGTTTCGCTCTTTCTTGGCGGACCGCCGGCGGCCCCCGTGTTTCTCGCGGTCATGGGCTACTTCGTTGTTCATTCAAGAAAGTCGCTTGCACAACTCATGCGCCGCGGTGTATTGCTCGTCGCAGGCGGCTTGCTGCTGAATGTCGGACTGAACGCGAACCTCTTGTACTCTATCAGCCGCGGACAATTTCAGCTCGACCCATTCGCCTTCATCTTCGGGGCAGACATACTTCCCGTCGCAGGACTGAGCATCATCTGCATTGCGCTGCTCAGAGCGTTTGCGCCCACCGGCTTTGTCGTTCCGCTGGTTCTCGCTTTCGCGATCGCAGCGCTCAATTCTGTTCTCTCTCCTGTCCCGGCGACCGAGAATCATGTCGTCCGTTACGTCGCCGCGTTCATCTGGAGCGAAGACTGGTGGTCGTACTTCCCGCTTGTTCCGTGGCTCTCGTACTCACTGTTCGGCGTCGCGTTTGCGAAAGCCACAGCCGTCCACTCGCGCTTCTCTGCAATGGACCAAAAGGTCAGAATACTTCTCATCTTCACGATCGTGAGTCTTCTCATTGCCACTTCTTCTTTCGCCATCAACACAATCACGAACCTTCCGCTCTACTATCATCACGGCATACTTCTCATGCTATGGATCAGCGGATTTCTTTTTGTGTGGTTGATGACAGTTATATGGCTCAACCGTCTGTTCGATGCATCCGCTGTCGGAAAATATCTACAGTGGCTCGGACGCAACGTGACATCTGCGTATGTGATTCAGTGGCTCATCATAGGAAATATGGCAACAATCTTGTATCGCACTCAGGCGCTTGGGCAAGCGGCGTTATGGTTCGTCTCCGTGATACTTTCCATGTCGCTCTTGATTCTCGGGTACCAACGTGTGCGAGCTATCGCTCAAGGATCATCTTTCGCAAATACGTCCTCGTCCCCACCGTGAGGCGGCAGTAATACACTCCGCTCGATCTCGTTGATGCATTCCAAACCACCGTGTGGTCGCCCGGTTCAAGTCTCTTGTTGACGAGTGTTGCGACCTCGCTACCGAGTTGATCGAAAATCTTCATCGACACCAATGCCGCCGATGAGGCGGGAACCTTGAACCCGATAGTCGTAGTTGGGTTGAACGGGTTGGGATAGTTCTGAAATAGCGCGATCTCCTCCGGTTCCGTACCCGATTCCACGACATCGTTCGGAATCTGCTCAACGACGGTAAGCACAGATTTGTCGCGGGCGAGACTCGCAGATGCAATTACCATGTCCGGTCGGCCATCGCTATCAAAATCGCCGACGGCAACTTTCGAAGGACGCAGCCATCCCTGATCAGAGCCTGACGTATGCTGATCTGTTGTGTCGTCCTGGAAGATTGTCGTGCGGACGTAGCTTGCCGGATTAGTCACGGGGCCGGAGCTGTACTTCCACTGAAACACCGCCTCGTGATAGCTTCCCGCGAGGTACAACTCAGGTTTTCCATCACCATCAACATCTCCTTTCGACACGCCTGCGATTCCTTTGTAGGGATTATATTGCTGAAGCTTGGTCACGTTCGCCGCGGTAATCTGACTCACGTCGCCGGGGTTCGTCATGACGTAGAAACGGCCGTCGGCTGTGGCGATGTACAATTCGTTCGTTCCATTGTTGTCGAAGTTCGCCTCTGCAAATCCCATGTTCGAGAGATCAACTGCGGTATCAATGCCCGTGATGTACGCGGCCAGCACATACGAATTGGCCGAGCCTGTGTTCTCGTAAACTACAAACGTATGCCGTTCCCAACCCGCGGTAACGATTTCTTTTCTGCCGTCGCGATCAAGATCCGTTGACTCAAGCGCGTAGCCGGCATACAGAAACGTCGTCGAGTCGTTCATCTCGATGTTCCACGTCGGATTGGAAAATGATGATCCAGCCGCTAGCGAAAAGATCATGATGCGACTTTTGGGAATCGAGTAGCGCTCTTGCAGCGACACAGCAACTTCGTCGCGGCCATCGTTATCGAAATCGCCTGCGATGATCGCGCCTCCCTCATCGAACGCGCCGCGCAGGCTCATTGTCCACGTTGTCGTCGGCAGCGACGGAAATCCGTTGTTCGTTCCATTCCATTCAAATACATAAAAGCCGTGATACGTTGAGTCAGACGGATCGATGAGACAGAGAATTTCTTTTCGTCCATCACCATCAAGATCGGCAACAGTTACAGCGCTGTAGTCATTGCTGTAAGGATAGAACGAGTAGCTCCAGATGCTGTCGTACCGATTGTTGCCCGCCGCCTCGAATAGATATACAGTATTGTAGTACGAATTGCTCCACGAACTCACTGCAAGGAACTCTTTCTTTCCATCATTATCCAGATCAAGCTCGGATCGGACCATCGACCACACCAAGCTGCTCGGGCTGACGCCGCCCGAGTCCCAAGGTGCAGTCCGCCACACAGGAGAAAACGATTGACCGAATGTCCACTGCGACGCCCACAGCAACAGAGAGAGTAGAATTGAGAATTGGATTTTCATGGTGGTGAACTCAGAGGCTAGAATACTGCACGAACGCCGATGGAACCGTACTTTGCATTGAAGTCATCGAAGGTATCGTACTCAAATGAAGGGATAAGAAAAATTCCGGAAGTGAGCTTGATGGTTGCTTTGGCGGCATACGAGCCGGTTTGAATCGCCCTTTGATTGTACACGACCAACGATTCGTCGTCAAGATAGAATCCTCTTCGTCCGAAATCAGCCGTCGCAACGATGTAGTTTTCGTTTCCAAGAGGGACGCTCAGCGTTTGGTGAAACGTCAGGAACGTCGGGGACCACTCAGCGCCGGTTACCACGATGGTCGACGTTGTCCAAATACCATTGAGTACGTCGAACGAGAAGTATCCGCGGAGCGCAGAGGCAGCGAGGTTGCCTTTCGAGAGCGAGACAGCCGCTGATGCGCCTGCGACGTGAGTGTACGAGAACCAATAGTTTGCGCCGGCGCCGATCCAATGGAATACCGCCGCCCCCGAATAGAACTCAATCTCACCCTCATCAAGAAATCCATAGAGGCCCGTCAACGAGACGCGTTGGCTTACAAACTTTGTTACTCGACCAGAAACGAAATTCTGTGAGTAGTACTTGCCTCCGGCGTCGGAGCGCTCGAGCCAGAGATTGGCATAACCGACCGTGTAATAGTCGCGCCACGAATTGCTGAGCGAGACATAGCCGCTAGCGGAACGTAGATCGGTTCCGGTCGAGTAGCTGCCAAGTGTTCCGAAGCCTGACGCCATGACGTGCAATGGCGAGGTTACCTCTGCAACGGTTGGCTGTACTGAGCCAATAGCTGAATCCTCCGGTGAAAATCCGTGCGTCATCAGAAGCGAAATAAGTCCAAGAAAATGCGTCGTCATACGTTACTAAGACAAGAAAAATGCAAAACAGCTTAATTGAAGATTGCAGGAGGAAAAAATGAATTAGGTAGTAGAAGTGAGACCAATCCCCGAAGAAGATAGACGTTCTCAATCTTTCATGCAAGCGGATTTCCCTGAATTCTGGTTCAGAAAAGTAATGGGAACGCGCCGGCAGTCAGGGATGACGAAACTTGTAACTCCAAGTCCGAAGTGGTATATTTCTCACGGCATCTGGCAGAAATTCACCTGCGGGAGTAATTCAGTGGTAGAATGTCAGCTTCCCAAGCTGAACGTCGCGGGTTCGAGTCCCGTCTCCCGCTCTCGAATGTAGATTGACCGCGTGAGCTGAACGTCGTCCCGATGGAATCGGGAAGTCCCGTCTCCCGCTCTCGAATGTAGATTGACCGCGTGAGCTGAACGTCGTCCCGATGGAATCGGGAAGTCCCGTCTCCGGCTCCTAACGTTCAAGCCCTTTCCTGTCCGAGGATCATCCATCCTCACTTCTGTGTCTGTAGCTGTTCGTTCTAACCATTCATGCAGAACCTATGAAACGATTTGCCGTCGCTTTCCTCGTTAGCTTATGTTCGTTCACCTCTTCGGCCCAAGACTTTATCACCGTCACGGAGGATAGTCTGTACTCGCATGCACTTCAGGTGCAGACGAAGATGCTCGTCCTCCTCCCGAAGAAGTACGCCCAGAGTCAGGAACGCTACACCACGCTGTATCTCCTTCATGGCTTTGGCGGCAACCAGACAGATTGGGTGAAATACTCCGGACTTGTCAAATACCTGAAGAACTACAACTACATTGTCGTTTGTCCGGACGGAAGGAACAGTTGGTACACAAACTCCATCGACAAGAAACGAAACTACGAAGACTACGTCTTCAGCGATCTCATTCCGTTCATCGAGAAAAAATACCGGACACTGAGCACGAGGCACGGTCGCGTTGTTGCCGGACTTTCGATGGGCGGCTATGGCGCGGTGCGATTTGCGCTGAAGCGTCCGTGGATGTTTTACTTTGCCGGCTCGTTCAGCGGGGCGCTCTACGTTCCCAAGACGGCGCGTCCGGACAACCGGGACCTTTCAGAATCGCTCCGCCTCGCGTTTGGTGAAGAGCGGTCGGAGCAATGGACACGGAACGATCCGTTCGAGTTGTTGGATAGCGTCAGAGTTGCAACATCGCTTCCGTACTTCTACATCTCAACAGGAAAAGATGATAATCTTCCGCGCATCGTTGAGAACAATCGACTCCTCGCCGAGAAACTCCAATCGAAAGGCGCGCTCTACGAATATCACGAGACACCGGGGGGACACACATGGGCGTATTGGGATAGAGAACTGCGCAACTTCCTCAATCGCCTTGCATCATTTGATCCACTGAATCCATAAACATTCTCGAACACAACCCTCACCCACCTTCACAACTTGCAAACACAGCCATGAAAACAACAAACGCCCCGTATCCCTACTGCGAGGTCGAGCCTCTTTCGGCGATCGTTGACGTGCTTCACCAGTCGGCAGCCAAGTTCCCCGACAAGCTTGCGCTTCAGGACCTCAACACCACGCCTCTTTCCAAAGCAACTTTCAGCGAGCTGCGTGATCACGTGCTGACATTCGGAACAGCGCTCAAGAAGCTGGGACTCAAAGAACGCGACCACATCGCGTTCATTGGCGAGAACCGCGTGCAATGGGCAATTACGCACCTTACCTGCGTGACATTCAACTTCGTCGCCGTGCCTATCGACAAGAATCTCAAGGAGAATGATATCGTCAACATTCTTCACGTGTCCGATTCGAAGGCAGCCGTGTTCTCAGAGTCGTTCCGTGATATGTTTCTCGAGTTCAAACACTCTGTCAAGGCGCTCCAATTTCTCATCGATATGGATTTGCCGAAGCGGGAAAACGGCGCCTTCTCGATGATGGAGATGATGGAACATGCGAAGCACGATGCTCACAAGGCGAGCTTCCCTCAAACGAACCCTGAAGAGGTGGCGGTCATCGTGTTCACATCTGGTTCCATGGGACGGGCCAAGGGCGTGATGATGTCCCAGAAGAATCTCTGCACCAATCTGATGGACATGCGCAAGATGATCGACATCGGGCCGACAGATCGGTTTCTCTCCGTCTTGCCGATGCATCACACATACGAAGGAACTTGTGGATTCCTCTGCCCGGTCTATGGCGGTGCGACCGTGTACTATGCGCGCAACCTGAAGACCGTCGTTGAGGACATGCAGCGCGCAAGTCCCACGATTTTTCTCGGCGTTCCGCTCATGTACGATAAGATGTATCGCCGCATCAACGCGGCAATCCAGGAAAAGAAACTGAGCAAAGCGCTCGTGCCTCCGATGAAGACGATTGCTGCCTGGCTTGAAGTGTTCGGCGCTCAGGGTGTACGAAGAAAAATCTTCTCCGAGATTCATCATAAGTTCGGCGGCGCAGTGCGGCTCTTCATCGCCGGCGGAGCTGCGCCCGACCCACGCGTCATGAAAGGTTTGCGATCGTTCGGCTTCAACATGATTCAGGGGTACGGACTGACAGAGACATCGCCCATTCTCACGGTCAACAGAGAATTCCAGCACAAGGACGAGTCGGCGGGCCTGGCGCTGCCGAACGTGCAGCTGAAGATCGCGAACCCTGATGCAACAGGACACGGTGAGATCATCGCCAAAGGACCGTCCGTCATGATGGGGTATTACAAGAATGAAGCAGGAACAAGTGAAGTAATGCACGACGGCTGGTTCTACACCGGCGACATTGGCTATATCGACAGGGAAGGGTTCCTGTACATCAACGGCAGAAAGAAGAATGTCATCGTTGCGCGCAACGGCGAGAACGTCTATCCTGAAGAGATTGAGGACAGAGTGAACAAAATTCCGTTCGTGCTTGAGTCGGTGATCTATGGCGGCAAGGATCAGAAGAACGACGAAGAAATTCGCGTGATGATTGTGCCGAACGCCGAGACGTTCATCGAGTACGCTCAAAAGAACAACGTCGAAGTAACAACGGAGCTGATCGACAAAATCATCAACGATGAGATCAGAAGGCTGAACACACAACTGCTCGGTCACCAACAAATCAAGAAGGTGAAGATCCGAGACAAAGAGTTCGAGAAGACGACGACACAGAAAATCAAACGCTACTTGATTCAGCAGGAAGATTCGACGCGGTAGGCAGAAGATATTTTGGGGCTTCCAACGGGCCTGCCTGACGGCAGTCAGGCGGTCGCCTCTGCTCGGCAGAGTTCATCGTGGGTCGTTGAATCCGTTGTGATTGGAAATCCGAGCGTGATTCGTTAGATTCTTTCTGACGGACTGAAAGAACTCACATGTCGCAGCAGGATCGAACACTCGAATCAATAACGAGCGCCATTTCCACGTTTGCAGAATCAAACGGAAACATCGCCGCGGCCTATCTCTTCGGCTCTGCAGTTCCACAACGTCTCACGCCGGAAAGCGATATCGATATTGGCTTGCTGTTTGAACGACGACCATCGGCTGGCGAGTTGTTGCAGCTTCAAGCGGAGTTCACCGATGCGCTCGGTATTGAGGCGGACATCGTCGATCTCGAAGGCGCATCACCGATTCTCGGAATGCAAGTCTTGAAGACAGGAGTGCGTGTGTTCACGCGGAATCAATCAAAGGCTAATGAGTTTTTTGTCAGAACCATCAACGAGTACGACGACCTGAAGAGAATGAGGAAGCCCATCGAGGACAACATATTGAACGGCCGGATCTATGCCCGATAAGAACGTAGTCCTCGCCAAGATTGGAAACATCCAACGATGTCTGCGACGCATTCGCGACATCACGAACCTTGAGCCTGATCGGCTCGAGAACTTCGACATTCAAGATGTGTTTGTTCTGAATCTGCAGCGAGCCATCCAGTCCACGATTGATCTTGCTGCGCATATCATAGCGTCGGAAGGATTGGGCCTGCCTGCAAACATGAAGGAGCATTTCTCTATTCTTCGGCAGTCGGGGATCATCCCTGAGTCTCTGAGCCGCAGAATGACGGCGATGGTTGGTTTTCGCAACGTAGCCATTCACGATTATCAAAGCATCGATCCCGAGATTCTGAAGTCAATCCTCGTTACTAATCTCCCCGACCTCGAAGAATTTTACAGTGTGATTCTGGCGCGATACAATCTTCCGCCGACACCGTAACCAATCCCTCATACCTTCGACACGCACCGCAAAAAGAATTGATCCCTTCAGATGAAGTGGAGAAAAAGCCAATACACGCCGGCGTTCGCAATCGTCAACGGCACGCCGACTCTCGCGAATTCCCAAAACGTAATCGTCTCGTGAGCTCTTCGTTCGGCGGCTTGAATGATGATGACATTGCTGGCCGCTCCGAGAATCAACGCATTTCCCGCGATCGTACTTCCCGCCGCCAGCGCCATCATTCCGGTTTGCGTCACGCCTGCGTTCAAGAGTATTGGCTGATACAGGGCAACAAGCGGCACGTTGGAGATCAGCTGGCTCACCACGATGCTCACCGTGAGAATGCTTTCGAGGGAAGTCACGCGTACGTTGGTCGCACTGATCATTGATTGAAAAGCGCCGCTCTGCCAGACGCTTTCCATCAACACGAACATCGCTGCGAAGAATGCCAGCGTGCGCCAATCGACCCTGCGAAGAATATGAAATCGCTTTCTGCTGCCGACAAGAATCGGCAGAGATGCTGCAACGGCAATGTGTGAAAGATGAAGGTTAACCGACATCCCGACAACGGAAGCAGAGGTCTTCACGACAATCAACAGAAGAAGAATTGACAACGAGATGCGCGAGAGAAAGGCCAACTCATGATCGCGAATCGGTTCCTGCGAGTGAGACATCTCTGCGTCATGAAAGTCATCGCGATAGAATTTGCGGAGCAGCAGAAAGGCAACGTACAGGTTTACAACTGTCGGGACAAATAACCATCGAAAGAATGTGCCGAACGGATTGGGGATCGCGCCATTCATCGCAATGAGCAAATTCTGAGGATTACCAATCGGACTCATCACGCTGCCAATAGTGACGCCGAACGCCAGAGCACAGAGAAGCAGCTTCGATGACATCTGATGCTTGCGAGCGAGTAGAAGTACGACGGGAGTGCCGATGATGGCAAGCGTGTCGTTCATCAGGAAGGCCGATGCGATCCCTGAGCCGAACAGCACCAGCAGCAAAAGTGCATCACGCGTTTTTGCACGGCGGAAATACTTGTACGACCAATGGGCGAGAAAACCGCTCTCAACGAGCGCTTCCCCGACAACGAACATCCCAAACAAAAACACCATCACATCAAGATTGATTGCCTGCAGCGCCGACGAAATGGAGATTTGAGATGTCAGAAGCACAACCGCGGCGCCCATCACCATCACCTGCCAAATTTGAAAACGGACTGCCCCTATCTGGCGAATGGCAATCAGAAGAAAAACGCCGACGAGCGTAATGATCGAAATGTTAACGGGTACCACGGACTATTGCACCGGCATCGGCACGGCCACAGGCGCAGTCAGCATCGCGATACTGAATGCTATCACGGCAACAATCAATCCCCACATAAACACCGTGTACGCGATCCGCAAGTAGTGGAATTTCGCGCCCAGAACTTTTCCGAGGAAGTAGAGATCTTTGATCATGCTTCCGTAGAGGTAGTCGCTGTCCTTCATCATCTCACGCATGCCCCAATCGAAATCTTCGAGCGATGATTTGTGGAAGTTCCCGAAGAACAGGAGGTTTACTTTCTTCTGCCGGATATCTTCGCGAGTGAATGTTCCACCAGTCACGTTGGGACGCGTTGCGAGAATCGCGAACACCATGGTCACGATCGTCACGGCAATAATGATGATTGTCGGAATGAGCAAATACGGATGCGTATCGAGCTTGCTGACGAGAAGACTAAACACGATGGCGAGAATTGTACCGTTCGTTCCGATGAGGATATTCGATTTGTGATCGGCAAGCGCCGTGAGGTCCAGATGATTCTTCGGCACAACACGAAACATCGTCTCGATGCCGCGCTCGGGCTTCTTCTCCTTTTCCTCTTTGAGTAGCGCCTTCTGGTGTCTGGCGGCCGCCTGCTCGGAACGCTCGCGTTCCTCGCGCAGAAGCTCTTGCAGCGACATCAGATTCTTCTGCCGCCGGTCCGCAAACCGCGTGCGGGCGTACTCAGTGTGAAAGCTGTTCCCCGCGGCGAAGGCAACATTCTTCTTCAGCCACTCGAGATCGCTCGCCACTTCACCGGATTTCAGTTCAAGCTCCATGCGCAAGAGCGAGCTTCGTTCGAAGAACCTCTTCTTCCCAAGATGCACGGTGTCCGCGTCGCAGACGACTTGCTCCAACAGAGTCTTCGGCGACTGCGGCACTTTCGTTGCGCGGATGCATCCCACGATCTGATCGATTCGCGATTGCGGATGGTTTCTCGATCGTAAGAACTGAGTAGCCAGCTCGCCGCTCCTCTCCTCATGATTGTCGGCTCCTTCGGTGTAGCCCACATCGTGGAACCAGGCCGCTATCAACACGCTCTCGAGATCCGATTTGCCGAGGTTGGCTGCTTCGCCGATTTCTCGGGCCGCATCGACGGTTTGTTGAGTGTGAACGAGATTGTGGTACACCGCCCAGTTCGGAAGCTTTTCCGTGAGGAGCGCCGTGGCATACGCTTCGGTCTGCTTCAGAATATCACTATTGAGTGTCATAGGAACAGGAAGAATGGTGATTCTCACTGAACATAGGAAAATTCAGTCAACGATCCAACTGCAACACTGAAGACCGGCAACCGGTTAGATCTCAACTCCGTGTGTGCGCAGATCGCCGAGGAGTGCATCATGCGAAGTGTATTGAACGGCGCTCATGCCAAGCTGGCGCGCAGCATCGACGTACGCCGGGATGTCATCGATGTAGAGTGACTCGCCTCCCGTAACGCCCAGCTTGCTCAACGCATCCTGATAAATCGTGGCAGAAGGTTTCATCGCCCCCACTTGGAACGAGACAGTCACGCTGTCAAAATAGGGATAGGCGGCAACTGTCTTGATCTCGGACCTGAAGTGCCACTCGTTGGTATTCGACAGCAATGCGACTTTGTAGTGCGATTTGAGATTTCTAATAAGCGAGATTGTTGGCTCGATGCGATTGAAAATATCGACAAAGGCATCTCGCAGTTCATCGAGCGACATGGTAAGCTTGCATCTCTCGATGATAGTCGCGCCGAATGCCGCTGACGACATTTTTCCGCTCTCATATCCGACAAGAAGATCCTGATGGACCGTCGCGAGATTTTTCAGATCGTCGAGACTGAGGGCGGAACGTTGGGCGATTCGTCGGAGAAAAATGCCGTGATCAACATGCGCTATGACGTTGCCGTAATCGAAGATAATTGCTTTGATGCCGGACATGAAATTCCGAAAAGTTGATGACCAAAAGAAAATGCCCCTCAGGGCATCTAGATTTATTCCGACCGAAGTTCCATTTCGACCGAAGTTAGCAAACACCGAACAATCTGCGCGCTACCTTCGAAGTCGAAATGAGAATCCCGACGCTGTCTGTCGGGATAAGGAACCTGTGGACGCTACCGGGATCTCCCGAAGGGATGCCCGCCTGCCTCGCTGTCCAAACAAGGCGGGCAGGCCTTTGGCAGAACCAGTGACCTCCTGCTTGTTTCATTTCGACCGAGTTAACAAACACCGAACAATCTGCGCACTGACTTCGATGTCGAAATGAGAATCCCTGCCTACGGCAGGCAGGTCGACGTTGCACGTGTCGGGATAAGGCAGTGGACGCTACCGGGATCGAACCAGTGACCTCCTGCTTGTAAGGCAGGCGCTCTGAACCAGCTGAGCTAAGCGTCCTTTTTCGTGAGACAATATATCAATTCAGCCGTCTGGAAACAACAGACACTGAGTAGAGATTCCCCATCGGAAATCGCCCCACCATTGTCATTCTGAGTTCAATGACCACGCCGAAAGCAAGCGTGGCTATTTGAGGCAATGACGTGCGCTCCCATTTGTCATTCTGAACGAGTCCCGATTGCATTTCAAATCGGGACGAAGTGAAGAATCTCGACGAGTCTTCGACCAGATCAGAGCACCACTAGGGTTCTGGATTCTTCAGCTCTGAAGAACGAGCTTCATAATGACAAGTTCATGTACGTCATTAGCAGCCTCGCTTCCCAGAGGCGAATGCCGAAGGCCTGCCCGCCTTGTTTGGACAGCGAGGCAGGCGGGCATCCCTTCGGGAGAATCCAGTAACCTGTTCTAGATTCTTCACTCCGTCCCAACTTGGGAAGCAGTTGGGACTCCCCGCCTGCCATCATGAAGCATGAGGCGGGCAGGCGTTCAGAATGACAATCAAAAACACGCGCTATTTTGTCGGCGGCGGATTCAGTATGTCAAGCACGAGTTTCCAGTTTCCTGCAGAGTCCTTCTTCCAGATGTGCACGAAGTATCCTGCAAAGGCTTCGGTCGATTGCCTCGCGAGATCGTCATACTTTCCGTATGCATATCCGAGATCGCGAGACGCGGCAACGACACGTTTCTCTACCTGCAATTTCAGTTTCTCATTCATCGAAGTCAGCTTCGCGATTGATGCATCGCGTCCAACGCTTGGAACGTCGCCTTCACGATAGACGCGAATGTTCTCTCCGCCAAGTTCACGTACCGCCGCCGATGAACCGGCTTTTGCCAACCGCGCGAGCTTCTGCTCGGCCTGCAGCAGACGAGCTAACTCAGTCTTCATGCTGCCGCGTCCCCGCGACGAGGCCGTCGGTTCCCCTGTCGCGAATGTTCGCTCAACTTTTTCGGGGTGCGGATTCTCAATCCCCAAATCGACAGCCAACTTCCACTGATCATCGCGTTGCTTCTTCCAAACCGAGACGAAGAAGCCGTACTTCGGCGGTTGATCAAGATTAGGTCCGGGCGTGAGGGTCCATGGTCCTGTCGTGTACCCTAACTCGCCGCTCGCCGCGACGTCCGCGAATGTCGGCTCCCAATCCAGCCGCATGCTCGTGCTGTCCGGTCGCTTTCGCCAGACTTCCTTTCCGTTCACCGGCCCGGGACGGAAGAGAACTCCATCATCGGCAAGGTACGCGAGAAACGCTGCCTTCATTCCCTTCTCGGGAGACATCGCCGCAAACGCCTTTTCTGTCTCCACCAAAGTTGTAAGCGCATTTGTCGGCGCGTTCTGCCCGAAGACCGTTCGTGTTGCACACAGTAATGTCATCAGCGAAATCAAAGTCCAGAACTTCATCGTCAAATTCCTTTGTGATGATTGTAGTTGGTTTGCGACTCTCATCGAACGACCATCAGTTTTCTCGTCTGCACAAATTCTCCTGCGCTGAGTTGGTACAGATACACGCCGCTCGCGATGCTCGAGGCATTCCACTGCACCGTGTACGTCCCCGGCTCCTCGACTTCGTTCACCAACGTTGCGACTTCACGACCGAGCATATCAAAAACCTTAAGCGTGACATACCCGACCTCCGACTTCCGACCTCCGACTTCCGGCAAATAGTATGTGATGCTAGTGCTTGGGTTAAACGGATTCGGATAGTTCTGTTCGAGGGAGAACTCAGCCGCAATTCCATCTCCTCGTGCAGGCGCCGATGTGAGAATTGTTGCGATCACTACCGCGCCCGGACCGCCGTACGCACCGATATCATTCCGCAATCCGCCGAGCGATGGCCAGCGAGCCACGCCCGGATTCGTCAGATCAGGAAGATCGTTGAACGCAGCAGTTGTGTCTCCGGCATCGATGCATTGACTTCCCGTCTGCAAGTAGAAACTTGTCGGCGCAAAATTCGGAGTGACGTTGATGTTGCCGCTTCCCGCGTATCCGCCTTCGACATCGCTGTATGTCGCAATCACGCTGCTTCCGCTCGCGATATTCAATTGCCCGCCCGTTGTTTGCGTGTTACCCCACACGATGTTATTGCGCGAGTTGATTGTCGCGGAGAACGCAGCGAGCATTCCTCCACCCTTTCCGCCTGCACCCGACCCGCCTGAGCCTGTTGCCGAGTTGCCGACGATCGTGTTGTTTTCGATTCTGTTCGGAAACGTCGCGCCCGGGCGGCTGCCGTTCACCCACATTCCACCGCCGCCATACGTTGGGCGTCCGGCAACTGCGGGCGAGACGACGTTATACGCGACAATGTTGTTGCGGATTGTCGGCGACGCGTAGTTCGAGACAATGCCTCCTCCGTACATGCCCGCATTATTGATGATGATATTGTTCAGAATGTAGGGCGAGCCGTCGCCAAGCCTGATGCCGCCGCCGCCCGTGCTTTGCCCGCCGGTTCTGTTCACGTCGTTGTTCCGAATAATGTTGTGTCGCACGGTCGGCGAGCTTAATGCAATCAACACGCCGCCGCCTTCCCAGTAACGCCCCGCGCCGTTTTCATCCTGCCACAATGTACCGTATCCGCGGGTGAGTGTGAAGCCCTGAAGAATCGTCGTCGAGTCTTCGCCGTTGGCAATGCGAACACAACTTCCTGAGTCGGGATGTGAAGGATTGCTTCCGTCGATGATCGTGCTTTGGATGATCGATGACGGATTCGCATCAAGATAGAACCGGCTCGTTAGCACAATCCTCTTTCCGCGAAAGATCACGTTCTCCTGATACGTTCCGGGCGCAACCAAAACCGTATCGCCGTTTACCGACGCGTTAATCGCCGATTGAATCGTCGTGTAGTTTGCCGGAACGTGAAGGATGCGAGCCGATGAAGTCGTGAAGCAGACAAGCACAGCAGTCAGTAACAAAAGAATTTTCATAGGAGCCTCATTCAATAGTCAAGAACTCAATTGGAATTTGGTTTTTGTTGTTTGGGATTTGAAAGAACTGTGCCCGGCACAACCAACTCAACGCCACCATCCAACGTCGAGTCAGTTGTTCCCGCCTTCGGTGGGATTGGTCACCGGGCACATCACTTTGAGATGATCATTGCTTTTGTTTCGCTGAATGATCCTGCGGTCAACCGGTAGAAGTAAACGCCGCTCGCGAGATTCGCTGCATTGAACTCAACGTAGTGCAGGCCGGGAGTCTTCAATTCATTGACGAGTGTTGAGACTTCGCGGCCGAGAAGATCGTGAACTTTCAATGACACCCTCACCCCTTTCTCCCCTTTGCCTATGGGAAAGGGGACGTGCTTTACGCTATAGCGTATTGTCGTTGTTGGATTGAACGGATTGGGATAGTTCTGGAAGAGACGATGCTGCGAAGGCGGCAACGGAGTTGTTTCCCCAATCGACGTCAGTCCCCCATTCTCGACTGCATTCGCGATTCGATCCACCGATACATTCGTGTGAACATCGATGAGACCGGATGGCCATTCGATTTTCACTGAGTCGATCATCGTCGCGTTTCCGAGTCCGAAGTGAAGCTGTAGGTTTTGAGCACAGTATCCGCTTTGTCCATCGACGGTGCGCAGCTGCCATCTCGCAACTCCTCCGACAGTCGCCTTGATCCGAATCTTGGTTCCAATGCCCGATCTGTTCGATGTCGTTCCGACACAGTTCAGCGACAACCAGTGATTCCCGTTGGGATTGTCATTTCTGTAGAATGCACTGCTTTCGTTTTCGTTGAACGTCTTGGCAACAAACAGATCCAGATCCCCATCACGATCATAGTCACCCCAGGCCGCCCCGTATGAGTAGCCGACGTCGTTCGCGATGCTGCCCGACGTCGCCTTTTGAAGCGTCGGAGTTCCCGATTCGCTCAAGAGATTTTTGTAGAGAAGATTCTTCGTCGCCGCTCCCGAATAGGCAGTCGTGACAAACAAATCCAAATCGCCATCATTATCGAAATCGCCCCAGCCACTGGACATCGAGAACGCGGCATCAGTCACAACATCGCCGCTTGTGATCTTTGTGAATGTGCCGTCGGAGTTGTTGGAGTAGAGAAAATCGTTCTGCCCTTGCGGCCAGCCGTTGGCTACAAATACATCGAGATCGCCATCGTTATCGTAGTCGGCCCAGCTCGCGCTCAGTGCCGACGACACATCGCTCACGAATTGACCTGCGGTGATACGCGTGAACCATGCTGCTCCTGTCTCCTTCAGCATATTCTTGTACAGGTTCTTCACCTGATTTCGTTCGTTGACAACATACATGTCCTGATCGCCGTCGTTGTCGTAGTCAACCCAACTCGCGCCGCGAGAATAGTACGTGTCGGTGACGATGGCGCCCGTGTCGATCTTCGCGAAGCCGGCGCCTGTATTGCGATACAGAAAATTTCTTTTCGCGCCAAGCGACGGCGAGCCGCTGTTCGTGACATAGAGATCGAGTTTGCCATCGTTGTCGAAGTCGCCCCAGCTACACGTCTCAGAGAATCCTCTGTCGCTGACGGGAAGGCCGATGTTCGTTCGTGCAAACGTGCCGTCGCCATTGTTCTGGAAATACGTGTTGTTGCTGTCATACCACGCGACAACAAAGCAATCAAGATCTCCGTCGCCATCGACATCAGCCCATGAGGCGCCATCATACGGTTGACGAAACGAGACGATCGGGTCGGCGGTGATTTTTGAGAACGATCCGTCGCGATTGTTTCGATGCAATAGATTGAAATCACCGCCCTCGAGTCCCTTGCTCACGAAAAGATCGAGGTAACCATCCCGGTCGTAATCGATCCAGTTCACGCTGCGCGAAGCGCCGACATCAGTGGCGATTGCTCCCGACGTTATGCGCGTAAATGTTTGTGCATGTAACTGGAATACCACCATGATGACCGCAGAAATCAGAAAGAAGATTTTGTTCATCGCAGCCTTTCTTGATGTGTGGAGATGAAGGTTTGTGCGATGAATCTACGTCAGATACGGCGCGATTAAAACAAAGATGCGGCAAGACGAGCGGCAATGTGTTGAACTGCTGGAGGGAGACGATGAAATGCAGAATTCAGTGTTTGAGATTCAGGCGGGCAAAGGCGGCGTCTCGGTACGACCGGCTGAGCGTGAGCTTGGTTCCATCGACCATGTTCACCGCATAGTCTCCGTAGAACATTGGCTCAAGATCTTTGATGCGATCGATATTCACGATCGACGAGCGATGAATGCGGACGAACTGTTGTGGATCCAGTTTCTGTTGCAGATCGCCGATCTTTTCGCGGACGAGATGTTTCTTTCCCTGCGTATGCAGCACAACGTAATCGCCGTTTGCCTGAACCCAATCGATGTCGTACGTGTTGACGAAGAAGACTTTCCCTGTTACCTTCACTGCAATGCGTTGAAGCGCAGGTCGCGGTGCGGGCAGCGACTCGATCAGCTTAAGCAGCTTGCCGCTGAGCGTGGAAGATTGTTTGAGCTTCAGCTGATTCTTTGCGCGTTGCAGCGCTTCGGCAAACCGATCCGGATCGAGAGGCTTCAGCAGATAATCGAGAGCATGAATCTCGAATGCACGAAGCGCATGCTCATCGAACGCAGTCACAAAAATAACCACAGGCATGTTGTCCGGTCCAACTTCCTCGACGACGCCAAACCCATCGCGTTCCGGCATCTGGATATCAAGGAAAACCAGATCAGGCGTCATCTCTTCGATCATCTCCGTGGCCTGAATGCCGTCCTTTGCCTCGCCAACGATTTCCACATCGGAGTCGTGCCGGAGAAGTTGCCTGATGCCTTCACGGGCGAGCGGCTCGTCGTCGGCAATGAGTACTCGAATATGACTGGACATGAACTAATTGACGCCTTCGTTGAAATCTGTTGTGACGGTCATCTTGCTCAGGGGAAACGGAATAAGGTTCTTCCTCACCCAAAATTCCCACAAACCATTTTTCATTTCTACTCTCTGTTGAGAAGTGGAAAACGCTCTCGAATAGCTCGCGAGCGAGTTGTTTGTTAAAAGTCGTTGCAAATCGAAGAGTCGGTTTGACCGCGTGTGAGCGATACTGCTGCCAGAGTAATAAGTAAACTGAAGATAAGTGCGAGACGCAATATTAGTTCTCTCCTCCAACCATATACGGCATCATCACGATTGCTTCCGTTCCGCCTTCGGGCAACGCGTTGAGCGAAAACGATTGCTGCGATCCGTACAACTCGCGAAGTCGCGCCCGCGTCATGGAAAGCCCGACGCCATCTTTCACCTCCGACTCGGAGGCAAGACCCACTCCGTTATCCTTCACACGAAGCTGAAGACTTCCGTTGTCTCTGTTTGCACTCACTTCAATGCGTGCATCGCCGCGGCGCTTTGCGATGCCATGCTTGATCGCATTTTCTACAAGCGGCTGCAGAATCATAGTGGGAACTGTCGCGTCCTTGATCTCCTCATCGACTTCGAACCTCACAGTGAGCCGGTCGCCGAAACGCGTTTGCTCGATCTGCAAATAGCGTTCAAGAAAAGCCAACTCCTCTCGTAGCGTCACCTGCTGCGAGCCGACGTTGTCGAGTGTGTAGCGTAGCAGTTCACTCAAACGTCCAACAGTTTTCTTCGCCAACTCAGGATCTTTTTGGATCAGGACGGAAATTGCATTGAGCGTGTTGAACAAGAAATGCGGATGCAGTTGCATCTTCAACGCATTCAACTGCGCCTGCGCGAGCTGAGTCTCGAGCTGAGCTGCACGGACTGCTCGTTCCTGATAACGCGAGTAGTAGTCATACCCGTAATTCAACAGCAGCACAATCCAGTACAGCGGAATACCGTAATCGAAGTAGGCAATCAAATTGCGGACTTGAAAATCCCAGGAGAACGCAACGCCCTCGACGATCAGTCGATACGAACTAATCAGCAGGCCATGGACGAACTTCTGTGAGAGTGCAAGTGCAAAGCTGAATCCCAGATGAATAAGAAAGTTTCGGAGCAGAGTGAGATTGCCAAGAGGATATCGGCGAGCGAGCAGCAGAATCAGCGGCGTGAGCAACGCCCAGCAGGACGCGTACGTCATGTCGTTCACCAGCGCATACGCGATTGTAACCGGGCGGCCTGCACGCAAGCTGACGACGTACGATTGCGTTGACATGAACAAGCCGTAGGCAGTCCATGCGGCGATGATCGGTTTCCATGGTATCGTTCTCATGCGTGTCTGCAATGTAGAAATTCGAAAGCCAAGTTGCTACGCGACTGCGACGGAATGCAGATGCGTGAGCCAGAATGCATCAGGCGCATGCCGGATGACAGCCGCAACGTCACCGCCGTGCAAGCCACACGCCGGCAATCGTGAATCCCGATCCGATGAACTGAATGAGATACACAGATTCATTCAGCGTCAGAGACGATGTGATGAGTGCGATGACCGGAACAAGATTGCTGAAACTCCCCGTGCGGCCCGGCCCGAGCCGTTGCACGCCATGAGACCACAGCGCATTTGCAACTCCAATCGAGAGCGCGCCGGAGACAATCGTCGCAACCCAGTACTCCCACCCGATGGATGACCAATCGAGCATCAGCGCCGACGGAATTGCCGTGATGGTCAAACCCACTGCGCCAATCGAGATCATGATGAACGCGAGATGGAGCGACGAATAATGAACGAGCAGCGGCTTCTGAAGATTTGTGTTGAACGCCCAGAGCACCGCGGCCGTGACGCAAACAAGATCGCCGACGATTTCAAGTCCGCCCAACTCCAGCTTCTTGCCGCTTCCCGCGATGATCATGATAACGCCCGCCAGCGAAATCGCCATCCCTAACCACATCTGCGGCTGAATTCTTTCTTTGTGCAGCTTCGCATTCACAAACAGAGTCCACAGCGGAGACGTCGCCATCAGCACGGCGGAGTTTCCCGCGGTCGTCAGACTCAGCCCGATGATGAACGCCGCTTGATAAAACACATTCGCGATAATGCCGGCGCGAAGAATTCTTCGCCAATCTGCTTTGTTGACGGGAATCCAATCCGACTGCGAGAAGAACATCGCGGCAAGCACGCCGGCGGCAACGACGAATCGAATGCCGTTGAAGAGGAAGACATCGAGTTTGGCAATCGCAAACTTTGCGATGGGATAATTTGTCGCCCAGATAAAGACAACAAGCAGCAACAGCAACTGCGCTCGTCGTTCCTCCGATTTTGTGGTGGAAGTCATTTCGCGAGTTGCCTGCTTCCGCTCGTTCTGATGGCCAACACGTACCCGACGATGTACAGAAGGAGTCCGGCAATCAGCAGCTCATAGCGATATGCACGCGGCGAGCTTCCTCTCAGCGTCGCATTTGTATCGGACATGAACGAGTAGAGAATGCTTGCTGTGGCCAGTATCGCCATGATCCAACTTAGGAGAGTCGGCGAGAAGCGCCGCTGTTGAGAAATCCGAATGATGATATCGACGCCGCAGACGGTCATGAGCAAAGCAATCGCCGCCGCCGAAATCACGGGACCGATCCACGGCAACGGAATCAGAAACAACACATCCCAATCGCCAAGTGAAAGCGGCCAGTTCAGTACGAGCTTCAGCCAGATGTAGTAGAAGATATCCCACGCGCCGAAAGCCAGCAAAAAATATCCGAACCGCTGCCAACCTTTTCTTCCCGCAACGGCTCCGATTGCTGCAAGCATGATGATTGTCGCGGCTTCGCGAAGCAACTCAACGGCAATATGGTCGTCCCGCATAATCCTCAACGGAAACGTAAAGCCATCAGGATAATACAGCGCACGAAGGTACACGACCACACTTGACTCGACGAAGCCAAAGGCAATACCGAAGAGCGCCACGAGGACGATTCTTCTGACGGGAACATGCTCACGTTTTTCCATGACGCACTCTTAAACTATGGTTGATCCTTCTGCAACGAATTGTATTCATCAAGGAAGGCGACCGCACGGCGCAAATGCGGAATGACAATCGATCCTCCCACAACAAGCGCAACGCTGAACACGTCGTACATCTCCTCGTCGGTCACGTTTTCCTGTTTACATTGCTGAACGTGATACGAAATGCAATCGTCGCAGCGCAACACCATCGATGCAACAAGACCGAGCATCTCCTTCGTCTTTGCGTCCAACGCCCCAGGCTCGTACGTGAGCGTGTCGACGCCGAAGAATCGTTTGATCGGACGATTCTCGATCGCCAGAATCCTCTCGTTCATCTTCGTGCGGAAGTCATTGAATTCCTTTACTCGTGACATAAGGCTCCTTCAGATTGTGTCATTGCAGCTTGGGCAATCCGTACTTCTCTTGAAGCTGCTCCAGCTTCTTCAAGGCCGCGTACGCTTCCCGCCAGCCGCCTTCATCGATGTCCTTCATGAGATCACGAACATCATGGATGAAAGCCTGTCCTGCATCATCGAGCGATGATGTGAGTTGAAATGGCATCCGCAAGTACTCTTCGAGCGCGGAAATATTCTGCCACACGACCGCAAGTCCGGCGAGCAATGTCAGTACGGTCAGCATTACTTCAATGAAGCCCGTCGCTCTGCCGAGTTTCCATCCAAACGGAATACTCGCGCAGGCGACAAAGACAATCGCCCAGCCCAACATCGACGTGGCGCGGTATCGTTTCAGAACTCGATAGAGTCCGAAGTAGAAGTACTGAAGCTCGGCGTCGTTCACGATTGTATTCAATTCGGCGAGATAGGCAATTGTGTTTCGGACAAGATAAAGACTTCGCGGTGAAAGGAAAAGAGACGATGTGGTAGAGATTCCAATCGGGAATCGTCCGACCATTGTCATTCTGAGTTCATTGACCACGCCAAGAGGCGTCGCTATTCGAGCTGGGACAATCGGATGTCACCCTTTCAGGGTTTGCTCCTTGTGTTGTTTTCATTCCGAGGGCGTTGCCCTCGGCTGTAGTATATGTCCCCGTTGGGGACAATGGCTGACCCTGAAAGGGTCAAATACTGCAGGTCGGGGCAACGGCCCGACGTCAAACAACGAGCGAGAGCGAGGGAACCCTGAAAGGGTGAGATACCAAAGAATGACGATCAAAAACTATCGACATGTTTTCTCGGCGTTTTCGGGAATCTCGATATGATGTGCGCTCCACAGATTTCACAGATCGACACGAAATCGTTTAGTGTCAATCTGTTTTACAACTTATGTCGGTGAAAGAAGGCTTCCCGGACAAGAAGCAAATAGAATGGAATGTACTCAAGCTTCAGTACCCAGATGTTATCTTGCCAGATGCCGCCGAGTCTGTACTGATAGACGGTGACATTGCTCAGCACAGAAAGTCCCAGAAAAACAAAGACGGAGGTTGACCATCGAAGCGGAAGCAATACGGCGAGCCACGTGAGATACCAGGGATGCACAAGCGGCGAGACGACGAAGAAGCCGACAAACGCGAGAAAACATCGCTCAATGAATGGTCGATCAAGTGAGAACACAACTCCGAGCCAACAACAGAATGCAATTGAGCTGATAAGATGTGCTTGCGCGTTGGAGCCGGTCAGAAGATAGAAGAGCTTGAACAAAGAGCCATTGAAGGCAAACTCAGAACTGAAAACGCGAAAGGAAGTAAACGCTTCGCGGCCTGAATCCCAGAAAGGAACATACCCCAACAGAAGAATCGCGGGCGCGACGAGGACAAGGAAGATCGTTTTCCAATTCTTTCTAAAGTTGAAAAAGAACGGAGCGACAATCAGCGGGTACACTTTGGTGAGAGCAGAAATGCCAAGCGTTACTGCGCTCGCAAGTCGCCTGCTTCTCAGAACAAAGTAGATCGCGAGCAAAAAGAACGGAATTCCCAGCGCATCAATATGTCCGTCAAGTCCGAAGTACAGAATCGGCAATGGTGACCAGGCGTAAAGAATCGCGATCAACTCGTGGCCGGGACGATGTGATTGTTGCGTCGTGAGGAACATGGCGATTCGCATGAGCAACAGTATCGACACAATATCTGCCAACACGAGAAGGAACTTCATGCCGGTGAGCGACTCGCCGAATATTTTATAGGAGACCAAGAAGAATCCTTGTGCAAGCGGCGGGTAGATCGTATGCATGGTCGGATGGTTGACGCGCGATGGGAGATGCTCGGAGTGAAGCGATGTCAGCGCTGAGTCACTCGGCGCGTACCTGTACGGATTGATGCCGTGAGCCGCAACTTTCCCATCCCAAACGTAGCGATAGATGTCATCCGAACCAACCGGCGGATGAAAGATCAACGTGAGGCGAAACAGAATGGCGAAGCCGAGAACCCAGGTACGCGTTGACGGCGCGCTCGGGAGCGCGCCACTATCGGCTGATGCGTGGAGGACCCCGACCCTCCAGATGAGCAGCGCAAGAAGTGCGTAGGCAAGAACGTGTACAGCGATGAACAGAAGAACTCTGTTGGCGGATGGATCAATCCAGTAGAAACTGAAATACGCCATCTCCATCAGAAAACCAATCGCGAGGAAATGGCGTAGTTTCATTTCAGATTGCCGTATGCGCGTCACACCGCAACAGCAGCGAACGCGTTGCGTTTGTCGAGAAGGTTCTTGTACAATCCGTCGAAGGATCTTTCAAAGGCTGCTACGCCGTCTTCTTCAAGCTTCTGAAGAACCCAACGCATGTCAACCCCCGCCGCGGCCACGTCGTCAAGGATCTTCTGCGCCTCGCGAAGATCCGTCTCGACTGTGAGCGCAGGCTTACTGTGATCGAGAATTGCCGAGTAGGTTTGCGGCGGAACGGTATTGACCGTGTGCGCCCCAATCAGCGTATCGACATACAGCAAATCACTGTACGCCGGATTCTTCGTGCCAGTGCTTCCCCAAAGCGGCCGCTGCGCCGTCGCGCCCTTCGCCTTCAATGCATCCCAGCGCGGCCCGACGAAGATTTCCGTGAACGCTTTGTACACGAACTTTGTGTTTGCCACCGCCGCTTTCCCCATGAGAGATTTGAGGCGCGGATCATTCTTCTTTGCAAGCAGGTCGTCCACCAACGTGTCGATGCGGCTGACAAACACGCTCGCCACTGAGGCAACATGATCAACAGGCAAGCCACTTCCGGCTCTTCGCACCAACCCGCTAATGTATGCTTGCGCAACTTCTTTGTAGCGGTCAACGGAAAAGATCAGCGTGACATTGATGTTCATGCCTTCACTGATTGCCTGTTCGATTGCCGGCAGACCTTCCTTCGTGGCCGGAATTTTTACCATCAGATTTCTTCTGTCGATGAGTTTCCAAAGCAATCTGACTTCTTCGATTGTTGCTTGCGTGTTGCGTGCTTTGCTCGGCGTGACTTCGACGCTCACATATCCGTCACGGCTTCCGGTTCTGTCGTACACCGGCCTCAACACGTCGCACGCCATCTGAATATCTTTCACCATCAGGGACTGGATGATTTCCGCGACATCAATGTCGGGTTTCGATTCGACGAGACTTCGAATCTGATCGTCATAGTCGGCGCTGCCGGAGATGGCCTTGTCGAAGATCGTGGGATTCGACGTAACGCCCAGGAGGCCTTCATCAACGCGCTGCTGTAACTCGCCCTTCGTAATCATCGAACGGCTGATGTTATCATACCAAATACTCTGTCCGAGTTGTTCCAATTTCTGAATGTTGGTCATTTCACTTTCTCCTTGCTCTCTCCTGTCGATTTCAAAGTCAGTATTACTCCTGTTTGCTTTCAATCTCCAAAACTTTCTTGACACGCCGGACGTGCCGTTCTTCGTTCGTGAAGCGCGCCGCAAGAAACGCTTTCGCAATTTCCAGAGCCGGCGCAACTCCGATAACCCGCGATCCGAGGCAGAGCACATTCATGTCGTCATGCTCAACTCCCTGATGGGCCGAGTAGGTATCATGGGCCAAACCTGCGCGAATGCCTTTCATCTTGTTCGCCGCGATGCTCGCTCCGACGCCGCTTCCGCAAACGAGGATGCCGCGATCTGCGTCTTTCGAAATGATTGCCCGCCCGATTTTGCGCGCAAAATCAGGATAGTCGGAAGGCGTTTCGTCGAACGCCCCGAGATCGACGATCTGATGTCCGGATTTCTTCAACTCGGCAACAAGACATTGTTTCAGAGTAAAGCCGGCGTGATCGCCTGCAACTGCGATTTTCATCCCAGCACCTTCCTCGCGGCCGCGACGACCGCGTCTGAGGTGATGCCGAAACCTTTGAAGACCACATCGACCGGAGCGGACATGCCAAACGTTGTCATCCCCACAAATTCACCGTCGCACCCGATGTAGCGTTCCCAGCCCAACTTCACTCCCGCTTCGACCGCGACTCTCGCCGTGACAGTCAGCGGCAAAACGCTTGCCTTGTACTCTGCAGATTGCTTCTCAAACAACTCCCACGATGGCATGCTGATTACGCGTGAGCGAATGCCCTCCGACTGCAGTTGCTCGTGCGCCTTGAGTGCGAGTTGAACTTCCGATCCGGTTCCCATCAGCAACAACTGCGGACTCGCGTCGCCTGTCAGAACGTAAGCGCCTTTCGAGACGTTTTCCGCTGAAGCAAATTTCGATTGGTCGAGAATCGGGAGCTTCTGGCGCGTCGTCGCAATCACTGTTGGGCCATCGCGATGTTCGAGCGCGAACTTCCACGCGTACGCCGTTTCGTTCGCATCAGCCGGACGAAGAGTGATCAGCCCCGGTATTGCGCGCAACGCGGCAAAATGTTCCACAGCCTGATGTGTCGGTCCGTCTTCACCGAGGCCGATGCTTTCATGCGTGAACACAAAGATCGTCGGATACTTTGAGAGAGCAGCGAGGCGAATCGCCGGTCGCATGTAATCAGTGAACGCGAAGAACGTTGCACCATACGGAATGAGCATGTCGGTCACCGCAATGCCGTTCATAATCGAGCCCATTGCGTGCTCACGAACGCCAAATCGGAGATAACGTCCAAGGCGATTTGCCTTGCTGAAATCCGATGATCCCTTGAACCTGGTATTGTTCGAAGGAGTCAGATCGGCCGAGCCGCCGAGCACGAGTGGAAGCTTCGGCATGATTGCGTCAAGCACTTTGCCTTGCGCCTCACGAGTCGCGAGCGACGTTGCGGGATCGAACTTGGGAACATTCTCGTTCCAGATTGTCTGCCAATTCTCCGGAAGCTTCCGTTCGGTTGCGCGGCAGAATTCCTTGGCAAGCTCAGGGTACTTGGTTTCATACTCACTAAACAACGCCCGCCACTTTTCCTCATGCGCAGCGCCTTCGGAAATCGCCTTGCGGAAAATCTTCAATGACTCATCAGGGACAAAAAGCTTCCTGTCGGCATCCCAGCCGAGCTGTTTCTTGGTAAGCTTGATTTCATCATCGCCAAGCGGCGAGCCGTGCGCATCCGACGTATCGATCTTGTTGGGACTTCCGTAGCCGATCTTCGTCCGCAACTTGATGAGCGACGGCCTGGAGTTCTCGTTCTGCGCCGCGACGAGCGCCTTTTCGAATGCAGCGATGTCATTGCCTGTCCCGTCGCCAACGACACTCTGCACGAACCAGCCGTATGCTTCATATCGTTTCGCCACATCTTCTGTAAACGAAAGATCGGTGCGCCCATCAATGGAGATATGGTTGTCGTCATAAATGACGATAAGCTTGTCGAGGCCGAGTGTTCCTGCAAGCGACGAGGCTTCGGAAGAAACTCCCTCCATCATACATCCATCACCAGCAATCACATACGTTGTGAAATCAATGACCGGAAGATTCTCGCGATTGAAATACGCCGCGAGATATTTCTCCGCCAACGCAATGCCGACTGCATTCGAGATGCCCTGCCCCAAAGGTCCGGTGGTCACTTCCACTCCGGGCGTATGGCCGTACTCAGGATGACCGGGTGTTTTGCTTCCCCACTGACGGAACTTCTCGATCTCCTCAAACGGAAGATCGTATCCCGTCAAATACAGCAGAGAGTACAGCAGCATACAGCCGTGGCCAGCCGAAAGGACGAAGCGATCACGATTCGCCCACTTCGGATTTTTCGGATTGTGCTTGAGATACTTTGTCCAGAGTGTGTATGCCGCAGGCGCCATTCCCATCGGCAAGCCCGGGTGACCGGATTTTGCTTTTTGAATCGCATCAATCGAAAGACACCGAATCGTGTTGATACAAAGTTCGTCGGTCGTTGACTGGCTGGGATGACGATCGAGTTTGTTGATGGTCGAAAGCTGTTCTATTCCAATGGACGGTGAAGCGAGAGTCGGTGATGAAGACATGAATGTTCCAAATCGTAGATAAAGTGGGTCTGTTCGTCTGATAAAGATAGATAAATATTGGTGATATTCAATAACTCCGTCGCGTGCACTGCATGGAGTAAAGTTCATTAAGTCCATTTCACTTTGAAGGAAAGTTAAACGTTCTTTATAGTTTTGTCGTTTGACTTTTTCGCCATATCTTTGTAAAAACTACTAAAGTTGTACTCATCGGTTGCCGATAATACTTACAGAACTAGAGAGTAGGTTGTACAAACGAGTTCAACGTAGGTATTATGTGCGGGAGATAAGGCATAGCGTGGGTAGCGGTCAGTAAACATAGCTCACAGAGGGAAGGAAATGGCACGAAGAGACTTTTCAATCCTTGTCGTTGATGACGAGGAGACATTTCGATACATGTTGTCGAGCTTGATATCCGGAGCCGGCTATCAAGTAGAAACTGCGCAGGATGGTGTCGCCGCCATCAATGCAATTCAGACGAGGCTTTTTGACGTCGTGCTCTGCGATGTCAAGATGCCCAAGGTCGACGGCATCGAAGTCCTAAAATTCATCAAATCCAATTATCCCACCACTGAGGTTGTCATGCTAACGGGCACTGCCGACGTGAAGATTGCGGTGGAGTGTATGAAGACCGGCGCATACGATCATATTTTGAAGCCAACAACGTCCGACGATCTGCTCACGACGATTGAGCGCGCGTTGGAACGACAGCAACTGTTGCGTAATAATGCCGTGATGAAGAATGAACTCGAGCGACTGCACGGCAACGGCGAAATCATTGGCGACAGTACTGCGCTGCGCCGAACGCTGGAGATTGCAGCGAAAGTTGCTCCGACTGAATCGACGGTTCTCGTTCAGGGACCGAGCGGAACGGGGAAGGAACTCGTCGCCAACTTTATCTATCAGAGAAGCGAACGAGCCTCACTGCCGTTTGTGACGGTGAACTGCGCGTCCATTCCCGACACGCTGATCGAAAGCGAGTTGTTCGGGCATGAGAAAGGCGCATTCACCGATGCACGCGTCACCAAACCGGGCATCGTCGAGATTGCCGACAAGGGTACGCTCTTCCTCGATGAAATCGGAGACATCAGCCCCACCGTGCAGCCGAAAATCTTGCGCTTCATTCAGAGCGGCGAGTTCCGACGAGTGGGAGGCAATCAGGTGCTGAAGGCCGATTGCAGAATTCTTTCAGCGACGAACAAGAATTTGAAGGATGAAGTTCGTGAAGGAAGATTCCGCGAAGATCTTCTTTACCGGTTGAACGTCATCACCATCGAGCTGCCGTCGTTGCGCCAGCGGCGCGAAGACATCCCGCTGCTCGTGCAGTCGTTCCTCACGACACGCATGAAGACGAAGACGCCAAAATCGATTTCGGCGAAGGCGATGGAGGTACTTCTCGCCTACGAGTGGCCCGGCAATATTCGCGAGCTGGAGAACGTCATCGAGCGAGCGGCCATTCTCTGTCAGAACAATGTCATTGAGCCGCGAGACCTCTCGCTGCCGAATTCGCCGATGGTGTTGCCAAACTCAAACGGACACGAGAGCAAGCTGGGCACCGCGATGCCGCTCAAAGATATCGAGCGCTTGCACATCGAAGGCGTGCTGCGAAGCTTCAGAGGCAACAAGACAGAGTCGGCAAAGATTCTGGGCATAAGCCTCAAGACGTTGTACACGAAGATTCAGCAATACCAGCTGCGGTGGAACTGATCCACTCAGCTGCAGATCATACTTCCCCCACTTCTGGTCATTGACGATTGAAGAGCTAAAGGGTATATTCAATTAGCTCTTCAGTCTGTCAATTCTTTGCTTGTGATGATTCGCTTCCCTGAACTCCTGCTGAACCGTACATTCGTTCGCATCTTGTACGTTTTCGTTGCGGCATTCGTCTTCGCTGTGTGGGTGTGGACCGCTGAAACTCCGATAACATCCTTCAACGGCGATCCGCACTCCAAACTCTCCGACCTGATCTACGGCGCCGCGCATAAGCCCTATGTACAACGGGCTTTGATTCCTATCCTGACGAGAAGTGTGTACTCCATCATTCCCGAGAACACATGGAGTTCACTGGAAGAGAATCTCCTTGCTTATCCGAAAGTGGGAAAAGAATTAGCCCGCCTTGGCTGGGAAAACGAATTCCTCGCCGAGTACATGATCGCGTTGACGTTTGCGTTCCTTGCATTGACCGCGTTTCCGTTTGTCGTGCGAGGGCTGTGGGATCATTTGTATGAAACCGCGGATAGCGTCAAAGCAATGGTCCCTATTCTGACATTGCTGCTGCTGCCCACTTTGTTTTCGTCCGGGCCGCATTACATCTATGACTTTCCCGCTCTGCTTTTCTTCACACTCGGATTTCTCCTCCTCCTCAAACGCCGTTGGACGATCTACTATCCGATCTTCATCATCGGGTGCATAAACAAAGAAACGATCATCATTCTCACGTTGGCCTATGTCATCGTTTGTGGCAAGACGGAAGCCCGCGGCAAACTGGCGCTTCATCTCGGATTGCAGATGGCAGCGTATCTGATCATCAAGACGGCTATCAGCTACGCTTTCCGTGCGAATCCCGGAAGTGCAATGGAGTTTCACGTGTTTGGCAACATCCACATCTTACTGCTGGGATATGATTGGAGTTCAGTTCTCATCGTCGGCATTACAGCGGCGCTGCTCTTTCACGATTTTCACACCAAACCCGAACTGCTTCGCCGCAGTCTGATACTCGTCGCGGTGTTCGGAGCGTTGGTTTTCTTTTTCGGTGTGATCCCCGAGCTAAGAGCTTTCTATGAGGTAGTTCCGATTGTAGCGTTCCTTGGGCTGCATACGATTTTCTTTTCCTACCTTCGCCAACCGTACCGCATCAAACAAATAGTGTAACATGCCTTCGTACGCAATTCACAAAATTCAAACGCTCGACTTGCCGGAACTTCTTCCCTACCGTACATTGCGCAGACCGCTCGCACATTTGCAGCAAGGAATTTTTGTCGCTGAAGGCGAAAAAGTCGTTCGGCGTTTTCTCGCGTCAAAGTGGGGACTTGTCTCGCTGCTTCTCACGCAAGAGTGGTTCGATGCGCTGCTGCCCGACACTGATCAGCGAAGACTCGAAAGCACGGACATTTTTGTCGGCGACAAAAAATTGCTTGAGACCATCGTCGGGTTTCCTCTGCATCAGGGCATCATGGCGGTTGGCAAAGTTCCGTCTGAACGATCGCTAGCAGATGTAGCGGGAAGTCTTCCGAATCCCCATTTCCTTGTGGCGCTCGACGGATTGGTTCATGCCGAAAACGTTGGTGTTGTTGTTCGCAATTCTGCCGGATTCGGAGTCGATGGCATCCTTGTTGGACCAACATCGGCGAGTCCGTACTTGCGGCGCGCAGTGCGCAACTCAATGGGCGGCGTGTTCAAAATTTCCGTTCTCCACGTTGAAGATCTCGCGGCGGCTCTCGATGAGTTGAAGCGCAATCACGGCACGCGCATCATCATCGCTGATGCACATGCAACACAGACGATTCACGAGGCAGATTTTGGCGGCAACATTTGCGTCGTGCTCGGCAACGAAGACGCCGGCACGTCGGCTGACGTGGAAAAAGTGGCTACCGACCGAATCAGTATTCCGATGCACAAGTCAACCGACTCGCTCAATGTGGCGAGCGCAAGCGCCGTGATGTTGTATGAAGCAAGAAGAAACAGAGGATGAACAATGGAGCCGATCACGAGAGCAAATTCCGTTCATCTCACCACACGAAAGGCATGGCGCTCCTGGCTGAGCAAACACTTCAAGTCCGAGAAAGAAGTCTGGCTGATCTTCTACAAACAACACACGGGAAGGCCGCGCATCTCATACAACGATGCGGTCGAGGAAGCGCTCTGCTTTGGTTGGATTGACAGCAAAGCGAAGAGTCTCGACAAAGATCGATTCGCACAGAGATTCTCTCCGCGAAGACCCAAGCGCCCCTACTCACAGCCAAACAAAGAACGTCTCCGGAAGCTCATAGCCGCGAAAAAGGTTAGGCGCGAAGTGCTCGCGACACTCCCTGAGGGCGCACTGGGTACGTTGAGGGCTCCGTCGGATATTGTCGATGAAATGAAGAAGAATCCGGTTGCGTGGAGAAATTTTCGTGCATTCTCGGCTGCGTACAAGCGCATCCGTATCGGCTTCGTTGATGGCGCACGCAAACGACCGGCAGAGTTCAAGAAGCGACTGCGCTATCTTGTCAAGATGAGCGAGAAGAACAAGCAGTTTGGTTTCGGCGGCATCGCGAAGCATTACTAAATTTACCAACCCTCTTTCATGAGAATCTACCAATGACGTTCAACTATCTTCTCCCTGCTCTTGTTCTTCTGCCCTGTGTCGCGCTCGGTCAATCGATTCCGTCGTATTATCGCGTCGATAGCACGCTCAGTGCAGCGTTGCATGAGATGGTCGCCGACCTGGCGCTTGACAAGGACTTTGATGTCGGTGAAGATGGTATTGAACAGATTTCTCTCGCGGTCATCGACCTCAATAGTACTGAGCCAAAATTGGGCGGCGTCAATCCAACCAACTTCATCTATCCGGCCTCCGTGTACAAGATGTACGTCGCTGCAGAAGTTCTTCATCAGGTTTCGGAGGGAAAGTACGGTTTGACGAGTGCCTTCGTTGTGAGATCACCCAATGACGTCGATAGATCGCGGGAACTCGACTGGGATCCTCGCCCGCTGCTGCATGATGGCGACACGGTGACCGTTGGGTATCTTCTCGATCTGATGATCACGCGAAGCGATAACTCAGCAGCAAATTGTTTGATCGATCTTGCGCGACGCGAGAATATCAACGCCCTGATGAAAGAGTACAACTGGATTGGGAGTGAAGTGACGCGGAAGTTTCTCAAACGGAAATACGAGGACTCGGCGTACGTCTCCGTCCGCGGCACCGAGACATGCGCTTTGCATGCAGCGGATTTCATGTACCGCGTGTACGCCAACCAACTCGTCAATCCGTGGGTGAGTATGCAAATGAAGTCGCTGCTAGGGCGTCAGCTTGATACGACAAAACTCTCGGCGGGACTTCCCGGGGACGCAATGTTCTATCACAAGACCGGATGGTTCTCGTACTGGACGAACGACGTTGGAATTGTTGATGATGGCCGTGTGCGATACGTTATCGCCTGCTTCATACCTGTCGCGGAAGAACAGGTTCGTCCCCGGATGCATGAGCTTGCACGCCGAGTTCACGCGCTCATGAGGCGCTCACTCTGAGGCTCGTTTTTCCGAGCCGGGAACAATCTGGCAGGTTGTTGAAAAAAACTCAATCCATGCACGAAGGTCTTTCAAATGCTATCCCAAAAACAACCCTTCGTGTCCTTCGTGAACTTCGTGGATAAAGAATCAAGGTTCTTTCAACAAATGCGAAAGAATCCAGACATCGTAACGCACATATATCAACGTAAATGAAGAAGCTGTTTCTCATTCTCCCCATTGTCGGCCTCGCGGCCTCACTTGCGATTTCGTTTTTGATCTACCCGCTCATCGCCGAACCGCTCGGCAGCTCGCCAATGAGTGACCGCTACGACGCGCTTGCCGAAGGATTGCTGCGCTACGGTACGTTGTCATACTACCCCGACTCTTCTCCGACAGTTCTTCGTCCGCCGCTGCATCCTCTGTTGCTTGCGTTGTCGATGGCCATTGGCGGCGAGAACTATCAACCCGTTGCCCTCATCGTGCAAGCAATTATTCACGCGTTCACAGTTCTCGTTGCAGTTCGCCTGGGCTTCCGTTTGGGCGGCAAGCAGGCTGGTGTGCTCACCGGTCTCATCTGCGCGATACATCCGTTGCTGCTCTGGTACTCAGGACGCTTGATCGTCGAAACGCTTCTGACGTTTCTCTTCAGTCTTACAGTGTTCACGTTCGTGCGCTATTGGCAGTCGCCATCACTGAAGAACGCGGCTCTCGCAGGTCTCGTGATCGGAGTCGGATTGTGGTGCAAGGCAGTGTTTATTCCGCTGCTGATTTTGTTTCCGATTCTGATTGTCACGCGTCGTGGCTTTAGCAGTCGGTGGCGACATGCAGCCGCGCTCGTATCCGTCGCGGTAGTCGTCATCGCTCCCTGGATTGTCCGGAATTATTCTCTCACCGGTCGATGGCCCGTGCTGCAAGCGCTAGTCGGCTACAATCTCACCGTGTCCGATTATTTTGTGGATCATGCCCCGGAGTCGCCGCTCGCGTACATACCACTAATCTACGGCGTGAACGACACGGGCCTGCGCCAATGGATCGACGCACGGGACTCAACGCACACACTTGGTTGGCTTGAAACGGAACGCGACGCTGAGCTGTTCCGCAAAAGCACAGATCGCTATATGCGCGACCCGCTTTTCCTCATGAAGAAAATTTCCATCAACTCCGTCTGGATTTGGTCGCTGGCAAGTACGCCCGGCATTACGTTCGTCATGGCGCTGGCGCAAGGGAGTTTACTCGTCTTCTCACTTGTTGGCGCGTGGCGCATGTTCCGTGCAGAGCGTTGGCCGAGCGACGCGTTGATTCCGTTCTACGCGGCGCTCGCGTACGTCGCAGCGCATCTGCCCGTGTTCGCGATCGCGCGCTTCTCCATCGTTCTGATTCCCTCCCTCACAGCAACAGCTGCTGCCGCATACTTCCGCTCAAGGGAAAAACGAGCGACGTTCTGAAAATGGTATCGCAAAGTCCCGTTTTCCATTTTTGGAATTTGGATTTTCCAATTTGTTCGCGATTTGGAATTTATCCACCGTCATTCACGACCTCCCATCCTCACGATACTTGCTCCAAATCCATGCTTCGGGTTTCGCCGCCATCCCAAACATCCAACAGAGAAGAGCAACCATCAGCCCAGGATACATCGGCTCGATGCCGAGCGGATAACTTGGCGTGGACATTCCGGTCCGCCAGCCGACGATCAGCCATCCCGTCGATGCGAGCCACCCGCCCAGCATCGCGGCAAAAGCAATCTGCGGACTCATGGTAAATCGCCGACTGTAACTCGCGAGCAGCGGCACGAGCAATCCGGGAATGACGATCGTGCCGATCGTGTACCAGAGTTTGATCACCGACGGAATGAGCAGGCTCAATCCAATCGAGAGAATTCCCGTCACCGCCAACCCGAGTTTAGTATAGCGCTTCACGCTCGCATCATCCGCGCTGCGACGCAGTCTCCACACAACGTCACGCCCGAATGTCGTCGCCGAAATGAACAGAAGCGAATTGAGCGTGGACATGATTGTTGCCAGCATGCCGATGTAGAATAACCCCTTCGCAATCGGCGGCAATGTCAGCTCGGCAAGCAGCGGGTACGCCATGATCGGTTGTTGCAACGAAGGCAGCGCCGCACGCGCGTACAGTCCGGCGGTGGCCGTCATCGCATCGAAGAAAAACCAGAAGACGATCGAGATGAGAATTCCCCGCTGCGCGACTGCGCCCGACTTCGCCGCGCTGCAACGCTGATGAAACGCGGGATCAACCAGCGTCCAGAGCGCGATGAAGAACCAGACGATGACGAACTGAATTGAGTTACCTCCATTCCATGTGAGGTGAGGCGGAGGAACATTCTGCCGGATGAACTCTACCCCGCCGAACTTTTCGAACGCAAACGGAAGAATCACGGCGAAGCCCGCAAACATCAACACAAATTCAAAAACGTCGGTGTTGACATCGGACCGAAATCCACCAACAAAAAGATACACCGTCGTCGCAACTGTTCCGATGAGAAGACAGAGCGCAAGACTCCATCCGGTAACAAGTTGCAGCAGCACGGCAAGCATGAGCATGTACGGAGCGGGAGTCATCAGAATGAACACAAGCACAGCGCCGAGGAGCGAAGTTTTCACGCCGTACGCTTCATGCAGCTTATCCGGTATCGTCAGATGATTCGCTGCGCGTACTTTTCTGGCGAGAAACAATGCGAACACGACCGCGAAAATGTAGTACGGAACTCCTTGCACGATCCAATTCGAAATGCCGTAGAGATACGAAAACTCCCCGACGCCAAGAATGCCGCCGTACCATGTCGAAACCAACGTCATGACAAATATCGGCAGCGTGAGTGAGCGTCCTGCCAGCAGGAACTCCGCAGAGTCGGAGCCTTTCTTCGCGGAGAGAAATCCAATCACCAAAACAGAAACAAAGTACGCGGCAATAAGCGCGATATCGATTGGCGAGAGAGTGATCATCAGGAGAGAATATTCACGGTGGACGGCGCGGCGAGCAGAATCACCAACATCTTTCCCTTCCGCACCTCGAGGGCAAATTGCTTCTTCACAGCAACGTTGCTAACGCCAATCTCGCCGACGCGCATCGACGCATTCGTCAGCGCGTACTTCACTCCACGAAGCGTAATGCCGGCGCACGCGCCGAACGGAAGCAGACTGACAGTCGTTCCGACCTTCGCTGCGACACGAAGCTTTCCACTGAAGGGAATTCCAATCCAATCATCGGCAAGAACTCTGATCCTCATCGACGCAGTGTAGTTCCAAAGAACAGAGAGGTTGCCGAGCGTGTGGTCAAGTCTCTTCCCCGTTGCTGCAATGATCGTGACCGTGCCGATCTTCTTCTTCTCAAGAAAATCCAACGCCTTCTCCATGTCCGTGTTGTCCTGACGACGCACTTGAATCAACTCCGCCGACGTGAAGCGGCGCAGGGTTTTCTTCGCAACAGAATCCAGATCGCCGATGATGACATCAGGCGAGACGTTGAGTTGTGCGGCAACGTTCGCCCCGCCATCAGCCGCGACAATGATCGAGGCATTCCTGGCGCAGCTTGCTGCAAGCAATTTGCCCGGCGGTTCGCCGTTGCAAATCAGCAGAGCTTCAGCGTTCTTCTTGCGACGTGTTGTATGCATAATTGCTAGAGATTGAATGCGACATTGAAGAACACATTTCGCTCAGCGCCGACAAAGAACTGATTGCCTTCGCCGTATGCTGCATACAGCCGGTCGAAGAGATTGTTCACCTGTAATTTCAATTCCAGCGACGTGTTGCCGGGCAAGCATTCGAATTTGTACGAAGCCGACGCATCGCTCACGAAATACGGATCGACGGTGTTCTCTTCATCTTTGAAGTTGTCCGTGTACTGTTTGCCGACGTACTTTCCCGAAAGGTACAAAACAAGATTCGCCGCGCGATAGGTGAGGCTCGCGTTGGCCATAAAATCCGGAAATCCGGCAATCGGGTTGCCCTTGACATTCATCGGCACTACTTCCCGCTGGCCTGTCGTAGGGTTTGTTTGCTTGACGTATTCGGTGTGGCGAACAAATCGGTTCCGGCTGATGGTCGTGTTTGCTCTGAACTCCAGACCTTCCGCCACGGCAACGCGTCCGCCCAGCTCAACGCCGACGTGACGCGTGCGTTCAGCATTCCCGGTAATCGGCTGACCGAACCGGTCCACCTGCCCGCTCTTGACGATCTCATCCGAGAATCCCATCCAGAAGAGATTCGCATTCACATGAGCATTCTCGGTTGAGAACGCGCCGCCGACTTCGATGTCAAACAGTCGCTCAGGTTTGACCAGCGGCGACGAGAAATCGAATTGCCCAGCGTTGGCCGCTGCAAACTGCGGCGTGCTGCCGCCGCTTGACTCAGCCGCGTCGTACAGATTCTTCAGTCGTGGTTCTCGTGACGTGAACGCCGCGCTAAGATAGCTGCTCCAGTTACGATCGAAATTGTAGTTGACGCCGATCCGAGGATTGATGAAGTGATACGGCATCGAGAAATCCGTTCCCAAATACTTCTCACGATACACACGATAACGATTATAGGCGTATTGCAGACTGACCAGGCCTGTGACAGCCGGCGTGAATCGATACAACTCTTGCGCGTAGAGAGAAAGGATGTCCTTCGCTCCTTTGTACTCGTAGTAGCGGTAATTTTCCGGAATGCTCACCGGAATCGCGTCGGCGCGCTTCAGGCTTCCCCAATGATCCGAGCGATGAATGCGCAGTTCAGCGCCGGCAATAAACTCTCCGTTGTCATGCTTCACGGTTATGCGCGGCAGCCAGCCCCACTGTTTGTTGCTCGCAACGGCGTGAATAAGCGCGTTCGGGAAGTAGAGTGCGTCGGGATCACCTGTGAAGTTGAATCCGTTCTCTCTCGTGATGCGATAGTATGAGTACGGCGCCCACGAGCCATCGTAGTCAAAGAATCCATCGCCGAAGACGAGAAACAGCGTGTTGTTGAGCGCCAGCGAATCGCTGAGCCGCCATTCGTGGAAAAGCTCGTAGTGGGGTTGCGAGAAGTTTTCAATCTCATCTCGTCGGCGTTCGATGAAATAGCCCGGCTCCCAGTAGCTGAAGTTTTTCTTTCTCAGCGTACGATCCTTCACGAACGCTTTCGGATTTCCATAGTACGCCAGACCATCGGCAACGGGACCGCCGTAGAAGTTGATCTGCGTCGTCATGTCTTCATCGTACCTGATCACGCCAAGAAAGTAGCTGCTGAAGTCCACCCAGGATTTCTCGCGATAGCCGTCGCTCAGGATGTGAGCAAGCTTCCCATGAATGGCATACTGGTTATCAATGAGTCCCGAGGAAAACGATGCCGCGTACCTTCGCGTGTTGAAGCCGCCGACGCCCGCCGAGAGTTGCAGCGAACGCTCACGTCCGAAGTTGTTCGTCACCAGATTGACAGAGCCGCCGATCGCCGGCGGGCCGTAAAATGCGCTCCCCGCGCCGCGCTGCACTTGAATATCCTCCACGCTTGATGCGATATCCGGCATGTCGAGCCAGTACACGTTGTGATCTTCCGGATCGTTTTGCGGAATACCGTTCACCATCACCGCGACGCGCCGCGCGTCAAACCCGCGAATGTTGAGATATGTGTACCCAATGCCATTCCCCGCTTCGCTGTAGGTCGTGATCGATGGAAGTTCGGAAAGGAGAATCGGAATGTCTTGCGTCGTGTAGCGTTCGCGAATCGTGCGCTTGTCGAGCGTCGAATTCGTTTCGGGTGTTTCGCCCGGCCTGCCCCGCGTCGCGGTGACGACGATGGGTTCGCCGAGTATTTCCAAAACACGAAGCGTAAAATCGATTTGCGTGGCTCCTTCCCCAAGCACTGTGCGGAATCGTTGCGTTGCATAACCAACCCGCGATGCCTTCACAACGTACGTTGTCTCGCGAAGCCCGCCGATGAAGTACTCTCCACGTTCATCGGTCGTGGCCCCAAGTCCGGTTCCCTCGACCAGCACATTCACGCCGGAGAGCGGTCGTCGCGTCGCGTCATCGATCACGGCGCCTTTGATTGCTGATGTCTCCGCTAGTGCAAACGTCGCGAGCATTGCGAGCGTGCCCAACAAGGCAAGCCGCCGAAACGTAAAGTCGTCAAGAAACTTCTTCATACTATTCCTCCATAAAACACTTCAGCCGTTTCCTGATCGATGATCGAAAGGAAAACGGCTGATGAGAAATCAAGAAGAAGATCTTGTCTCCGTTTCCCTACGCTGGTATTGTCCAGATCAGGTTTTTAGGGTGTGTTCTCAGTCCCGACTTTTTGCGGGACACCCCTAACGGTTTTGCGGAAGAAATATATGCTAATGGCAATCAGAATACAAGAGAGACGACCAAACCAATTTGTGGAAGGCTCACGATCGTGTGCGTCCGATCCGAGTCATGCCCGGTTGAACCACAACAAACATCCCGAGCAGTTTCGTACCCTGATCTCGAACCACGTTCCTCACGCTTTGCGCCAGCGTAGATCGAAGATTTCCGGGAAAGCGGATGAGAATAACACCAGGAGAATTTTCACTGCTGACATAAACCCACCACCCGAAATCTTTGTCTTCCGTAAGCAGGACTCGCCCTTCGTCGTCTGCCGAAAGAATCAATTCGCGATCGTCAGAACGCCGCATAATTTCTGAAACGGCTAGCACGTCATAACCATCCTCGCGCAGTGCTCGAACGACTGCAAAATCGCAGCTCTCATCAGCAAGAAAGCGGAGCATAAGATTCTCAGGCGGCGGGTTGAATCAGAATCGTTTCGTGGGCCAGCATATCAGCCGCGTATCGAAGTGCAGCATGAACATCCTCCGTTGTCAAACGCGGATACGCATCCAACAGATCAGCCGCCGAAGCTCCTTCACTCAATTTGCGAAGCAGAAGCTCAACCGGGATTCTTGTGCCACGAATTACCGGTTTGCCCATCATAATGTCTGGGTTGATTTCAATTCGTTCGTGCACTTGCTGTTCTCCATTTACAGTTCGAATCTACTCAAAAGTGAACCCTTCGTCAAGATGGCCTGCAGTGGAGATTCCCCATCGAAACTGCTTATGAACTGTCTTTCTGAGCCTCGCCTTACAGAGGCGAAGAATCCAGAAACCCGTACTGGATTCTCCCAAGGGGATGCCTGCGAAGCGGCATTCACTCCGTCCCGACTTGGGAAGCAGTCTGGACTCCGTTCAGAATGACAATCAAAAGATGCCGAGATAATTTTCTGGCGTTTTCGGGAATCTCCAAGGCTTGCACGGGTTTCTTCCTCAGAAAGTTGACTAAGAAAAAATGGCTGCCGCAACCTGTACGAGAATCTCTGAAGAATCACTACGTTGAAATCTCCCCACCAAAGAGAACCCTGAATGCTGTCAGAACTCAAGCACGCCACGCGCGGCGTCTTCACCTGTGACCACGGCGCCCTCCATGAATCCTTGCCAGTCGGCAAGATGCTCACCGGCAAAGAACACGCGTTCGTGAGGCTTCGCCAGTATCGGCTGCAGAGTGAACCACTGATTCTTTCCATAGATCGCGTACGCTCCCATCGAATGCGGATCATTGCCCCAGTAGTAGTTCACCTGTCGCACAAACCTCCGCGACAAATCGCCGAAGCCCCGACGCAGCGCATCGACAATAATCCGCTTTCGATACGCATTGTTCTGCCGCGCAAGCACGTCGGCCTTGTCTCCCACAGAATAGGATATCAGCACACCCTGCCCCGACTTCTGACTCTTCGTCGCATGATAGAAATAGTGTGCATTCGAGTCGGTCAACAGATCAAATGCTTCATCCTTCCAGAAGCGCTCATTGAACAACACAGCGTGCTTGTTGATGCGGCAATACTGAAGGGCATTGATCGCCTCAACCTTTTCGCCGGACAAAGCAGGCAGCCACTCGATCTTGCTCAGAGCAAAAGTCGGAAGCGTACAGATGACAAAGTCGCCGGTGAACGACGCGCCATTCTCACACGTCACGGTCATCTCCTTCGCCTCTTGCTTGATGGCGGCGACTTTGTGTTGCAGCTTGATTCGATCACGACCGACTTTTGCAGCAAGCGCCTCCGGAAGTCTGCTGTTGCCGCCGCGAATCTTCAAGTCCATCTCGTTCTTGGGACTCGATTCGGCATACTCCGTCATGGCCGCGTACCCCGACACGTGGCGAATACTCTCGCCGAAGTCCGTACTATCCGCAAGCTCGCGCAAGTCCAGGTCGCGTTCGGCGATGCCATTGTTCATCAGGTAGCGCCACCAATCCATCTTGTCGAGCGTGCGCTTTTGAACGTCTGAAAAGTGCTCGAAGCCGGCGAGCAGCTTCGCGTACGTTGTGTTCCATGACTCGGAGAAGTTCCATCGACCCTGCGGGAAGTACTCGTTCTTGTAGATCAGATGGGTTTCGAATTGGTTGTTGAACAACTCAAGGCCGAATTCCTTACACAGCGCGATCACTCGCTCATGAGAGTTGCCAACCCACTCCGCGCCCAGCTCAACGGTGAGCTTCTTGCCGCTGTCGATGTCGTGCGAGAGAACGCGTCCGCCGATGCGGTTGCGCGCTTCAAGCACAACAAGCTCGCACTGTTCCTTCGTCAGCGCGTACGCAGCCGCGAGTCCGGCAAGACCGGCGCCAAGAACAATCACGCGAGGACGATCGGGCATCGCGGCGCTGTGCGCCGTGCGCGCAAGAAAGGCGCCGGCAGTTGCCAGCGCGGACTTCTGAAGAAACTCACGACGGGTAGGCATACGTTCCTCCAAGATTAGTTTACAACCCAAATTTGTTAAGCAGATGATTCATTTTTCCGCGCAGACCCAGATGATAGCCGTGGCGCGACGCAGTGCCGCGGCCTTTGTGTTCAACATACTCATCAACAGGAAAGTGGTGAAGCGCAAACCGACGTTCCCACGCCATCTGCATGTTTGCCAGACACGGCGCGCCATGCTTGTTGAATGGCGGCAGCGTGACATACAGCTCACGCTTGATCATCAGACAATACGGTCTGATGTAGGGAATCGCCGCCGGACTTTCAGCGATGTCGAAGCCGCGTGAGTTCATAAAGATGCGCTTTCCAATCGCGTAGTTCTCTTTCTGAGATGACAAGATATGTTGCATAGTCTCCAGAAAACCTCCGCCTCTCACAATGCAATCTGAATCCAAAAAGAAAACTAACTCACTCTTGCTCGCCCTGATAGCCTGATCCATCGCGGGACCGTGATGCAGGTTTGTCGAATTGATGATGAAGCGCGTATGCGCCGGCGTCGCCGTCTCGAATCGTTTGAGTAGCTGAACGCTCTGATCGGCAGAGCCGTTGTCGATCAGCAAAAGGTCAGCGTCGGGATAGAATGAGCGGAATGACTCGACCGCCTGACATGTGAGGTCGGGCGTTCGGTAGTTGATGATGACGGCAGTGACGGAAAGCATGGCAGCAGCGCACGTTACGCGTTCTTTTTCGTCAGGCGGGCGGCGACGAACGACCGCACGGTCAATCCTACAAAAATCAAACACACGATCGCCATCACGGAACGGGCAATTGCCGCCTCAGGACGCTCGATGTCTTCCCCCATCATCATCTTCAACATTTGCCAGAGTCCGGATGCAGACCCGAGGAAGCCGAGCAATCCGACAACAGCAGCCGCGTGCATTGCGTGCTTCCGCAGCTTCTCGTTTCGAGCGATCATTCCCAGCGCGACGAGTAGAAAGCCAAACGCCGCCGGGATGAGTGCCGTCGGGCTTGACTGTCCTGTTCCAAAAAATCCCACAAGCCCAATAATGATCAGGGCAACGCCGAAGAGAATTGTTGTTGATGGCATAGCAACTCCACTTAAGGAAGCGCAAACTGAGAACGCGGAATCAGACCGGTTGAGCGTTGTGTGTCGAGTAACGGAATCATATCTCGCGCAACGCCTGTTACAGATTTGCCGGCATAGTATGCGTGCGGGAACGGCTCCGTCGGCGTTCTTGCATCGGCCAACATCATAACCGTCATGCCGGCAGAGTGCGCCGAGCGAACGCCGGAATCAGATTTCTCCACGACGAGGCACTGCTCATTCGCCACGCCGAGCCGCAGCGCCGCGATGGTGTACATGTCTTCCCACCCTCCGCCGAACGTGAGATCGTCGCGACTCACCACCGCCTCAAAATGCTGAAACAAATCCGTCCTGCCGAGCAACATCTCTGTTGCCTGTGCGTCGCTCCACGACGCGATCGCTTTCGGGATTTGCAAAGCTCTCAATGCGGCAAGCACACCCCGCGCTCCGCGAGCAACTGCAATAGTCCAGTTGCGAATATACGCATCCCGGACAATCGTCATCCGCACGTACACCTGCTCGAACGGAAACTCCGGCCCAAAGAAATTCTTCAAAAAGCGTCGAGCGTCTGCGGGTAGAAGTCCCGCCGCCGTTCGAGCAACGACCTCCTGCATCGGATATCCCAGCCCCCCACTTGCGCGTTTCCACGCATCACAGGTTATCCGCTCCGCCTCCGGCACCAGACCTTCGATATTGAAGATCACGGCCTTGTAGAAATTGCGTCGCGGCATGTGAATGTAGATTTGTTGATGAATGACTACCCGGTCAGCTCCGCCAAGTACTCCAGCGCTTGCGTCAGCGATGACTCGACACGCAGCGCCAGCGGCACGACATCGGGAGATGGCTGTTTCAAATCCGGAATGATGATCACGTGCATGCCCGCGCTCGCGGCAGCACGAACCCCGGCGTCTGAATCTTCGAACACCAGACAATTCTCAGGCGGCACATTGAGCAGATGCGAGGTGTGCAGGTAAATATCCGGCTGTGGTTTTCCTCGCGCAATATCATCACTCGATACGACAACAGGAAAGCGATCGGCAAGTCCGCCGCGCGAAAGCTTCATCCATGCGCGTTCGCGGGTGGATGATGTTGCAACTGCTTTGCGGATACTTCTGCCGTCCAGATAATCCAGTAGAGGCAACAAGCCTGCCTTCACCGGAATGCCGATTGCCGTGAAGTGATTGTCGGTCAGCTCCACCCGTCGCTGCTTGATCGTCTGCAGAGGAAAGTCGGGACCGAACTCTCGCATGAGAATGCCGTCCGAGTCGGGGCCCGTTCTGCCGATCATGTCGAGCACGATCGTCTCGGAAATCGGGATGCCGAATTCTTCTCCGACGCGCACCCACGCATTCGCAGCAATGCGTTCCGTGTCGAGCATGAGGCCATCGAGATCGAAGATGACTGCCTGTATGTGTAGAGGCATCCGCTATGCCCGCATGAGCTTCTTGTATTTGATGCGATGCGGACGATCCGCCTCGATGCCCAACCGCTTTTTCCTGTCGGCTTCGTACTCGGAATAGTTGCCGTCGTACCAGATCGCTTTGCTGTCTCCTTCAAACGCGAGAATATGCGTCGAGACGCGATCAAGAAACCATCGATCATGCGAGATCACGACCGCGCATCCGGCAAAATTTTGGAGCGCCTCCTCAAGAGCGCGCAGCGTATTCACGTCCAGGTCGTTCGTTGGCTCATCAAGCAGCAACACATTCGCTCCCGACTTCAGCACTTTGGCGAGATGAACGCGATTCCGTTCGCCGCCGGAGAGAATGCCGACTTTCTTCTGCTGATCGGTTCCGCTGAAATTGAATCGGGCCACGTAGGAGCGAGAGTTCACTTCGCGGTTCCCCAACAGAATCAGATCTTCGCCGCTGGAGATTTCCTCCCAGATCGATTTCTCCGGATCGAGCGGTCGGCTCTGATCGACGTAGCCCAACTTTACCGTGTCGCCGATTTTGAATGTGCCCGCGTCGGGCTTCTCCTCTCCGATGATCATCTTGAACAGCGTCGTCTTCCCCGCGCCGTTCGGTCCGATAATGCCGATGATGCCTCCCGGCGGCAGCATGAAGCTCATCTCTTCGTAGAGCAGATTGTCGCCGTACGCCTTGGAGACATTCTGCGCTTCAATGACAACATCGCCGAGCCGCGGTCCCGGAGGAACGTAAATCTCGATCTCCTCATCGCGCTTGTCTTTTTGCTCGGCAAGCATCTTCTCGTATGCCGCGATGCGAGCTTTGCTTTTTGCATGACGTCCCTTGGGGTTCATGCGCACCCATTCCAACTCTTCCGCCAATGCTTTCTGGCGTTTCGATTCCTGCTTCTCCTCCACCGCGAGCCGTTGACGCTTTTGATCAAGCCAGGAAGAGTAATTTCCCTCGAACGGAATTCCTTCGCCGCGATCCAGTTCCAGAATCCAGCCTGCAACGTTATCGAGAAAATAACGATCGTGCGTTACCGCGAGGACAGTGCCTTCATACTGGGCGAGATGTTGTTCAAGCCAGCCAACCGATTCGGCGTCGAGGTGGTTAGTCGGCTCGTCGAGCAGAAGCACATCCGGCGCCTGCAAGAGCAATCTGCACAGCGCAACGCGACGACGCTCGCCGCCGGACAAGACCGAGACGGACGTATCGCCGGGCGGGCAACGCAATGCATCCATCGCCTGTTCGAGTTTGCTATCAAGATCCCACGCGTTGAGATGATCAATTTTTTCCTGGAGCTTCCCCTGCTTCTCCAACAGCGCGTCATAGTCTGCATCAGGCTCGGAAAACTTTGCGCTGATCTCTTCAAACTCCTTCAGCAGCTTCACAGTATCGGCAACGCCCTCTTCGGCAATTTCCTTCACTGTCTTTGTCGCATCAAGCTGCGGCTCTTGCGGCAGATAGCCAAACGTAATTCCTTTTTGCGCAGTGATCGATCCGAGATAATCAGTATCGACGCCTGCGATCAGTTTCAGCAGCGTACTCTTCCCGGCGCCATTGAGTCCAAGAACTCCGATCTTTGCGCCGTAGAAAAACGACAGGTAAATATCCTTCAGAATTTGTCTGTTGGGCTTGACGACCTTCCCAACTCCAGCCATGGAGAAAATGATCTTGTTGTCACTCATGCTTTACAATTCTCAATCAGAAATAGGGACGAACGATGTGAGAGCGGTGTGTCAATATAACAAAATACGATGCACCTGCAAAATCACTGTTAGTGTGCAGCGCGATGTGAGTATGGGGCTTCCGGCGGGTGTTCCCCGTCAACACGACGGATGATGCCGCGATGCGAAACAGTTTACATCGGTGCAAAGGCGGTCGCCCCCTCCCTACCGACAGGCAGGTTTGTCTCACCCAAGTTTGCTTCGAGGTGCAATGATGCAATCGTGCAATGGTGCAATGCCTCACACGATTCTCACTTTGATTGTGTGGCCGACGTGTTTCAAGTCGTCGAACAGCGAATCCTTGTACTCACGATCGACATCTGCAATCACATATCCAATCAGCTCATTCGTCCGCAAGTATTGGGTGAGGACGTTGACATTATTCTTCGCGAAGATGCCGTTGATCTGCGAGAGGACGCCCGGCACATTCTGATGAACATGCATCAAGCGATGCGACAGCGCATCGTCGGATTTTGGCGCGTTGATTTTGGGAAAGTTCACGCTCGTGAATGTGTTGCCGGTTCTGATGTACTCCAGAAGTTTTAATGTTACGAACTCGGCAATGTTCTCCTGCGCCTCTTCCGTACTCCCTCCGATATGCGGCGTAAGCAACACATTCGGATAATTCTGCAATGGCGTGACAAAGCGTTCATTTGCGTCTTTCGGCTCGACAGGGAAAACATCGAGCGCCGCTCCGGCAATTTTTCCACTCTCAAGATTCTTGCGCAGCGCTTCCAGATTCACAACGTGTCCCCGACTGAGATTCAGCAAAAGTACGCCGTCCTTCATGACCGTGAACTCCCGCTCGTCAATGAGATTCGTGTTGCTGGAATTGCCATCAACGTGAATCGTGACAACTTCGGCGACGGCGAGAAGCTCATGGAGCGTGCGAGTGCGCGTAGCGTTTCCGATCGTCAGTTTATCGACAACGTCGTAGTAATACACGTCCATGCCCATGCTCTCAGCAAGCATCGAGACCTGCGAGCCGATGTTGCCATAGCCGATAATGCCCAGCTTCTTCCCGCGCACTTCGCGAGCATTCTCCGCGGATTTGTCCCAGATGCCCTGATGCGCATTCAGAATCTTGTCGTACAGCCGACGAAGTAGAAAAATCGTCTCAGCAATGACAAGCTCGGCAACGCTGCGCGTGTTGCTGTATGGCGCGTTGAACGCGGCAATTCCCTTCAGCGAGGCCGCGTCCAGATCGATCTGATTCGTTCCGATGCAGTACGCGCCAATTGCAAGCAAGTGATCGGAGCGCTCGAGTACGCGCTGAGTAACATGTGTGCGCGAACGAATTCCGAGAATATCAACGCCGTCGAGACGCGCAATCAGGTCGTTCTCGGTGAGGCCTTCTTTGAGACACTCAAGCTCTACTGAGTGATCACGCAACAGCTTGATTGCGTTGGGGTGGATGTTTTCGAGAAGAAGCGCTTTGAGCATTGTTGTTTGTTATCCGCTTGTGGTCGAAAAATGACGTGTCAATATAAAAAAACTCAGGTACGCACTCAACGTTTGGCTTCACTCCATAAACACTTCACCCCGACAATCTCGCAACTGTCGGGGTGAAGGAGTATAGATCAGTGGCAGATTAGTTACTCTGTCCCCAGAGCCAATCGAAATCTTTGAATGAACTCGCCGGGATGGCGGGAATGCCGTTGCCTGAAATTTTCCCGAACGGCACGGGAATCGACGGAATCGACGAAATGTCAACCATCGGAATGCTCATCGCCCAGGTTGCGTTCATGACTTTAATGAACTGGTTTGCAACAACCCCGCCGCCTTTCGAGCTGGGATGAACGCCATCAAGACTGAACAAACCGCCGGTGATGTAGTCCGCTGTGAATTTCTGGCCGCCCGAGGAATACCCGTTCGCCTTCACGCTAGTGAAGAATGCATTCATATCAACAAGAGCTGCGCCCTTTGCTGCTGCAAGAGTTGCAATGGTGCCGTTGAACGCGTTCACCGCGGCACCTGCAACAACCTGTTCATCGGCGTCAAGCGTCAGCGCATCCGGCCACGGATTTTGCGGATGGAAACCGAATGGCTTAGTTGTGTCGATGCCGGCAGGTGGCGGGAGAATTCCCTTGTCGCGATACCATTTGCCTGTGTTGGCGCCGAGCAAGGTTGCATACGCGCTGCCCGTAAGTGTCAGCAGTGGAGCGTTGGCTTCCGTGAAGCGAGTCGAATCGAATGCAAGACTCGTGTTGCCGTGCTTCTGATAGCGAAGGTAAACACCCGGGGGAATCAGCGGCTTCACTTTGGGCCCTAATGTATTGAAGAATGGGATCGCCGTTACGTTGGGGATGTTGGCAACGACGATCTTTGCATTAGGCAATGATGCACGCAGCGAATCGAACGCCTGGGCGTACAAGGCCGCAAAAATCGCCGCCGAAGTAGGCGCTGATGGTGATACGCCGCCGCTCGTTGCATAGCCGAGCACGTCATTATTGCCAAGCCAGAACGTGACGAGATCGGGGCGCAGCGCACGCGCTTGCGCGAGAATTGTCTTCCCAAGCGCCGACTGCCGAAGCACAAGCGAGAAGAACGCATTGTTGCGCGGCGGGCCAGCCTTGATCGTGAAGCTTGTGGTATCGAGGAAATCAAAAATCACTGCTCCGGGAATTCCGAGATTGTCGTACTGACGCGTGAGTCCGGTATTGAGCGGAGCGCCTGCGGTCAAGCCGCGGGGACCGATAACCGGGCCCACGAGCGAAATCAATTCATAGCGCGCAGCCTTCCCGGTCGTGGGATCGGCATTCCCAGGGTCGCCGTAGAGCGGTTGCTCAAAATTCGGAATCGTTGCTCCAGCAAGGCGCAACTGTCGTGCAATCAGATTCGGAAAACTGAAATCCTGAGCCGACGCATAGAGCGCGTTTGATTGATAGCCTGCCGTTAAGCTGTTCCCGATGGCAACGTACCGCGTTACTGTTTGGCTCCCCAGGTTCGATGCGGGGCCGTTCGGAGTTGAAATCGTGCAGCCGCCCATCGTAACGATGATTGCTGCGGTGAGAAGGGCGACACCAATGGTCAAAGCCTTCATGGTCGAATTCCTTAATGATAGGTTCTTCATGGTTTTCTTTCTCCCTTCTAGAATGTATAGCCAAAGTCGATGGCAAAGAGATTCACGTAGCTCTTGTACGTTCCGTCGAAGTTGATTTCGGGAATCGTACTCTCAACCTTCCGTTCGTTGAACAATAAGAGCAGGTACGCGAAGTCCAGACTGAAGTTCTCATTGAAATTGTATCCGAATCCAACATTGATGCCGTTCCGATTTGCATCAGGCAACATCGGCTCGACAAATTGATCCTTGACCGGCGACTTGTCGTACAGATAACCTGCGCGCAATCGAAGCGCATCCAACTTATACTCTCCACCGAACCGAAGGATGAATGAGTCTTGATAATTTTTCGGGGCAACACTCTTGGAGTTGTTCGATTTGAATTCGATCGCAAGCTCATCGTAGGATGACCAACCATTGTACTGGTAGTCTGCTTCCAGCTCCAGCTCTTCGGATACCTTGTATGCAAGGCCGACAAATGCTACCGCCGGAAGTTTGATCTTCGTTGTCGCGTCTCCGGCGGGAAGGACGCTCAGCGCGGGAGTGAATTTTGCCGTCCCTTTTGCATCGACTTTCACCGTGCTGCGATACGATGCGCCGATTGACAGCTCAGGAGTGATCTTATACATCGCGCCGACGTTGAAGCCCCAACCGCTCGCACTCAAGTCAAGACTGACACGCGGATCGCCTGCGCCGGTGAACACCGCGCGTTCGATGAGCACACTGCCGGTTACATAGTTGACGCCAGCACCAATCGCAAGTTGATCCGTGATCTGGTATGCAAGTGTCGGCGAGATGAAGAACGTCTCCAGATACACTTTCGTCGTAAGATATTTGCCCGCCCAGTTTTCGTTCCACTTCGTTCCGAGGCCGAATGGATTATTTACGCCAACAGCAGCTGTCAATCCTTCCATGATCGGATACGAGAAATAAATGTTGATCGGCGTGAAGAGCTGACTCTGAAGCTCGGACTTCTGATTTGTGTTGAGCTGCGTTGGTCCGTAGAACTCCGATACAGGCGAGATCAGTGTTGTACCTGCATACAATGAAGGCCGCGTCTGAAAAGCCAAGCCCGCGGGATTGAAGAAGATCGCCGAGCCATCGGTTGCGCGTGCAGCGAATGCCCCCCCCTGAGCCATCGCGCGAGCGCCATGTTCATTCAATTGAAATCCGCTCGCGAATACCGCGGAAGTCATCACTGAACAAACAAAAAACACGACAAGAGAGTGTATCGTTTTGTTCATAACTACTCCAAGAATGTGAAAGAGTGAATTAAGTGGAAAAAACTCCGGCAGAATGACAGGCAGCGAGCATGAGTTCCGGAAACTGAAGGGTCCGGAAAAGTTCTACGTGTGATGAAAATAAAGAACGGTAGGGATTCTCACAGAACTGGCTCGGAACTGGCAGGCCCGACCTTCAAAACCTGCGCCCAAAGATAGGAAGCGCAACATTCAGAAACAACAATTTTGTTTGCGTGACAGTGATTCGTTAACCACTGACTCTTCCGCGGCATTCCCCAAAACCGATCTGCACGTACCCTTCCCGGCTGCAGAATCCTCGAATAACAACCTCGTCGCCGTTCTCCAAAAACTTCCGAATCTCGCCGCTCGGCAATTGCAGAGGCTCAGAGCCGCGCCAGGTTCGTTCCAGCAGGCAGCCGCGCGATTCTTTTGTTGGCCCGCTCACCGTTCCGCTTGCCAGCAAATCTCCCGGACGCAAGTTGCAGCCGTTGCTCGTGTGATGCGTCAGCATTTGACCTATCGTCCAGTACATGTCGGCGAACGTTCCGCTGCTGACGAGCATCGGTTCGATCTTTCGCTCACGCATATCTTGCGTTGTGATGAAAACGTCGAGCTTGAGATCCACGCCGCCGAACGATGAGTGTGTTTGTGAAGTCAGATACGGCAACGATGGCGGATCGTTCGCTGAGCGATTGAACGCGGGGCAACGAAATGGCTCGAGCGCTTCGAGCGTCACAATCCAGGGCGAGATGGTTGTCGCGAAACTCTTCGAGAGAAAGGGTCCGAGCGGTTGATACTCCCATTTCTGAATGTCTCGCGCCGACCAATCGTTCACGAGGCAGAGTCCGAAGATGTGATCCTCGGCCTCGTTGATGGGAATTGGTTTCCCTATTTCATTTCCCGGTCCCACGAAGAATCCAACTTCCAACTCATAGTCAAGCTGCGCACTCGGACCAAACGTTGGCGTATCGGCTGCGTCGGTTTTCGTCTGCCCATCAGGCCGCTTGATATTTGTGCCGCTCACGACAATGGACGATGCGCGACCATGATACCCGATGGGAACGTGTTTGTAGTTTGGGAGAAGTGGATTGTCGGGACGAAACATGCTTCCCACATTCGTCGCGTGATAGATGGACGCATAGAAGTCAGAGTAGTCTCCGATTGCGACCGGGAGCTGCATCTCAACTTCTTCAATCGGCACAAGACATCGCTCGACTTTTGCGCGCTCGGATGCGTCGGAGAGAAGGAAACTCAGTCGCTTGCGGAAGTCCGACCAGTGAGTCTTTTCAAGTGAGAGAAACCGATTGAGCGTGCGATCAGCGCATGCTTCGGCTGCTACTTCGGCGTTTCCCTCGAACAGGCCTTCGTTGCGTGCAGCAGTAATATCGAGCACCTGA
>JACRFA010000275.1 GCA_016218065.1 Ignavibacteriota bacterium | reverse complement strand
ATCTGCGAAGGACAAACCTATCATCATGGGAGAACTGGGGGCATTCAAACAATCATATCCTTCCCGCGAAGCGGCCGCTCGTGATCTTCGTAAGTGGCAAGCGAATTCCAGCAGATTTGGTTTCTCAGGTTGGATACTTTGGGCATGGGATCTTCACGAACTACCTGAGACGTTTAATGCGCAGGACGAGAATGAAATAGTAGACCGCTCCATGGCCCCTTCAGTTCGCCCAGATCCATCGCTAGTTGATGTGCCCGAAAGTTTTGATCGCAACATTGCATATCGTAAACCAGTCTCTTCCTCTCGCGAAACCCCGCAACAGTCTGCATCCAAAGTGGTCGATGGAACTATGGAACCATGGGGGGCCGGTGACTTCGCTCCCCAATGGATAGAGATCGATTTGGCGCGGCCCACCTCGATTGGCGTGATTAGGCTTGTGGTCAACCAAACTCCGGCGGGTGAAACGATCCATCAGATTCTCGTGCGAAGATCCGGTGAAGAATACAGGGTGCTGCGCGAGATACGGCAACGAACATCAGACTTTCAGATACTTGAGTATGATACGTTGGGACTTACGAACGTTCAATTTGTCAAAGTTCTCACTGTGCAGAGTCCCTCTTGGGTTGGATGGAGAGAGATAGAGATTCTCAAGTAGCCGGACGCGAATGATGGCATTAGGTTTCGAACACCCAACCTGTGAGTGAGCTACTGGTGGGAGATTGGCTTTCCCGTCTTGACGGTGACCAGATGAGGTATCGAAAAAACTGCGTGAGTGAAGGCGGACGCGAGAATGGATTCAGGATATCCAAGAAATCTGGTTGATGCAATGAGGCTTCGTCTGCTCAGGTAGTAGAGGGAAATTTGTTAGGCACTGAATCCACATTAAAAACGGAAATTCAACTTTTGTGAGCGCAAAAGAACAAACAGGAATTCTCCTCATTGCCGACTCCCTCACCATCTGCCTCACCTGGGCAGCCTATTATCTCTTCCGCGTGCGCAGTGGGTGGCTGACGTTGGCGATCGAGCCGGACTTCGTTGTCCCGATGATCGCGGTGTATCTGTTTTGGGTGCTGCTCTTCTTTCTGGTGGGACTTTATCGTCCGTGGTATGCAAAGTCGCGGCTCGATGAGATTACATTGCTGTTCAAAACCACGGTGGTCGGCTGCCTCTTCTTGTTCTTTGCAATCTTTATCGACGACCAGGCGACGGCAACGCAAACCAATTCACGTCTCCTCATTGTTGTGTATTGGGCGATCTTGTTTGGCTTCGTTGTAACAGGCAGACTCGTCATACGAAGCATTCAACGTCGGATGCTGATTGCCGGGGTCGGCGTTCACCGAACGATCATCGTCGGCAGTGAAATGAAGTCAAGAGAGCTGTACGATGAAATCGAGCAGTACCCGGCCCTGGGATACAGAGTCGTCGGGTTCGTGAGTATCGATGGTCAGAAGTTCGAGCCGTACAAATCCATTCCTGTGCTGGACTCGCATCGCAATCTCAACACGCTTCTCAGCAAAAATGAAATTCAGGATGTGCTCATTGCGCTCGATTCGTCCGACCACCAACACTTGTTGGAAATCATCGTGAGTTGCAATTCGTACAACGTCGGGCTGAAAATCATTCCAGACCTCTACGATATTATCAGCGGACAAGCGCGGACAAATCAGATCTACGGGTTCCCGCTCATCGAGATCAGTCCGCAACTCATGACGCCGTGGGAGGAATCCACGAAGCGCGCGATGGACGTGGCGTTCTCGGCGTTTGTTCTGATTGTCGGATTGCCGGTGTGGGCGTTGGTTGCGTTGTGCATCAAGAGCGAATCAAAGGGACCTGCGCTCTACAAGCAGGAACGTGTTGGCAGAGACGGACGCCTCTTCAAGATTTACAAATTCAGGTCGATGAGACTCGATGCCGAAGCGGCCGGCCCTCAATGGGCGAACAAGAGCGACCCTCGCGTTACTCGCGTTGGCTATTGGCTGCGTAAGCTTCACCTCGACGAAATTCCTCAGCTCTGGAATATTCTGAAGGGCGACATGAGTGTCGTCGGGCCGCGGCCCGAGCGTCCGGTGTTCGTTGACCAGTTGTCGAAAGAAATTCCGCTATATCCCCGCCGGCTGAAGGTGAGACCTGGACTCACCGGCTGGGCGCAGGTGAAACACAAGTATGATGAATCGATCGAAGATGTTCGGAAAAAAGTCCAATACGATTTGTTCTATATCGAGAACATGTCGTTGAGAATGGATATCAAGATAATTCTCAGCACCATCTCGCACACGCTCCTTGGTCGCGGGCACACATAAATCAGAATAGGATTCCTTATGAAACTTCAGATGGTCGATGTTGTCGGACAGTATCAAAAAATCAAACCGGAAATTGACGCGGCAATTCACAAGATTCTCGACTCGGGACAGTTCATTCTCGGAAAAGAAGTCGGCGAGTTTGAATGTCAGATCGCGGGATATCTGGGCGTGAAGTACGCCGTCGGCTGCGCATCGGGAACTGATGCGTTGCAGGTTGCGATGATGGCGCTGAACATTGGGCCAGGCGATGAGGTGATCACGACGCCGTTCACATTTGTCGCGACGGCGGAAACGATCGCGTTGCTTGGTGCGAAGCCAGTGTACGTCGACATCGACCCCAAGACATTCAACATCGATCCATCACTCATTGAATCGGCAATTACGCCGCAGACAAAAGCAATCATTCCCGTTCACCTGTACGGACAAGCAGCGGATATGGATCCGATCATGGCCGTTGCACGAAAGCATGATCTGAAAGTGATCGAGGATTCTGCACAAGGAATGGGAGCCACGTACAAAGGGAAAAAAGTTTGCACCTTCGGAGATATCTCTTGCATCAGTTACTTTCCGAGCAAGAACCTCGGAGCGTTCGGTGACGCCGGTATGGTTGTGACCAACGATGCTGCCCTTGCTGAGAAAATGCGGATGATCATCGTGCACGGTTCGAAGGTTCGGTACTATCACGAAATCCTTGGCGTCAACAGCAGACTCGATACGTTGCAAGCGGTTATTCTTTCTGTGAAGCTGAAATACCTTGATCAGTGGAACGCCGCCCGACGAAAAGCAGCGGCCACGTACAATGATATGCTGAAGGGAACGCCGGTAACGGTTCCGTACGTCTCGCCAAACGGCGAGCACATTTTTCATCAATACACAATCCGAGCGCCCAGGCGCAACGAGCTTGCCGAGCATTTGAAGCAGAAGGGAATTCCGCATGCGATCTATTATCCGATTCCGCTCCACTTGCAGCAAGCGTTTGCAGTACCCGGAACAGGCAAAGGTGCGTTTCCGATTACGGAGCAAGCGACTGATGAAGTTCTGTCGTTGCCGATGCACACCGAGTTAACGGACGAACAGATCGTATACATCACTGATGCGATCAAGGAGTTCTATCACTGAGCAAGGTTCACCTCGTCACTACGTGACGATCGACGGTGGTTGGTGTTATATGCAGGCAATAAATTGCAAGCCTAATTTCGCGTCGTCCCGATGGGACGACAAAAATCCGCGTTTGCCACGTAGTGGCAGAAGGATGTTAGCCCGACCTTTCAAGGTCGGGGTGAAAAGATCTCGTCACGAGGTGACGAGGAATCGTGTGTTGGTTTGAGTGCAGACCGTATTCCGCTTTTCAGAATCCCGCCCATGAGCGGAATCATGGAGAGCGGGAAACGGTCTGCCTAACATCGTCATGTCACTATGTGACTATTGCCTTGGTACATGATTAATTCGAGCAAAGTGTTTTTGTACCGTTGCCACGTAGTGGCAGAACGATGTTAGCCCGACCTTTCAAGGTCGGGGTGAAAGATCTCTAAGGTAAGATCCGTCACGTAGTGACGGTATGAACAAGAATCAATCAACATAATCCATTGCAAGAACAACGCAAAATTCTTGTTGTCATCCCGACGTACAACGAAGCTGACAACATCCCCAAACTGATTCCTGCCGTTCTGCGTCAGGCGGAAAACATCGACATCCTCGTGGTCGATGACGGCTCGCCCGATGGGACGGGAAACATCGTCAAACAAATCATGACGACGAATCCGCACGTCCAAATGGTCGAACGCAAGGGTAAGCAGGGACTCGGCACTGCTTACGTTGTGGGATTTAGGTACGCCATTCAGCACGGTTACGATTATGTGTTTGAGATGGACGCCGACTTTTCGCACAACCCCAACGACATCCCGGAGTTTCTGGCAAACATCAAGAACGCTGATCTCGTGATCGGGTCGCGGTACATCAACGGCGTGCGTGTGTTGAACTGGCCGATGAATCGCTTGCTGCTCAGCTACTCGGCCAACGTTTACACGCAAATCATCACCGGTATTCCGGTGCGCGACGCGACCGGCGGATTCAAATGTTACCGGATCGAGCCGCTGAAGGCGATCGATCTGGATAAGATCAGATCGAACGGCTACGCGTTTCAGATCGAGATGAGCTTCAAGATCTGGAAGAAAGGATTTCGGCTGCTAGAAATCCCGATCATCTTTGCAGATCGGCGTTCGGGCGTTTCAAAAATGTCGAAGAGCATTGTGTACGAAGCCGTCTTCATGCTGTGGAAGCTGAGGCTTCGCAGTCTTTTCCGTCGCTTGTAGCGGCCTGCCGTTATGGACCTCTCGGTCATCATCGTCAACTATAATGTTCGACAGTTTCTCGAGAACTCCCTGACATCCATCTTCCGCGCGATGGAAGGGTTGACGGGAGAAGTGTTTGTCATCGACAACGCATCCGACGACGGCAGTCTCGAGATGGTCCGCGCCAAGTTTCCTCAAGTTCAGCTCATCGAAAACAAGGTCAACGTCGGATTTGCCAAAGCGAACAACGCTGCGTTGAAGCGCGCACAGGGGCGCTTCATCCTGCTCATCAATCCCGACACGGTGGTGCAGGAAGATACGTTCCGCGTGATGCTCAGTTTCTTTGACGAGAACCCGGATGCCGGACTTGCCGGCTGCAAAGTCTTGAACCCGGATGGCTCGTTTCAGTTGCCATGCCGAAGAAGTTTCCCCACGCCCTGGGTCGCGTTCACGAAGATCACCGGACTGAGCGGACTCTTTCCCTCGTCAAAACTTTTTGGCAAGTACAATCTCACATACCTGAGCGAAGATGAGACGTACGAAGTCGATGCCGTCAGCGGATCGTACATGTTTCTGCGCCGCGAGGTGTACCAGAAGATCGGCGGATTGGACGAGACGTTCTTTATGTACGGAGAAGATCTTGACTGGTGTTATCGCGTGTCGCGCTCCGGCTACAAAGTCTATTACGTTCATTCCACCAAGATCATTCACTTCAAGGGCGAAAGCACGCGGCGCAGCGACATTGACGAGATCCGGACGTTCTATCAGGCAATGCAGTTGTTTGTCGAGAAGCATTTCAGCAATTCGTTCATCGTGGAGTTGTTCCTCTCGATTGCCATTGTGCTTCGCGCGGCGCTAGCCGTCGTCTCCAAAGCAAGTCGGCCGCTCCTGATAGCGTTGATGGATTTCATTCTCGTCGATCTGGCGTTGATCATCAGCGAGTATCTCCACTTCGGAGTCTTCTTTCGCTTTCCGCACAGCTCATATCCAATAGTCTGGACTATTCCGGCGCTTGTCGTCGTGACGTCGTTGTATTCCGCCGGCGTATATACGTCGCATCGACATTCGGTGTCGCGCACGTTCGTTTCCGTCATCATCAGTTACACAATACTTTCGGCCACCATCTTTTTTGCGAAAAGCTTTGCCTGGAGCCGGGCAGTGGTGCTCATCTCCGGCGCGATCATCTTCCTCATCTTGCCGGGTTGGCGTCTCTTGTACGAAGTTTTCACCGGACGCAAAACAAGCTCGCGCAAAAGTCTGTTCGGTCGTCCGACGGTCATCGTTGGCACCGGTCCGTCGGCGCAGGAAGTTCTGAAAAAGCTGCGTGCGCGTGTTGACCATGGCTACGACATCGTCGGCTTCATTGATCTGCACAGAAGAAACATCGGCGAAAGAATTGCCGGCATCGAAATCATCGGCAGCATCGACAACGTCGGGAAGGTGATTAACGAGCGGAAGGTGAGCGAAGTAATCTTTTCGACCGACGGCCTCTCGTACGCGGACATTCTTTCGGTAATTGCACGAAGCAGAGATCGGAGTGTAAACTTCCGTCTCGTGCCGAACAGTCTTGAAGCAATTATCGGTAAGACGCGCATTGATGAGCTTGATGCGCTGCCGCTCGTCGAAATCGAATACAACATACACAGAGCGGGCAACCGACTGGTAAAACGGGTGTTCGATATTCTACTCTCAACTCTCGGAATGGTCTTCCTGTATCCGTGGGTGTTTCTCGGCAGGATGAGATCGCGAGCGCCGCGACGATTCGGACGCACAGTGCTCTTGCTTCCGCATGTGTTTTTGGGTAGAATAAGTTTGGTCGGGCGACCGCTTTCCGAACCGCTTGATATTGTCGACAATTCCGATTCCATTCTCGGCCCCAGGGGTCTGACCGGTTTGGTCCAGATCAATCATCGCGACGATTTGGACGTCGAGGAAGCCGAGCGATACACGTTGTATTACGCGAAGAACCAATCATTACTGCTT
>JACRFA010000274.1 GCA_016218065.1 Ignavibacteriota bacterium | reverse complement strand
TCATCCATCATCCATCATCCATCATCCATCATCCATCATCCATCATCCATCATCCATCATCCATCATCCATCCACCAATCCACCAATCCACCATAATCGCCTTTTCATTGTTTCTGTTTTTTCCCTTTCAGTCACTTCGCGGTGTACACATTGTAAACTTTTCCACTTCTGACCCTTTCGATTCTACAAAATGTGAGGCGACTCACCGCATTCAGGCGCGTTTCCTTTTAACTTTTCTTCAGATTACATATCAATATTACCTTACTGAAGGCGACGAGTAACACCCCCAGCTTCCCCCGACGAAGCGCCCGTACTCAACAAACCAGATAACATTCTAACAATGCCAGAAGCAAACCTCTTTGCGAGCCGCAGAGTCGTTTTCACATCAGCAACCTTATGTGCCTTGGTTGCAATGTGCCAGCCACTTGTTGGGAAAGCCGCCTCATCGGAACGCCGCGTTGATTCAACAGGAGTAACGCGAGCAATCTACAATGCCCGCTTCTCCAGCACGGGTACAACACCCGCGCACATCGCAGATTCATTTCTGCGAACGAACAAAGACGAGTTACAACTCAGCAACGAAAAATCCCAACTTACCATCACCGAGACAAAAGCGACACGAAACGCTTCGCACGTTCGTTACCGGCAAACCTACGAAGGTCTGCCTGTGCACGATGGCGAGTTGATCGTGAGCATCGATGCACACTCACACGTGAGCATGGTAATCAACAACATCAAAAGCAATATCCGCACGCTCATTCCCACGAAGCGAATCGGCGACGCTGCAGCGTGGCAGGTAGTACGCAACACCTTGCCAACTGACGCCACGGTTATTGGAGATCGACAGACTGTGCCGTTGATGGTATGGCAGGATAAGGCTGGCGAATATCACATCGCATATCGCGTCAGGCTGACGACAGAGAATCCTTCGGGCGATTGGGAAGCATTTGTCGATGCAAGCAGCGGAAAGATTCTCAGCATGGAGAATCGATTTGCCAACTCGAACAGGCATCAGGGTTCGGGCAATGTTTATCTCACGGATCCGCTCAGCGCCGCGAAGAAACGTTATGGCGCAGCCGGCTTCACTGATAACAACGATGCAGATTCCGATTCACTCACACACTATCTCACCCTCGTCACGCTCGATTCGTTGACATTCGAAGACGGAGTGTACAAGCTGAAAGGTCCGTACTGCGAGATCACGGATCTCGAATCGCCGATTGATCCGCTGTTCTATTCCGAAGCAACGCCGCACGCGTTCACCTACACACGCTCGCGCCAGGAGTTCGAAGCAGTGAACGCGTACTACCACATCACACAATCATACAAATACATCGAGAGTCTTGGTTTCTCCTCAGCATCGCTGCAGACCGTTCGCGTCGATCCGCATGGATTATCGGGACAGGACAATTCGCATTACAGTCCGAATGGAAATTGGATTGCGATGGGAGAAGGCGGAATCGACGACGCAGAAGATGTTGATGTCATCCTTCACGAGTATGCGCACGCCATCGTCTTCAATTCTTGCCCGTCATGGGGCGGCGGGGAAAGTGGAGCGCTCGGCGAGGGATACAGCGACTACTGGGCTGCGTCGTCATCTCGAATTGCAAAAGGCTGGCAGCCAACCGACTACGAGTACAACTGGGTGTTCAACTGGAACTCGCACAACATTTTTCAGCTCGGTCGATCGCTGAATGACACAAGAACGTATCCCTTCGGCAATCTCGGAATCTATGAGGCTGGACAGATCTGGTCATCGACGCTGATGTCGATCTGGAATGATCTCGGGCGAGAAACAACAGACAAGCTTGTGTTGCAGAGTCTGAATTATCTTGGAGCCGGTGCAACTGGAGTCGATGCAGCGCAGGCTTTGCTTCAGGCCGACAGAGATTTGTTTGGCGGCGCACATCTCTCGACGTTGGTGTACTTGCTCGGCACGGTGAAGCACTTCATCGATCCTCAACAATATGCGCCATCAATCGTGCACACACAACTGGCCGACATCTCGCTCAGCAACTGGCCGGCGACAGTCAACGCGTCTATTTCGCAAGCAAATGCTGTCGAGTCGATGTGGGTGGAATACAAGATCAACTCCGGCGACCTTCGGACTTTTCCCATGAGCGCGAATCCGTCGGGGCAGTTCAGCGGAACATTTGATCTTCCCGCCGCTGCACTTCGCGTGGGCGACACGATTCAGTACCGGATATGCTTTCGCTATGGATTGAACCGAGTCTCGACCGATCCGATGAACGAGTACTTCTCCTTTCGCGTCTTGAGCCGGACGACAGACGTTGCCTCGAATGTGGCAGCAACATCATTTTCATTGTCCCAGAACTATCCGAACCCCTTCAATCCGACCACCACAATCTCCTTTGAGATTCCGGAACAATCGCGAGTCCTCCTCAGCATCTACAATGCAATCGGCCAGCAGGTCGCAGTTTTGTTTTTGGGAGAGCAAAACGCAGGGACATTTACGGCGACCTGGAACGGTAGGAACGATGCAGGCAGCCCCGTTGCATCAGGCACGTATGTTTATCGCCTCGTCATGACTTCATCAAATGGAGCGCAGCAAGTGCTTCATAGAAAGTTGACTCTGCTGAGGTAACACCTGCCTCCGCGGGATGAGCAACCCCACCCCACGTCTGTCTTCCGTCCGAATTATGGCCGCCGGTCCGATCCCTGCGCGAACATCGTGAGTAATCCCTTGCAGATTGATGGTCGTCAAGTTTTATCTCCTCCTTTTCGCGTAGAATCTGTTCGAAGATGATGAGTTGGAGAAAAGGCGTGTTCTTCATATATTCAGCGGACTTATTTCGGGCAATTCCGCCTTAGCTATCCACAACGCAGTTGAATATGACAGTACCAAAGCCACTTGTGAGCGTCGGTGTTCCCGTGTACAACGGCGAGCAGTATCTGTCGCAGGCGTTGGACTCGCTTCTCTGTCAGTCGTACTCGAATCTTGAGATCGTTATTTTTGATAACGCCTCTACCGACGCAACGGAAGAAATCTGCCGCAGGTACGCGGCAAAGGATTCGCGCATCAAGTACGTTCGCAATGCATCCAATCTTGGTGCAGCAGCAAACTACAATCTGACCGTGAGGGCTGCACACGGAAAGTACTTCAAGTGGGCAGCTCATGATGACGTTTGCGCCCCGGCGTTCATCGAAAAGTGCGTTGACGCGCTGGAGGCGAATCCTGACGTCAGTCTCGCCTATCCCAAGACGACGATCATCGACGCGCAGGGAGAATTCAAGAGCAATCACGAAGACCAATTCAATTTTCGCGAGAAGTATGCTCACCTGCGCTGGCGGCAATTCTGCCGCGCTCCCATCGATTGCAATGCTGTATTCGGCGTGATGCGGACCGACCTTCTTCGCACGACGCCATGCATTGGCGCGTACGAGTCGTCGGATCGCGTGCTGTTAGGTGAATTTGCCTTGCTGGGTGAGATTGCGGAAGTGCCCGAGCGTCTCTTCCTGCGTCGGTATCACGAGAAGATTTCCACAAACATCAATCCGACGAAACGATCGATGGCGCAGTGGTTCGATCCGCGAAGCAAAGGTCGTTTCTCGCGTACGCGAAGGTTTTGGGAGTATGTGAAATCCATCTTCCGTGTTCGGCTCAGCATGTATCAGCGCTTGTTCTGTTTATATCATCTTCTGATTTTCTACGCACAGCCGTTCCGCTGGGGACGTTTGATCAAAGGGCTGATCATGGCCCCGTTCAAAAATGTTCGGACGGCGGGGAATCAAATCTAACATCATCTTTCTCAAGAAAAGAGAGCATCATGAAAGTTGGAATACTTGCCGGAGGGCTGGGAAGCCGGCTTGCAGAAGAAACAGAAATCAAACCCAAACCGATGGTCGAGATTGGCGGGAAACCGATTCTCTGGCACATCATGAAACACTACGCGCATTACGGACATAACAGTTTTGTCGTCGCGCTTGGGTACAAGGGTGAGTACATCAAGAAGTATATGATTGATTACGCGGCGCTGGCGGCCGAACACATGACCGTCAATATGAAGAAGAGAGAAGTGACGCGTAGCGGCGAAGGCGATACGGAAGACTGGACGGTTGAACTCGTTGACACAGGCATGCCGACGCAAACCGGAGGACGCATTAAACGGCTGCAACCCTACCTCGGCAAAGAAACATTTATGCTCACATGGGGCGACGGCGTTTCGACGGTTGATCTCGATCGGCTGCTTGCATTCCATCGCGCGCATGGCCGCATCGCCACGCTTACGGCTGTGCGTCCGCCTGCGCGCTACGGTCATCTGATGTTCGATGGCGATTGCGTGAGCGAGTTTGCGGAGAAACCGCAGACTGCTGAAGGATGGATCAACGGCGCGTTCTTCGTGCTCGAACCGAAAGTGTTCGATTACATCGACGGCGACCCGACGCAATTCGAAAAGGAACCAATGGAACGACTTGCGCGCGAAGGACAGCTCATGGCGTATCGGCACGACGGATTCTGGCAATGCATGGACACGCTGCGCGAGAAGCATCTGTTGAACGAACTCTGGAACAGCGGCAAAGCTCCCTGGAAACTTTGGCAAGAATAATATCATAATCACTATCGAAGGGAACACCTGATGCGCGTACTACTAACGGGTCACAAAGGCTACATCGGAACGATCCTCGCGCCGATGCTGCTCAAAGCGGGACACGAAGTTGTGGGATTGGACAGCGACATCTTCCGTCGGTGTACATTTGGTGATGGCATTGTGGATATTCCCGAGATCATGAAGGACGTGAGAGACGTTGAAGCGTCCGATCTCGACGGCTTCGATGCCGTGTTGCATCTCGCCGGACTTTCCAATGACCCGCTCGGTGATCTCAATCCGAATCTGACGTACGACATCAATCATCTTGCCTCATTGAAGCTTGCCGAGCTGTGCAAGAAAGTCGGCGTTCAACGCTACATCTTCTCGTCATCGTGCAGCAATTACGGCGCGGGCGGCGACGATTGGTTGACGGAAGAGTCCGCCTTCAATCCGGTGACTCCCTATGGCGAATCGAAAGTTCGCGTCGAGC
>JACRFA010000281.1 GCA_016218065.1 Ignavibacteriota bacterium | reverse complement strand
GAACGGCCTCCACATTCTTCGGAAGATCAAAGAGGAGGCGTTTGAACTGCCGGTGCTCATGATGACAGCCCATGCAGATGTTGCCCTTGCCGTTGAAGCGATGAAAGAAGGAGCGGTCGATTTTGTGATCAAGCCGTTTGATCTTGCCCATCTTATTGTGTTGATCGAAAAGTCGATGGAGCAGTCGCTTCTCAAGCGAAAGGTGAAGCTCCTGCAGGATGAGCTTGAGCAGCAGCGCCAGCGGAGCGGCATCATCGGACGAAGTCAGGGACTGCGACGCATTCTCGATATGTCCGAGCGGCTCGCGCTCAGCGACAACACGACGGTGCTTATTGAAGGTGAAAGTGGAACAGGGAAGGAACTTCTTGCACGATTCATTTACCAGAAAAGTCCACGAGCAGAGAAGCCGTTCATTACGCTCAACTGCGGCGCGATACCGAAGAACCTCGCGGAGAGCGAGTTTTTCGGCTACGAGAAAGGCGCATTCACGGGCGCAACCGATAGAATGCGACAGGGAAAGTTCGAGCTGGCGAACGGCGGCACGATCTTCCTTGATGAGATCGGCGAGTTGTCGCTCGACATGCAGGTGAAGTTGTTGCGCGTGCTCGAGGAACGTCGGTTCTATCGGCTGGGGGGCACGAGGGAGTTGGGCATCGACGTGCGCGTGATTGCCGCATCGAACCGCGATCTCGCGAAGGAAGTGGAAGAGGGAAGATTCCGGGAAGATCTCTTCTACCGGTTGAACGTCGCTTCGGTGAAGATTCCGCCGCTGCGCCAGCGCAAAGAAGATATCGGCGTAATTGCCTTCGCCTTCACGCACGAGTTTGCGAAACGCTTCGCGAAGGAGCCGCCAAAGCTCTCCCCCGAAGCGCTGCAGTTTCTCGAAAGCCAGCAATGGAAAGGAAACATCCGCGAGTTGCGCAATGCCATCGAGCGCGCGGTTCTTTTGGGCGACGGGCCCGTGCTAGCGGTCGAGCATTTTGCTTTCCTGCATTCAACGAATGGGAAACAACATGCCGGAATGCCGCAGCCAAATTCGAATGGAAAACGGTATGCTCTCGAAGTCCCCGAATCGGGTGTGTCGATGGGAACCGTTGTTCGCGACTTGATCTTGAAAACGTTGCAGATTACCAATGGCAACCAGGTTCATGCTGCGAAGATTCTTGGCCTGACACGATCGAAGCTTCGTTACCGCATGGATCAGTTGGGTATTCAGCCTGAGCAACGCGCGTACAGAATAAACGTACATGAACCTTCCCCTAACTAGAGCCACCAGCGATAGGGGCGTTGCCGACTTCATCGATTCGGTTCCGCTTCCCGTGTTGGTTTGTGCAGACGGCGTCATCCGCTCTCTCAACGATGCGGCACGCGAGTTTCTGGGCGCAAACTATCACTCCGAGTTGGTGGGAGTAGATTTTCTCCGTTGTGTTCAGCCGCAGGATTTGTCGCGCATCGAACACATCTTTCTGCCAACCCCCGTACGCGTTGAACGCAAAACAGTCCGTGCAGTGCGCCTCACGCGGCTCGACGGCACCGAGGTTGCCGCCGGCTTCAAGGGGATTTCAATGCCGGACGGTTCTACGACGCTGGTGATTCAGCCGATTGATGAACGCGATCTTCACTCGGAAATGCTTGTCGAGTCTGAAGCGCGGCACCGGATGCTCGTTGAAGATTCGCCTGACGGCATCATTCTGGAATCCACAACGGGAGATTTGCTGTTCGCCAACAAAGCGGCCGCCGAGTTGTTTGGGTTTTCGAACAGGCAAGACTTGTTGAGCGCGCAGATAGGCGAGTTCTGTGCAAAGCCGACTCAACGTGATCCGCTGAAGCAAGCGCTTGCGCGACAGGGCTTCATCAAGAACTTCGAGTATGAGATCAAGCGGAGGAACGGACAGAGACGAACCGTGCTCGAAAGCTCGTCGGTGATGCGCGATGCGCGGGGAAACACGCTGCTCCATCGCTGCACGTTTCGCGACATTACCGAATGGAAGCAGCTGCAGAATCAACTGTTCCAGGCCCAAAAGATGGAGAGCCTGGAGGCGCTGATCGGCGGCATCGCGCATGACTTCATGAATGTTCTGAACACGATGCGCGGATTCGCCGGTCGTCTCAAGCTGCACCCGATCGCCGCCGAGAAGATCGCCAAGTATGCTGATGCCATCTCGAAGAGCACCGAGCGCGGCATCGCACTGGCGCATAGACTTTTCTCACTGACGCGAAGGAAGCGTCACGTGACGACCACAGCATCAGTGCAGGAAGTAATCTCCGAGGTTGTCGTCGCGCTCAAAGCGACCTTGCACAAGAGCATTCGCATCGAATCGTCTGTCAGCGATGATGTCCCGTTTGCGAACGTTGACCCGGGAGAGCTGTACCAGGCGCTGCTGAATCTCTGTACAAACGCGGAAGACGCAATGCCGAACGGAGGCGTGCTGCGCCTTGAGGCAACGTATCCTGCAGCCATACAAGAAGACCGGCTCGTTTGGCCGCTTGAGTCTGCACAGCAGGACTTTGTTGCGATCTCAGTTGGAGATACAGGGACAGGCATTGCTGAAAATATTCGCGAGAGGATCTTTGATCCTTTCTTCACAACCAAGGAGCGAGGGAAAGGAACCGGGCTGGGGCTCTCCATTGTTTACAACACGACAAAGAGCTACAACGGAGCGATTGTCGTCGAAACCGAAGAACACAGAGGGAGTACATTCACAATGCTGTTTCCGAAGGTCGAAGCCCGAATGCTGGAATCACGATCGAACGAGGCGGAAAGTCCCAAACCGGCGAACAACGAGTTGATTCTTCTTGTTGATGATGAAACGATTATGCAGGAACTCGGACGTGAACTGCTTGAAGAGCAGGGCTATCGCGTCATGGTCGCGACCGACGGTGTGGAGGCTGTGGAGATCTATCGGCAATACAGCAAAGAAATCGATCTCGTCATCCTCGATCTTCTCATGCCCCGACTTGATGGCGGACAGGCATTCCTTGAATTGAAGAAGATCAACAAAAATGTCCGTGCATTCTTCTGCACCGGCTACACGCCTCGCGACGTTGTGGGGTCCATTCTGAAAGATGCGTCTCTCGAGACGCTGCAGAAGCCTTTCCATCCGGAAGAGCTTCTCGGCAAAGTGCGTAAGGCTCTCGCCACGAACTGAGTGATACTCTCTTTGCCCCTGCTCTAATCCGATGTCCGCAAAACAGCGGCAGGTCATCGTTCAACTCCCATGAACAACAGCACGTTTTTCCCCGCAACAGTTGTTTCTACAATTTGCCCGGGGAGCCTTCTCTGTACATCGGAACCTCGACTGTTTCGTGAAGCTTTTTGCCCGATAATCTGGCATCGCTGTTGGAATAGCATTGAGAAATGCAATACCAGCCGGAGGCAGAATGCAATTGATGTTCAGGGCAGCGGTTCTTTGCCTGCTATGCGGAATGATGCGCTATGCAGCGTCGGGGCAAGTCACCAGTCAAGCGTCCAAAGCCGAAGCGTATTCTGCTGAGAACGAAAGCTGGCATTGTCCATCGCTCTTTGAATTTGAGGAGACGTCGATTCCCACGACGAAAGCGATCGATCTGTTTCTGCACTATCGGGGAGATCAGCTCTCGAATGTTGCCGGCGGCGTTGAACAACGCGGCGCGTATCTTCACAATGTGAATTTGCTTCTCGGCATCGACGCGAATGAGTTGATCGGGTGGAAGGGCGCACGATTCCTCGTGCAGGTGATCAGCAACAGTGGCGAAGGGCCGAACGCGTTCGTCGGCGCCAGCCAGCAGGTCAGCAACATCAGCGCGCCGAAATCCACCAAGTTGTATCAAGCGTGGATGCAGCAGGATTTCATCGCCGGGCGTCTTTCGTTTCTTGCGGGTCTGTATGATCTCAATTCCGAATTCTACGTCACGCAAACATCATCCATCTTCCTCAACAGTTCTTTCCACATCGGAAAGGAACTGTCTCAGCCTGCGACAAACGGTTCAGGCATTTTCCCGAATTCTGCGGCAGCCTTGCGCGTACGGTTTCGTCCGACTTCACGCTGGTCATTTCAATCTGTCGTGATGGATGGAGTTCCCGGCGACGGGAATGACAGGTCGAGTCCGTCGCTCCGCCTGAGCGCGGCAGAAGGGGCGTTCGTTGCCGGAGAGGTTGCATACAGTTGGCGCGGCATCGGCGATGAAGGTATTGGAAAAGGGAAATACACATTGGGTGGATGGGTTCACACAAATCCCATCCAACTTCTCAGCGCAAGCTCTCAACGAGAGTTTGAGCGCAACTACGGCGCGTATTTTCTCGCTGAGCAACGCGTCTGTTCCGAGCTTGCGGATGGCAAGCAGGGTCTCAGCATGTTCATGCGCATCGGATTGGCAAATGCAGACGTCAACCAATACGATTTCAATCTCAGCGGCGGATTCGTGTACACCGGATTGGTGAGAGGCAGAAACGAGGACAGACTTGGTTTTGCGGCAACGCACGCAAACAATTCGTCGGCGTACAAATCAGTAGCGCGTATCGCAGGGAAACCGTATGCCAGTTCGGAGTTAGTGCTTGAATTGACGTACGTCGCGCAGTTGACTTCATGGCTCAGCATTCAGCCCGATCTTCAGCACATTATCCATCCGTCAACCCGCCCCGATCTCGATGCTGCAACCGTCATGGGTTCACGATTGAGAGTAGGACTTGATTGACGTGACACTGGATATCAAAGATCAGCAGATAGAGATTCTCCGTACGAACGAAGACCCTGAGGCTCGACGTCAGGCTGCTGATTTTCTCGCGGGACATTCCAGTCCGGAATCGATTGCAGCATTGATCAACTCCATTACTGATCGCGATGCAGTTGTTCGCGAAACCGTTTGTCGTTCGTTGCTTGCCATTGGCGGCGCCCCTGTGGCTCGCTCGGTTGCGCCCTTCATCAAATACCAGGATTCCGCGATCCGAAATCTTGCGGCTGAGCTTCTGTTTCGATTAGGGAACGCTGCAATCCCGACTGTTGAGCCTTATCTGCACGATGCCAACAAGGACGTTCGCAAGCTCGCCGTCGAGATTCTTGGATTGCTCAAGCACCGAAAGGCGGTCACGGCCATCATTCCGTTGTTGTACGATTCCGATCCCGATGTCGTGATCGCTGCCATCGAGTCGCTGGGCAACATCGGCGATGAAGCGGCAGTCTTGCATTTGATTCAGGTGTTTGAGCAGGAGTACTACACGCGCACCGACGTGGCCGGCGCATTGGGCAAGATCAAAGGGCAACAGGCGACGGAGTTTCTTTCCCACAGTTTCGAGTCTTCGGTGGGTGATGAGGCCGACCCCATGACGCTGTTTGCCATCATTGAAGCTCTCGGCAACATCGGCGACCAAAAGTCGTTTTCGTTACTGGCAAATCATTTTCCGCGCGTTGAAGGGAGATTGCGGCGAACAATGCTCGGCGCCATGGTCTGGATTGCCGACAAGCTTCAGCTGCCGATGGAAATCCCCGGTGCATCGCCGGAAGATCTTCTGGAGTTGCTCACAGATTCCGATCTGCGTGTGTGCTTGAATGCATTGAAGGTTCTTGCCAATGTTCCTGATGCAAAAGTCACGCAGGGACTCATTGGCGCGCTTGGAACGTCGGAGTATGTCGATGTGGTTTTGTTCAATGTACTTGAGACACGCGAAGACACGTTCGCTGCCATCGTCGGGAGGCTAAGCACAGCTCCGTCCGCCATCAAGAAGCAGATGGTCATGATCCTGAAGGCCATTGCGAGTCGGGCTTTGCAGCGACAAGCGGAGGGCAACGAGTTACCGGCCGGTCCTGAGCTAGACGCAGCATTCGATGCAGTAGCAAACGAATGGGGTGGAGCTGATGAGCGCCTGCGTCAGGTAATTCTGGAGGCGCTGTTTGTGTTGAACGGGCCGAGGACTGTTGACCTGCTGACAACATTGATGCGCGACCCGGACCCATGGGTTCGCATGCGCACAATTGAGCTGTTGTCTTCTGTTGATGATCAGCGTGTTCCGGTTTTTGTGGCGACATACATTTTGGATGAAGATGAGCTTGTACGCTCAACCGTCGAATGGGTGATGGAGAGCAGGGGAACAGAATCACTCCATCCAAACTGATAGCAGACGGGAAGAGTCTCATGGTCAATCCAACAACACCCGATTTCACAGATCTCGTCAACTACAATCAGATTGGCGCAGGCAGCTTGAGGCGGGGCAATGTTATCAAAGCCCGGCACGTCATGTGTGCAGGGCAGCACGCGATCGATGTCTCGCACGCATCCGGCGATCAGCCGACTGTCGTTATGCATCGCGAAGGGGACACGATTACGGCCATCGAGTTTATTTGCTCCTGCGGCGCTTCAACACTGGTCACGCTGGAATACAATCCCGCCTGAATCTGTTACCAACCACCTGAACAATATTCTGCAGCTAGCGGGAGAGGCAGGGCGATCTCACTGTTCCGGCCCGCTTCGAATCCGATGAATTAGCGTTCTCTGCGGTGTTTCAACGACTGTCACTCATGGCATTTCCTTTGCTCCGCTCAAAGTGGATAAACTATGAACAGTCCGATGATCATGTTTAAGCGCTGCACATGTTGCGGCAAAGAATGGAAAACGAAGGAAGACTTCCTCACGGATTCCGAGGTTGAGTTGATAGGGTACCAATGGAACAAAATTGTTGTGAGCGCCGGATTGCCTCCCGACGGTTTGGTCGTCTTCACTCACTCCCGAACCGACTGTGGTACATCGCTTTCCGTCATCGCTCGACAATTCAAACGAGATAACTGATTCAGCACAAGAGGTAATCGATGGGCAAATTGAATTTGGATGAAATACAGCCGGGCATGGTGCTCGCCGCCGACGTCATCGACCGAAACGGCAGAGTGCTTCTCAAGAGCGGCCTTGAAGTCAACGAAAAGCATCTCAAGATTCTGAAGCAGTGGGGCGTAACCGAGGCTGATATAACCGGGGTCGATCGTGAAGTGATTACGGCTCAGGCAACGCAAAGCCTCGCGCCGGAAGTGCTCGCCCAGGCGGAAGCCCACTGCGCTGATCTCTTCCGCCACCACGACTTGCAGTTGCCGGTCAATCAGGAACTGTTTCGTCTGTCAGTACTCCGTTACGTGAATCAGCATCTTCAGGGAGCGCCAAGTGATAACTAGTCCGAATGATTTGCTTAAGGGATATGTTGAGATTTCGTCTCTTCCCACCATTTTTACCCGCATCAACGAAGCGGTGAACAATCCCCGTTCGTCGATGAACGAGATCGGGAAGATCATCAGCGAAGATGCCGGCCTCACCGCGCGTCTGCTGATGGTGGTGAACAGCGCCTTCTTCAGTTTTCCGCAGCGCATCGAGTCGATCTCGAAAGCCATCAGCATCGTCGGCACGCAGCAACTCCGTGATCTCGCGCTGGCCACGTCGATCATCAAGCTGTTCAAAGGCATCCCGACAGATCTCGTGGATATGGAGGGATTCTGGAAGCACAGCATTGGCGTCGGCATTGCTGCGCGAACGATCGGAACATTCCGCCGCGAAATGAATGTCGAGCGGTTCTTTGTCGCCGGTATTCTGCACGATATTGGGCGGCTGGTGATGTTCATGAAAATTCCGGATCTCTCGCGCGAGACAATTCTGCGTTCGAAAGAAATCAATCAACTGGTGCACATCGTCGAAGCCGAGCGTATCGGATTTGACCACGCGGCTGTGGGTCGTGGACTGCTGCAAATTTGGAAACTCCCGCATTACCTTGAGGAAGTTGTCGGTTACCATCACCGCCCCGAGCTGGCGACGCGGTTCCCGGTGGAAACGGCAATCGTGCATGCCGCCGACGTGATCTCGCACGCGATGCAGTTGGGAAGCAGCGGCGAGCGTCTTGTTCCGCCGCTCAATCAGGAGGCGTGGGAGCGTCTTGCGCTGCCGGTAAGTGTTCTGGCGCCAACCTTCGAGCAGATCGATCGCCAGTTCAAAGAAGCCGTGAAATTTATCCTCTAGCCGGCACAACGCAATGACAGATCTTTCATCACAACGTCCCGTCAGCTCACCGCTGACACTTGAAGTGGCGGAGTACATCGAGTCGCTCGAATCGCGCATCGGCTACCTCGAAGAAGTGAACCGCTGGAATCTTGACGCAATGGAGTTGGTTTCCTCGATGGGGGAACTGCACAGTAGCTCGCATATCGATTGGGACACCCAAAGCATTCTTGAAGGAACACGACGTCACCTGCTGCGCCTTATGAAGTTTCGCTCTGCCGCATTTTTTATGGTGGAGGAAGACGATGTCGAGTTCAAGCTCGTCGATTGCGAGCCTGCGACAATGACGAAGTTCTTCGAAGACGAGATCGAGTATCACACGGGGGAGGGAACCTTCGCCTACGCGTTGCAGCACAACAAGGCAGTCATCGTTGCCACCTCCCTCGGCACTCAACAGGCGGTCCTCCACACCGTTGCGACGCGTGACCGCGTGCTGGGCATGTTCATCGGAGTGCTTGATGAGAAAGACGCCCAGCTCAATGACGGCGTGTTGAGTCTTCTTTCGATCCTGCTCTTCATCACCGCGAATGCGCTCGAAAACTCCGCGCTGTACTGGAAGATCCACGAACATAATCGTAATCTCGAAGCACTCGTTCAGGAACGGACGAAAGAACTGAAGAAGGCGTTGCTCGAAGCGCAGGAAGCGAATCTGGCGAAGACGCAGTTCCTCGCCAACGTCAGCCACGAAATCCGCACGCCGATGAACGGCATTCTGGGTCTCACAGAACTACTGCAAGACACTCCTCTGAACGATGAGCAGAGGGATTTCTCAGAGACCATTCATTCAAGTGGAGAAACGCTTCTCACCATCATCAACGACATTTTGGATTTCTCCAAGATCGAAGCGAACAAGCTTCATCTGGAGACGATTGACATCAACATTCGGAAGATCATCGCAGAGACCCGGGATTTGCTGAACCAAAAGGCACAGCAGAAGGGCGTCTTGATCTGCACGGAGATTCAGGATGCAGTCCCGACGTTCCTCCTGGGCGACCCTGTTCGGCTTCGGCAGATTCTCACGAATCTCATCGGCAATGCGGTGAAGTTTACGGAGCGCGGCAGCATCACTATTCAATGTACAGTAGAAAGTCAAGAAAGCACACGCGTGTCTTTGCGATTAGCGGTTGTTGACACAGGGATCGGCATTTCCGCGGAAGCGCAGAGACGATTGTTCCAGCCATTCTCGCAGGCCGACGGTTCAACGACGCGTAAGTACGGCGGAACCGGATTGGGACTTGCCATTGCCAAGCAGCTTTCTGAGATGATGAACGGAACGATCGGGGTTGAGAGCATGGCCGGAGAAGGAAGCACGTTCTGGTTCACAGCAGTTCTCGAAAAACCGTCCGAAGAGCATCTCGCACGATTGCATGCTGCAGTCGTAGAAAAGGGAAATACCATTCAGGCCTTGCCTGACGATCTGCGGATCTTGCTGGTGGAAGACAACCTTGTGAACCAGAAGGTGGCCGTGCGCATGCTGCAAAAGATGGGATGCACTCCCGCCATTGCCAACAACGGCCGCGAAGCTTTGCAGTTTGTTACGAAGAAACAGTATGACATCATTCTCATGGATTGCATGATGCCGGAGATGGATGGCTTCGAGGCGACGCAGGCGATTCGAGCGCTCACAACGTTGTCTGAGCAGCCAACGATCGTCGCCATGACGGCCAGCATTTTGCAGAGTGAGCGTGATCGATGCATGGCGTGCGGCATGAACGACTATTTGCCAAAGCCGATCAACAAAGATTCACTCTTCGGCATGGTCACGAAATGGGCGAGACAAAGCGCCGCAGCGTCTCCACAGGCCGTGAGCGAGCAACGTGAGTCCGAGCCGGCCCCGGCGGCAAAGCTGTCTCCCATCAGTTTTCTGGATGAGCATCGCGTGAACGAATTGAGGGAAGTGAGCGACGGAGATGACTCACTGCTAATCGAATTGATCGAAGTGTTCCTGCGTGATATGCCCGAGCGATTGGTGACGCTGCAGGAGGCCATCGACAAAAATGAGGCGCATACCGTACAACTGGTATCGCACACCATAAAGGGAGGCGCACGCAATCTTGGCGCATCGAAACTCGCCGACTATTGTCAGACTCTGGAAACTCAGGCGAAAGAGAGTGCACTCGAGAATGCACGGTCGTTGGCGGAAAAGATTTTGGATGAATTCAAAAAAGCAGAAATCGTATTACAACAATTAGTCATAGCTGAGACGAAACTATGAGAATCCTTACAGCAGATGATGATGAAGTTGCACGAAAGATTTTGACCCGGACACTCCGTTCCCTGGGGCACGAAGTTGAAGAGACGAAGGATGGGCACGAAGCCTGGGCCGAGTATCGTCTGCATCATTTCAACCTGATCATTTCTGATTGGCTGATGCCGGGCATGGACGGCATCGAGCTGACGAAACTTGTTCGCAGCGACAATCGCCAGAAGTACACGTACATCATCATGCTCACGTCGCTCGAAGGGAAGGGACGATATCTGGAGGGGATGGAGGCCGGCGCCGACGACTTCATCAACAAACCGTTCGACAAGGAAACACTCGCCGCACGTTTGCGTGTCGCCGAACGTATTCTCAATCTGCAAGCGGAAGTGAAGCAGCTTGAGGGCCTGTTGCCGATCTGCGCGTACTGCAAGAAAATCAAAGACGACGAGAATCAATGGCAGCACATGGAGTCGTACATCTCTCACCGGACGGAAGCGAATTTTTCACACGGCATCTGTCCGCAGTGCTACGAGAAACACATGCTGCCGCAACTTCAGATGCTGCGCAAATCGAAGCTGGGTGGATGAACTACATTCCGCAGATGTCTGATAGTGGCCACGAGTCAGTGCGTTCGACGGTACGGATGCCGCGGAATCGGCAGAAGAAGTGAATCGCCATTGGCATTGCTGTTGCGCTAACCGTGGGTTGAGAAGAATCTGCAAAGGAGAGAAGTGAGATGAGATTGTTTGATTCGACGAAGATTCCGTTGCTGGGCAAAGCGCTCGATGTGTATTCGCTTCGTCAGAAGGTGATGGCGTCGAACATCTCGAACATCACTGTGCCCGGTTACAAGAGCCAGAGCGTATCGTTCGAAGAACAACTGGCTGCCGCGGAAAAGAACAGTGGCGCGGTCCGAGGTGCTGCAACAAATCCGAAACATCTTTCCATCAGCGCGGCAACAGACATCCGAGATGTACAAGAAAAAGTGTACGACACTTCAGAGGACAAGCCCGAAGGCTACAACGAACTTGCCAGCGGCTTCAACGATGTTGATATCGATTACGAAATGGCGGAGCTGGCGAAGAATCAGATCCGGTTCAGATTCGGCTCGCGACTCCTCGGCGATACGTTCAAGGGAATTCAGAAGGCGATACGAGGAAGCGTATGAAGATCGACAAGCTTTTTAGCGGACTGAAAATCAGCTCACTCGGTCTGAGCGCTCAGCGCAAGCGGATGAACGCAATCGCAAACAACATTGCGAATGCCGAAACGACCCGCACGGAAAACGGAACGCCGTACAGGCGCAAGGTTGTCTCTGTGCAGCAAGCATCGTCCGAAACGTTCGTCGAGATGTTCAACAAGGAAACAGCAGTTCGCATCGAAAGCACAAGCGCCAGTCATTTCAGTCCCGCTGGCGCGCCGTTCACTGAGTCGGATGAACTTCCCGGCAGTGTTGAAGCCGCCGAGCAGGAGGACATGTCCGATTTCAAGTTGGTGCACGATCCGACGCATCCGGATGCCGATGAGAACGGCTACGTGAAAATGCCAAACGTGAACATGGTCACGGAGATGGTTGACATGATGTCGGCTTCTCGTGCGTACGAAGCGAATATCACGGCCATCAACGCCCAGAAGCAGATGGCGAAAGATAGCCTGGAGATCTAGCGATGAACGTAAACGAAATTCGACCCCACATCCCTTCGCCGACTCTGCCGAAACCTGCGCAGAAGAACGCAAAGGGAACATTCGATGAATCGCTGAACTCGGCAGCCGCGACGGCTTCTCCGCAAGCGCAAGAAACTCCGGCGGCGTTGACGTCATCCGAGCGGGAATACTTTGAGCATCTCTTTCCGGAAGCGTCGCAGTCGGTACGGTCGTACAATCCCTGTCGACGCGACGGCGTCAAGGAACCGGCGACGCTCGGAACAATCGTAGATCGAAAAGGATAAACAATGCAAGATCTCCAACTACTTCCTGAACTCAGCGGCACGACGGGCCGCAAGGCGGTCAACAAGATGCTGCGTGAGACAAACGCATCATTTGCTGAGACGATGAACCAGGCCGTGCATGATGTGAATGCGTTGCAGGGTGAAGCAGGAAAGGCAGTCGAGCGTATGGTGAGCGGCGAAGCGACCGACCTGCATGAAGTGATGATCGCCGTCGAGAAAGCGAAGACGAGTTTCGAGCTTCTCATGGAGATTCGCAACAAGACCATCGAAGCGTATCGTGAAATCATGAGAATGCAGGTATAGCGATGCCCGAATTTCCCACGCAGGTTCGCACGCAGTTTATTGATTTCGTCCGGCGGCTGTCGCTTGCGCAACGTCTCGCGCTCGGCGCAGTGACCATTGGGGCCATCGTCGGTATTGTTGCGTTGGTGACCATCGTGAATCGTCCGACCTACGGCACACTCTTCAGCAACTTGACGCCGCAAGATGCGTCCAAGATTGTCGAGAAGCTGCAGGAGAAGAAAATTCAGTATCAACTTGAAGACGACGGGAAGACGATTGCAATTCCGAAAGATAAGATCTACGACACACGTCTTGCACTCGCGGGGGAAGGCTTGCCCCAGTCGAGCATCATCGGGTATGAAATTTTTGATCGGACGAATCTTGGCGTTTCCGATTTTGTGCAAAAGATAAATTACCGGCGGGCGCTGGAAGGTGAGATTGCGCGAACGATCTTGCAGTTGCAGGAAGTAGAAGGCGCTCGCGTGCATATCGTTGTTCCGGAGAAAGCTCTCTTCAAGGAAGATGAAAAGCCGACAACGGCGTCGATTGTGTTGAAGCTGCGGTCCGGCAAGGCCCTGCGGCGCGAAAGCGTGCAGGGGATGATTCACCTCGTCGCCAGCAGCGTCGAAGGTCTTGATCCCACAAACGTCACGATCGTAGATGCTCGCGGCACGCTGCTTTCGGAAACGGAAAAGCCGAACTCACTTGCCGCAAAGACTTCGTCGCAGTATGAGTTGCAGCAGAAGGTGGAAAATTATCTCGCCACGAAAGCACAGAACATGCTCGAGGGTGTACTCGGCGCAGGCAACGCGCGCGTGCAGGTGACAGCCGAATTGGATTTCCGACAAGTCGAACGAACGCTGGAGCAGTACGATCCCGAAAAGACAGCGGTGCGCAGCGAGCAGGTGACCGAAGAAAAGACTGTTGTGAAGGATTCTGTTTCGCCTTCGACGCGCAACAACACCGTGACCAATTACGAAGTGAACAAGACGCTTGAGCACGTCATCGAGAGTGTCGGCGGCGTCAAACGACTGTCGGTGGCGGCGCTTGTCAACGGAAAGAAGATCGAAGTGCAGAAAGATGGAAAGACGGTCACGGAATATCAGTCCCGACCAGCGGAAGAGATGAATCAATTGAGCGAAATCGTCAGGCGCGCCGTTGGGTTCGACCAGCGCCGTAATGACGAAGTTTCTGTGGTCAACCTGCCGTTCGGCAACGAGGACACGGAAGGATTCCTGTATAAAGATCAACCCGGCACTGATTTCGTTTCGATTCTTCAGGAAGAGGTGTATGGGAAGATCCTGATTCTTGTCGCGATGCTTGGCGGAGTTGCAATGCTCTGGGTGTTGCTGGGTCGCGTTCGGTCGGCGAATAGGGAAGACGAGGCGCTCTCGAAACGGCTCGATGTCGTTGTCGATGATGCGACGACTCGTGAGCTTGCTGCCGGAACCGCACCTGCTGAACTGCATGAGGCAAAGCAACACTACTTGCCGCCGGCGGAGAGCCTGATTTCGACTGCAGCAAAGATTCGAGCGGAGCGTCAGACGCGTATCTCAGAGTATATCTCGAATAAGCCACAACAAGCCGGACGTTTACTCAAAGTGTGGTTAGCCGATTCGTAAGGCCGAGCGACGAGTGTCCTCGACGAGTGTCGTGCAGTATGAACTGTAACGGATAGAAAGATTTAATGAACAACGCTCAACCAGCACCGACGTTATCCATCACCAACAAACAGAAAGCAGCTCTGCTTGTTCTCTCCCTCGACGTGTCGACTGCAACGTCGCTCATGCGAACACTGTCGCAGTCCGAAGTTGAAGACCTGACCCTCGAAATCACGAAGCTGAAGTCTGTTCCATCGAGCCTGACGGACAAGGTGATCGAAGAATTCCAGTCGCTGATCACTGCGCAGGAGTATCTCATTGATGGCGGCGCCGAGCAGGCTCTCGCATTGCTGGAAAAGTCGTTGGGACCAGAGCGCGCTGCGGCGATCATCGAACGCGTGAAAGCGATAACGAATGTCCGCGGCTTCAACAATCTGAAGAAAGCCGATCCGTATCAGGTGGCGAATCTACTCCAGAAGGAACATCCTCAAACCATCGCTCTTATTCTTTCGAACTTGCGCGCCGAGCAATCGTCGGCCGTGCTCGAACAATTCCAAACCGATCTTCGCAACGACGTCATCTATCGCATTGCAACACTCGGCAAAGTCTCGCCAGCGTTGATTTCGGAAATGGAGGATGCGCTTGAGTCTGTTGCGGAGTCTGAGATCGGGCACGGAGCAAACGTCATGGGCGGCCCCAAATCCGTTGCCGGACTTCTCAACAAGATGAGAAACGAGGCGTCGAAGGAAATCACTGAAAGCATTGAACTCCGCAGTCCCGAGCTGGCGCAGGAGATCAAGAACCTCATGTTCTTGTTCGAAGATATCATCTTCGTGGACGATCGCGGCATCCAGCGTGTCTTGAGAGAAGTTGACAAGAAAGATCTCGCGCTCGCACTCAAAGTTGCGGACGAGCGGCTGAAGACAAAAATTCTTTCCAACATGTCCGAGCGTGCGCAGGAGATGTTGCGTGAAGAACTTCAGTATATGGGTCCCGTGCGTTTGAAGGAAGTGGAAAGCGCACAAGCGCGCATTGTTGCGGTGGTGAAACAGCTTGAAGAGTCCGGCGAGATTATTGTCGCGGGTCGCGGCGGCACGGAGGAAGTCGTTGTCTAACGTCGTCAAAATACATCTCCCTGCGGGTCATGTGCGCGTTCTGAAAAAGGAATCGCGGGAGCGCAAGAAGACTTCTATTCCGTTGGTTGAGGAAGTTGCTTCGTCCGAGACCACGCTGACAGGCGAGGAGCTGGAGACTGATGCTGCGACGGAGCAACCGCTGCTGATGGAGCCGTTTCCTGTTGACGATATTGAACAGCAATTGAAAGATGAGTTCAAGGCAGGGTTTGACGAAGGCCGGCGATACACTGAAAAGACGCTGCGCGACGAGCTTCATGCTCAACTCGAAGAAGTGCGGCAGAACGCGGATGCGTTCATG
>JACRFA010000276.1 GCA_016218065.1 Ignavibacteriota bacterium | reverse complement strand
CGCAGGGTTGACGGCGTTCTACATGTTCCGCGTTGTGATCCTCACGTTCCTCGGCAATCATCAGCAATCAGAACGGTACAATCTGATTCATGAGTCGCCGAAGGTGATGACTGTGCCGCTGATGATTCTTGCCGCGCTTTCGTTCTTCATCTTCTTCAGCTTCAATCCCCTCGATGGCAATCAAGGATGGCTTGCGCGTGCCGTCGAACGCCCGGAATCAGTCGTGCCGGCTTCGCTGGCAGCGCCATCGACGGAAGTCTTTGAAGAAGCGCATCATCATGCTCACTACGCGGCGATGTTCCTTTCGCTGCTTGTCGCCGGACTCGGCATTGCGATAGCCTTCGCCACATATCAGATGAAGAAGATCAATGCCGACAAGATTGCTGCAAGCCTGCCGGGACTTCACAAGTTCCTCCTCAACAAATGGTACTTCGATGAACTCTACGGCGCGGTTGTCATTGGCGGAACACTCGCGCTGACGAACATGCTTCGATGGTTTGACAACACGATCGTCGATGGCATCGTGAACGGCTGGGGTTGGTTGACGCGATTGGCAGCCACCATCAGCGGATGGTTCGACACGTGGGTTGTTGATGGCGCGGTCAATGCCGTCGCTTACCTCTCGGGACTTGGCGGTCTCGTTCTCCGAAAAACACAGACTGGAAAAATTCAAACGTATGTTGTGCTCGCGGTGTTCGGAGTGATGGTATTTTATTTTGTGATGAGATTGGTGTAAACAACATCCTGAGCGTTGGAATTCAACGAAGAGGCAAATCAGATTTCAGAAGACTAGAGCAAAGAGACCTTCCCGAGTATGCGTGCTCAGGGGGTTAGGAGAGGAAAGAAAGATGGATAAGTTTTCTGCAGTGATAAAGAAATCCGGGCGACAACATGTTGCCCTGTGTTTGGAGCTGGGCGTCGTTGGGTCAGGTTCGTCGGCTGCGGCGGCAAAGAGATCATTGTTGAACGCCATTGAGTCGTACCTTGAGTACACGAAGGATGAAGGGATTGAGCAGGAACGCCCCGTTTCCATAAAAGAACTCCACGAGTTTTTGTACTATGAAGATGCGTTCAAAAAACCGCACCAGCGTCGTGAGCACAGGCTCTCTCTCAAAGTATTAGAGTATGCGTAAGAAAATTCCGCCGATGCCAAGCCGGGAGCTTGTGCGGTTGGTGGAAGCGGTGGGTGCTCGATTCAAGCGTCATGGGAAAGGCGACCACGATATCTTCGAAAGAATGGTCGAAGGCAAAAGAAGAGTTGCCCCGATTCAAATGGCGAAGCGAGAGTTGAGACCAGAATATTGTTTGCAAGTTTTTCGCCAATTGGGTCTGACGGACGAAGAAATAAACAATCTGTTTCCGTAGAAGTGACTTAAACAAGGAAGCTAAGGACTAACAAATGGAATTCTCAATTCTTGGTGTAGGCGTACTGACGTGGGTAACGTTCTTACCTGTTCTCGGCGCGATCGCCGTTCTCGTTCTGCCGAAGGAACAGAAGAGCGCAATCAGGTGGACATCGCTCCTCTTCGTCGGGCTGCAGTTGTTGGTGGCGTCCCTGATCTTGCTGAAGTTTGATCGGAATCTCGCCGGCATCAACTCACTAGCCGGCATGCAGTTCGTCGAGAAAGCTTCATGGATCGATATCAAGAGCGTCGCCTGGTTCGGCCGCATTCACATCGAGTACATGTTGGGAATTGACGGCCTGAGCGTTGCGATGGTGTTCCTGACGGCCCTCATCAGTTTCGTCGCGACAATCTCGTCATGGACAATCGACAAATCCGTCAAGGGTTACTTCGCGCTGCTTCTGCTGCTCAACACCGGCATGATGGGTGTGTTCGTGGCGCTCGACTTCTTCCTCTTTTATGTATTCTGGGAAGTGATGCTGCTGCCGATGTACTTCCTCATCGGCGTCTGGGGCGGACCGAGACGCGAGTATGCGGCGATCAAGTTCTTCCTCTACACGTTATTCGGTTCGGTGGTGATGTTGTTGGTGATGATCGCGCTCTACTTTAGCGTGAACGTGTATGTCGATGGCGCAGGCGTAGTCTACTCCGTCGCCGAAGCGACGCAGCGCGGATTCGACGGACTCGAAAAGGTTTACACGTTCAACATTCTTCAGATGATGGATGCGGGGAATTTCGTTTCAGGTTCGCTGCTTGCCGGTTTAGACACGTCGTGGCGCTACATCGCGTTTCTCGGACTGCTGGTTGGATTTGCGATCAAGATTCCCAGCTTTCCATTTCACACGTGGCTGCCCGATGCGCACGTCGAAGCGCCGACGCCGATCAGCGTTATTCTCGCCGGCGTTCTGCTGAAACTCGGTTCGTACGGCATCATGCGTATCTGCATGCCGATCTTTCCGGATGCCATGGTGTACTTCGCGTGGTGGATTGCGTTGTTCGGCGTGATCAGTATGGTGTATGGCGCATTGGTGGCGATGGCGCAAACAGATTTCAAGAAGCTGATCGCGTACTCGAGTATCAGCCACATGGGCGTCGTCACGCTCGGCATGGCCTCGATGAACACGCAGGGCATGACCGGTGCAGTGTTCCAAATGTTCAATCACGGAACAATCACCGCAATGCTCTTCTTGATTGTTGGGGTGATTTACGACCGCGCACACACGCGAGGATTGAACGAGTTTGGCGGCTTGATGAACAAGATGCCGCGGTACGCGGCCATCATGTCGATTGCCTTCTTCGCTGCGCTCGGACTCCCGGGCCTGAGCGGCTTCATCAGCGAAGCGTTCTCGATGCTCGGCGCGTTCCAGACATTCCGCACGCTCACCATCATCGCGGCGATCACGATTGTCTTCACGGCGGGCTACATGCTCTGGACCTTGCAGCGAGTATTTCTCGGAACGCTGCCGGAGAAGTGGAAGGATCTGACGGATATGAATGGACGCGAGATGGTGATGCTCGTTCCGCTGGCAGTGATCATTATCTTCCTTGGCATCTATCCGTCGCCGGTATTGGATTTGATGAACACATCGCTCAATCATCTTGCCGGCTTGCTGCAAACTGCGCAGGCTGCGACCATGATGGGTGTGAATTAGATGTCATTCTGAGTTTCATGACCACGCCGAAAGCAAGCGTGGCTATTTGGCGGAATGACACGATAACATCGTCAGTCTGAGCGCAGGGAGCGCTCTTTGCGACCGAAGTCGAAGACTGTCCAGCGTACACTCTTCGACTCCGTCCCGACAAACAACGTCGGGACTGCGCTCAGAGTGACGATGCGTCGCTTTTTCGAACCTGTGTCATTAGCAGACTGCTAATGACGTGACGTGAATTTGTCTTTCTGAGGCTCGCTTCTTAGAGCCGAATGCCGAAGGCATCCCTTCGGGAGAATCCAGGACCTAGTTCCCACACGAGATGCCTGTTCTGGATTCTTCACTTCGTTCAGAATGACAGGTGGGGGCACACGTCATTTTCCCAAATATCCACGCCGCTTCTTGGCGTGGTCATGAAACTCAGAATGACGTAGAACCTGAATCTTTGGATAATCGATATGTCTGACCAAATACTAAAAGACTTACAACTCTTCCAACCGGAAACAACTCTGACCATCGCGTTGCTTCTGGCGATTCTCGCCGATCTGATCTTCCGACGATCGAAGAGAGTCGTGCCGTTTCTGACGATGGCAGGATTTGTCGCCGCCTTTGTCGTGTTGCTGCCGCAGTTTGGCGTGAACGCTTCGGTCTTCGGCAACATGATCGCCGTGGATTCGTTCGCCTTCTTCTTTAAGCTGATTATTCTTCTGTCGGCGGTGTTGATTGTCGTGTTCTCGCTGAGTTCCGTAGAGTTGAATTCACCTGGCAGGCGGCTTGGCGAGTACTACGCATTGCTCATTGCGCTCACGCTCGGCATGATGCTGATGGCGGGCGCAAGCAACCTCCTCATGATGTACCTCGCACTCGAGCTTTCATCAATCACGTCGTACATCCTCACGGGCTACACGCGGGAGGCGCAGGATTCGAGCGAATCATCGCTCAAGTACGTAATCTATGGCGCTTTCTCCTCAGGACTGATGTTGTATGGCATCTCGATCATCTACGGCATGACAGGCTCGCTTGATATCTACACGATCAACAAAGTTCTTGCGGCGGGCAACTTCAACAGCTTGGTGTTGCTCATTGCGGGCACGCTTGCGTTGGCGGGATTTGGCTACAAGATTTCGGCCGTCCCATTTCACTTTTGGACGCCGGATGTGTACGAGGGCGCCCCGATCACGATCACGGCATTCCTTTCAGTCGCTTCGAAAGCGGGCGGCTTTGCGATGATGATTCGCTTCTTCAAAGTGACATTCATCGATACCAGCGTCGTCACGCTTGATGTCGGCAAATGGGCGAGCTTGCAGGGATTCGAGTGGTACCATCTTGTTGCTGCGCTCTCGGTGCTGACGATGACGCTCGGAAATCTTGTGGCGCTATGGCAGCACAATCTGAAAAGACTGCTTGCCTACTCAAGCATTGCACATGCAGGCTACATGCTGATGGGAGTTGTTGTGCTGAGCAACGAAGGGCTTGCGGCAATCCTCGTGTACTTCGTCGTCTATCTGTTCATGAACCTCGGCGCATTCTACATCGTGATGTTGATCGCGAACAAAACCGGAAGCGAAGACATCGAGGACTACAAAGGCATCGGACAGAAGGCGCCGTTTGTGACTGTTGCGTTTGCAATCTTTCTCGTGTCGCTCACAGGTCTGCCGCCGACTGCGGGATTCATCGGCAAGCTGTACCTTTTTTCTGCTTTGCTTGATGGAGGGTGGATTTGGCTGGCGGTTGTTGGCGCGATGAACAGTGTGATCTCGTTATACTACTACGTCAAGATTTTCCGCAACATGTATCTCCGTTCAAGTGATCGGACGGAGAAGTTTGTGTTGGACTTTTCGTATCCCCAGAAGCTTGTTGTGTTCGTCTTGCTCTTCCCGACTCTGTTATTCGGATTGTACTTCACTCCGCTCGTGCAGTTTGCGCAAGCCTCGATCAAGATTTTCGGAACACCATAGAGTTCTTCATCTCATCACCACCACCTCAAGGCCCCGGTTCACGGGGCTTTGTTTTTGATGCGCTCACCGATGATGCGAATTCCCTCCAACACCAGTGTCGGCTCGACTGCATCGAAGATCTTCGTGTGTTGCGCCATGAGATGCGAGAGTCCGCCGGTGGCGATCACCTTTGCGCGTGAACCAAGCTCACTCTGCAGTCTTTCGACCATGCCGTGGAGGGCGTCGAGCGCGCCAAACATCACGCCGGACTGAATCGCGGCTGCAGTCGTTGTGTTGACCGCCTTCTGCGGAATGCGAAGCTCAACTGCGGGAAGCTGCGCCGTTCTGAGATGCAATGCCTCGGCAGTTGATCGCACACCCAGCGAGATCGCTCCGCCGAGAAAATCTCCCTTCTCGTCAATCACTCCGTATGTTGTCGCCGTTCCGAAATCAATAATGATAAGCGGCCCGCCATGTTTTTGAAATCCGGCGACTGCTGTACAAATCCGATCAGAGCCAAGCTGTTCGGGATTGGCATAGCGTATTGTGATTCCCAGCAGAAGTTGAGGATTGACGATGAACGGAACGAGGCGGAGTTCATTCTTGCACTGCTTGAGAATTAGCGCAGCAGTGGAAGGCACGACAGAGGAAATGCCGACAGCAGAAATGTTCTTTGCGGGGAGTTGATGCTTGCTCCAGACTTGCGAGATATTCTCCCAAACTTCACTCTCCGTTGAGTTGGGACTCATCGAGCTTGCTTCATGAGCGACGAGCTTGTCTCCGTCGAAGAGCGCAGCGGCAATCGTTGAGTTGCCTATATCGAGCGCGAGAAGCATCAGATCTTCTGAAAGGCGGCGCCGACCTGAGTTGTCGATCCAGCTTGCATGTACTGCTCAGGATTGTCGGCCAGAATGGTGACATCACCGGCAAACATCGTCTGCGACCTGCCATTCGTTTGCAGAACCAATCCGCCATCGAGACTCAGTCCCGTTACGACGCCGGAGATGATATCATTTCCTTGCGAGACCACGATCGGCTTGTTGATCATCGTGGTTCGCGATAGCCAGAATGGAATTACGGACTTGAAATCGTTTTCGACCGCCTGCGTGTAATGAGTCTCAAGGTTGAAGAGAATCTCGCGAAGCAACTTTGCGCGATCAAAATCTTTTCCTGTCTCCAACTTCAACGACGTTGCCTTCTGGAGTAGCCCGTTGGTGAACTGCATCTGATTGACGTTCAATCCCAATCCAACCACAACATACTCGAGCCGGTTCTGCCGCATCGAGCTTTCGATAAGAATTCCGGCGACTTTCTTTTTGTCGATGAGAAGATCGTTGGGCCACTTACACTCGGCTCTGAGACCCGTCGAGTTTTCGATTGCTTGAGAAACGGCGACGGCAACATACAACGGCAGCAGATTGATCGACTCGGTGGAAACTTCCGGTCGCAACAAAACGGAGAATGTCAAATTTTCTTCCGGCTGCGAAAGCCATGTTCGTCCCAATCGCCCGCGCCCGGCGGTTTGCTGTTCTGCGAGTACCACCACCCCCTCGGCGGCGCCCACGTTTGCCAGTGCCTTTATGCAGTTGTTTGTCGAGTCGATTGTTTGAAACGTGTAGATCTTGTTTCCGAAGACTTTTGCCCTCAGGCCGCGACGAAGTTCGCGCTCAGTAAACATTGGTTCCTCCAATAGAGCTGAAAGGAATTCTTTTGAAAATCTTATATGAAATAACGCCAGCGGGAGTGATAACGTTGCTATGAAGCGGCTGTTTGGGAGAACAGCGGAGAACATGATAGCACAAACAAAACGGAAAGTCAACGAGGACGGGAGAAATCTCTCTCGTGCCAACCTGACAAGAACGCGAGGGAAGTCGGCCAAATATCCCACGAGTGCTGACAGGTTGGCCGAGGCAATTCCAACCCCAGGAGCGTCCGCAATCGGCCCACCTTCCGATAACCCATTGTCGTGCAGGCATTTAGAATTTCTGTGGCTGTTGTTGATAAGTGTGGCATAGGAATTGGCGTTGCTATCCCAAACATGCTAGGGATTACTTTCAGAACATTAGCCATAGAGGAGCTTTAGATATGAGCAAAATTATCGGCATCGACCTCGGTACAACCAACTCGGTTGTTGCGGTGATGGAAGGGAACGATCCCGTTGTTATCGCGAACGCCGAAGGTGGAAGGACGACACCGTCAGTCGTCGGGTTTGCAAAGAACGGCGAACGATTGGTGGGTCAGGCCGCGAAACGTCAGGCTGTTACGAATTCACAGAACACCGTCTTCTCGATCAAGAGATTCATGGGACGCTTCCACAACGAAGTGACGGAGGAGATGCGACTTGTTCCGTACAAAGTTGTGAAGGGTGAGAACAATACTGCCCGCGTCGAAGTCGGTGATCGCATTTACTCGCCGCCGGAAATCAGCGCGATGATTCTTCAGAAGATGAAGCAGACAGCGGAAGACTATCTCGGACAGAAAGTGACCGAGGCGGTGATTACGGTTCCTGCGTACTTCAACGATGCACAACGACAGGCAACGAAAGAGGCGGGCGAGGTTGCCGGCTTGACCGTGCGGCGCATCATCAACGAACCAACTGCTGCCGCGCTCGCATACGGTTTGGACAAGAAGCACAAGGACATGAAGGTCGCCATCTACGATCTTGGCGGAGGTACGTTCGATATTTCCATTCTTGAATTGGGTGAGGGCGTGTTCGAGGTGAAGTCGACGAACGGCGACACGCATCTTGGTGGAGACAATTTTGATCAGCGCGTTCTCGATTTCCTTGCCGAAGAGTTCAAGAAGCAGGAAGGCATCGACTTGCGCAAAGACCCGATGGCGTTGCAGCGGCTTCGTGAAGCAGCCGAGAAGGCGAAGATGGAACTGTCGCAACTGATGCAAACGGAAGTTAACCTGCCGTTCATCACGGCAACTGCGGATGGCCCGAAGCATTTGAACATGACGATTACTCGCGCCAAGTTCGAGCAGTTGGTTGACGATCTGATTCAGAGGACGATCGGGCCCGTTGAGCAGGCGTTGAAGGATGCGAACCTGCGCCCCAGCGACATCGATGAAGTCATTCTCGTTGGCGGTATGACGCGTGTCCCCAAAGTGCAGCAGCTCGTGAAAGAGATTTTTGGACGTGAGCCGCACAAGGGAGTCAACCCGGACGAAGTTGTTGCAGTTGGCGCGGCCATTCAGGGCGGCGTGCTCGCAGGCGACGTGACCGATGTGTTGTTGTTGGATGTGACGCCCCTATCGCTTGGTATTGAGACGCTTGGCGGAGTGGCAACGAGACTCATCGAATCCAACACGACTATCCCGACAAAACGCAGCGAGATCTTTTCCACCGCATCGGACAATCAGCCGTCAGTTGAGATTCATGTGTTGCAGGGAGAGCGGCCGATGGCAGTCGATAACCGCACGCTGGGAAAATTCCACCTCGATGGAATTCCGCCGGCGCCGCGTGGCGTTCCTCAGATCGAGGTGACGTTTGATATCGATGCGAACGGCATTTTGCACGTCGCCGCAAAAGACAAGGGAACGAGCAAGGAACAATCGATCCGCATCACGTCGTCGAGCGGGCTGAGCAAGGAAGAGGTTGAAAAGATGAAGACCGATGCACAGGCTCATGCTTCCGAAGACAAGAAGCGGAAAGAAGAGATCGACCTGAAGAACCAGGCAGATAATCTTGTCTTCCAGACCGAGAAGCAGTTGAAGGAGTTTGGCGACAAAGTGAACACAGATGTGAAGAACAAGATCGAATCAGCGGCAAACACTCTGAAGGAAGCGATCAAGTCCAACAACAGCGCGAGCATCAAATCCAGCATCGATGCGTTGAACGCCGCGTGGAACGAAGCCTCGTCGCAGATGTATCAGCAGGCGACGGCGGCAGGGCAAGAGGGTCCTGGTCCGCAAGCCGGCCCAACGCCCGGTCAGACTTCGCAGAAGACCGACGAGAAGAAGGTTGAGGACGCGCAGTATGAAGTCGTCGATGAGGAGAAGAACAAGAAGTAAACTCAATTCTGAGCGAAGCGCCCGCCTGCCTCAGTGAACAATAAGGCGGGCAGGAAGAATCTCGCGGGCTTGGAATATGTAGTCAGAGGAAGGCGAGGGAGTGTGTCCTCGCCTTCTGTGTCTTAGTACGGAGGAACTATGTTCAGCGACACTCTTGTCTGGGGGCTGATCATCTGTTTTGGGGTGATGCTTGTGGTCGGAGTTGCTTGTGGCTGGTTTCCAAACCACGACAATACTCTCGCTCCCCTCACGGCGTTTCATGATTTCCAACCAAAGGACAAGCAGGAAGCGATTGAAGTCGTGATGGAGCAAAAAGCAGGGAAGAAGCAGTTTGAACAGACAACTGGCGGACTGGCTTTTCCCGGGTTCGAAATGCGCACGAAGTCAGAATTGAGTGAGGAAGAGAAATGAACTTCAACAAATTTACTATCAAGTCTCAGGAGGCCGTGCAGAATGCGCAGGAGATTGCCTCAAGCTACGGCAATCAGTTGATTGAGCCTGAGCATCTCCTGGCCGCGCTTGTGCAGGATGCGAACGGAACGGTCGTCCCGATTTTGCAGAAGGCGGGAGCGAACGCAAATTTCATCAAAATAAAAATTCATGAGGCCCTCGAGCGGCTGCCGAAAATCAGCGGCTCCAACATTGCCAACCAATCGATCTCGCAAAACCTCGGTCGGCTGTTCGAGCGTGCAGCGAAGCAGGCGCAGAATCTGAAGGATGAATTCATCAGCACCGAACATATATTGCTCGCCATGGTTGAATCAAAAGATGGCGGCGCGAGCAAACTGCTGCTTGATCAGGGCGTGACGGTCGATTCGGTGCTCAAAGTGCTGAAGGAGATTCGGGGAAGTCAACGCGTGACAGATCAAACGCCAGAAGAAAAGTATCAGGCGCTCCAACGCTATGGCCGCGATCTGAACGATCTGGCGCGGAAGGGAAAGATGGATCCCGTGATCGGCCGCGACGAAGAAATCCGCCGCGTGCTGCAAGTACTCTCGCGGCGCACGAAAAACAATCCGGTGCTCATTGGCGAGCCTGGCGTGGGCAAAACGGCGATCGCTGAAGGAATCGCTCAACGCATCGTGTCGGGCGATGTGCCTGAGACGCTGAAGACCAAGCGCATCGTTGCGCTGGATATGGGTTCGCTCGTGGCAGGCACGAGTTTCCGCGGACAATTCGAAGAGCGACTCAAGGCCTTGCTGAAAGAAGTCGAGGAATCGCAGGGCGAGATCATTCTCTTCATCGATGAGCTGCACACGTTGGTCGGCGCGGGCGCTGCGCAAGGCTCTGTCGATGCGGCCAACATGCTCAAGCCTGCGCTTGCACGCGGCGACTTGCGCGCAATCGGCGCAACGACCATCGACGAATATCGTAAGCACGTCGAGAAAGATCCGGCGTTGGAGCGGCGCTTCCAGCCGGTGATGGTCAATGAGCCAAGTGTGGAGGACACAATCTCCATCTTGCGCGGATTGAAAGAACGCTACGAACTTCACCACGGCGTTCGCATCACCGACGGAGCCATTGTTGCCGCAGCGCAGTTGAGTCATCGATACATTTCCGATCGGTTCCTGCCGGACAAAGCAATCGACCTCGTCGATGAAGCAGCCTCGAAGCTCCGCATCGAAATCGACTCGATGCCTGAGGAGCTTGATTCTGTCGAGCGAAAAATCAAGCAACTCGAAATCGAGCGTGAAGCAATCCGCCGGGAAAAAGATGAAGCATCGAAGGATAGGCTGGAGGATTTGGAAAAGGAACTCGCTGAACTGCAACAGAAGCGTACGGAGTTGAAAGCGCACTGGCAGGTCGAGAAGGATCTCATTCAATCCATACGCAAGATGAAGGAGGAGATTGAGCGTGCGCGACTCGAAGCGGAAAAGAAAGAGCGTGAAGGCGATTTGGGCCGCGTGGCCGAACTGCGCTATGGCATCATCGCCGATCTCGAAAAGAAGATCGGCGGCGCGTCGGTGAAGCTGCAGCAATTCCAAAAAGACGTCAGAATGCTGAAGGAAGAAGTGGATGCCGAAGACATTGCCGATATCGTGGCGCGTTGGACTGGCATCCCCGTGGCTCGCATGCTGGAAAGCGACAGGCTGAAGCTGCTGCATCTTGAAGAACGGTTGCAGGAGCGAGTGATCGAGCAGGAAGAAGCGGTGCATGCAGTCAGCGACGCCATTCGTCGCGCACGAGCAGGACTTCAGGACGAAAAGCGTCCCATCGGTTCGTTCATCTTCCTCGGCAGCACCGGCGTCGGAAAGACGGAGCTTGCGCGGGCGCTCGCCGCGTTTCTCTTCAACGAGGAGAGCGCGATGGTGCGCATCGATATGAGTGAGTACATGGAAAAATTCTCCGTCTCACGACTTATTGGCGCGCCGCCCGGTTACGTGGGGTACGATGAAGGCGGACAGCTCACCGAAGCGGTTCGCCGCAAACCATACTCCGTCGTGCTTCTTGATGAAATCGAGAAGACGCATCCGGAAATCTTCAACGTTCTGCTGCAGGTGTTGGATGAAGGACGCCTGACGGACAGCAAGGGTCGGACAGTGGATTTCAAGAATACGATCATCATCATGACATCCAACCTCGGCTCGCAATTGATCAGCGAGCGCCTGGCTGCCGGATTCGAGTCCCGCCCGGATTGGGATCGTGAGTTCGCTGAGCTGAGGCAAGAGCTTCTGGCGTTGCTGAGAAAAACGATTCGGCCAGAATTCCTGAACCGGATCGATGAAGTTATCGTCTTCAAACCGCTCGCGCAGCAAGCGATCAGGGAGATCGTCTCGTTGCAACTGAAACGCGTGCAGGAGTTGCTGGCTCGCAAGGGCATGACACTCGAGGTGACACTCGAAGCTCAAGATTGGCTTGCCAAACTCGGCTACGATCCGATGTATGGTGCGCGACCGCTGAAGCGTGTCATCCAGAAGTACATCACGAACGCGATGTCGGAGAAGATCCTTGACGGCGTATTTGCAGAAGGCGATGTCGTGGAAGTCGGACTTGACAAGCACGGCCTGATTGAATTCGTGAAGAAATATGTCGGAGAAGTGAATGACAAGGAGTACACATCGAGCACGTAAATGATGCTCGTCAATGTGTGATCGACGCAAAGTGTGACGGGCCGTTTACGGTTCATCACACTTTTGTTTTTGCCGTTGTATTCCGGGGTCGCGTGCGCTACATTGCACTACCGCCGATCCAACTACATGTTCATACGTGAGATTAAAATCAGTTCAAGTTGGATGCGGCGCTTTGTCCCTCTTTTGTACAAGCAATGAGTTTGAGGGACGCCAACACAATTCCAAATTGCATTTCTATGGTTGCACTAGTTGTTCACGGCGGCGCTTGGGACATTCCCGATGAGCTTGTCGAGCCGCATCGCGTTGGCGTTCAGCGGGCGCTGATGGTCGGCATGTCCGTTCTGAATGATGGCGGCAGCGCCGTTGACGCAGTGGAAGCCGCGATTACGGTTTTGGAAGACGACGAAACGTTCAATGCCGGCATCGGCTCATTCCTCAATCTCTCCGTCGAAGTTGAGCTTGATGCGAGCATCATGGACGGGAAGTCGTT
>JACRFA010000273.1 GCA_016218065.1 Ignavibacteriota bacterium | reverse complement strand
TCTGTGCGCTCTGAGGCGCTGCTCGCATTGACATCGCTCGGATTCACGCGCGTTGTGGCCGAGAAAGCGCTGCGGCTGGCGATTCAGGAAACGAATGGAAAAGACGTGACCGTGGAGGCGCTCATCAAGGCGGCGTTGAAGCACGCAAGCGGAAAATAGACTCGGAGTCAAGCAATTCTGATTCCGTGCGTCATCGCTTCATAGGGGATGACATAGTCCATAATGAAGTCATCCGGATTGTAGGCAAGAGGTTGAATTCGCAAATCAATCCTGCGTCGAAGCTTAGCGATTTGAGTACTATCTTCGTAACGCGATTTTGTAAATTGCCTTGACACTACAACGATATCTATATCACTGTCTTCATGCGCTTTCCCCGACGCATACGAGCCATACAGATATGCCCGCTCGACGTCGATATGATTCTTGCGCAAGTGTTCGATGTAACGCTTGGCAATTTCTAAGATTTCACTTTGTCTGCTAACCAATTTTTCATCTCCACAGTCTTGGTGAACATACTGGTTGCCAATTCCGGCGTCGATATTCTGTATATCTTCAACTTCTCGTCGGGATATCGGGCTTCAAGCACAAACCCATTCAACTCCGTCAGAAAATCAAGTTGAGTGGTCGTCAACTCGAGGTTTGCCTTGCCCGCGAGAATTTCAAGATCGTGGATTCTCGGTGGAATTTGTTCTGTTACCTTGGTCACCAGTGCTTTCAAATGTTTCTCGGCAACCAAGTGACAGAAGAAAAGGCAATAGTGAAGATTCTCCTTGGACTTGAGTAGAGTTTCCGCAGTCTCCAAGTCACTCTGCGCAACTGTCAGCCAGTAGTCAATCTGCTTCTTGATGTTGATCGGCGTGGTTCAATGTATCAAAGGCAACTCGCAAAATCAATTTACAATTGTATTTCACCTCACGCAGTCTTACATTTGACCAATGAAATCCGACTACACATCTCCCGAACGCGTTCCTGCAGAATCAGAGTTCGACCAGGCGTTACGACCGCTTACGTTCGATGAGTTCTTCGGACAGGAGAAGATCACCGATAATCTCAAGGTGTTCATCAACGCGGCCAAACAGCGGGCCGAAGCGCTCGATCACGTGCTGCTGACAGGCCCGCCGGGTCTCGGCAAGACGACGCTCGCGCATATCATCGCCAACCAGATGGGGAGCAACCTGAAAATGACGTCAGGCCCCGTGCTCGACAAACCCGGAGACCTTGCGGGCTTGCTGACAAATCTTCAGGAAGGCGACGTACTCTTCATCGACGAGATACATCGGCTCAACGCAGTGGTCGAGGAGTATCTCTACTCCGCGATGGAAGACTTCCGGCTTGATATCATGATCGATTCGGGACCCAGCGCGCGCAGCATTCAGCTTTCGCTGCCAAAGTACACGCTCATCGGCGCGACTACGCGTGCCGGACTCCTGACTGCGCCTTTGCGGGCGCGCTTCGGCATCGCAAACCGGCTTGACTACTACGACACCGATACCTTGTTCGAGATTATCCTCCGCTCGGCAAAGATTCTCGGCGTGAAGATCGACAAGGACGGCGCAAAGGAAATCGCCCAACGCTCTCGCGGCACGCCCCGCATCGCCAATCGACTGTTGCGCCGATGCCGGGATTTCGCTCAGGCCGAGGCTAAGCTCGCACACGCAGACGGCATCATCTCCAAAGAAGTCGCCGATTACTCATTGAAAGCTCTGGAAGTTGACGAGCATGGTCTCGATGAGATGGACAAACGCATCCTCTTGTGTCTGATCGAAAAATACAACGGCGGCCCCGTCGGCGTGAACACGCTCGGTGTAGCGGTCGGCGAAGAAGCCGGGACTATCGAAGAAGTGTATGAGCCGTATCTGATTCAGGAAGGCTTCATCAAACGAACGCCGCGGGGACGCGAGGCAACGGAGTTGGCATATAAGCATTTCAAGTTGACGCGTCGAAGCAGCTCGCAGCCTAGCCTTTTTTAAAATGCAATCGAGGAGGCGAGGAAAAGAAAACAATCTCAAACAAGGAGTTGAGCTTTGAGGTTGCATAATTGAAAGCAGAACTCGAAGTTCAAAACCAAAACTGAGAATACACCATGCCATTCGATAAAGATCTCACCTCAATTCAAGAAGTTCGCGACGCGTTGGTAAAAGCCAAAGCCGCTCAGCTTGAATTCAGAAACTACTCGCAGGAGCAAGTTGACAAAGTTGTGCGGGCAATGGCCGATGCCGGCTACGCAGAAGCCGCGCGTCTCGGCCGCATAGCGTGCGACGAAACCGGATTCGGCAAACCGGAAGACAAGCAGAAGAAGAATGAATTCGCCACACGCCGCGTCTGCGAGTCGATTCGCGATCTGAAGACTGTCGGCATCGTCGAAGAAGATCGCGAGAGGAAGGTTTTCAAAATTGCTGAGCCGATGGGAGTGGTTGCTGCACTCATTCCGTCAACGAATCCAACATCAACCGTGATGTTCAAGGCAATCATCTCCGTGAAAGCGAGAAACGCCTGCGTCGCGAGTCCGCACCCGCGGGCGGTGAACTGCACCAACGAAGCGATGAACGTCGTGCGCGACGCAGCCGAGAAAGCCGGCGCACCCAAGCATCTCCTCCAGTGTCTCGGCACGCCGACAATCGAAGGCACGAGCGAACTGATGCGCCACAAGCTCACGGCTGTTATTCTTGCAACCGGCAGCAATCAGATGGTGAAGGCCGCGTACAGCTCCGGCAAGCCGGCATACGGCGTCGGGTCGGGCAACGTTCCGGCATTCATCGAGCGAACGGCAAACGTAAAGAAAGCGGTCGCTGACATTATCTCCGGCAAGCAATTCGACTACGGCGTACTCTGCTCAACAGAATCGGCGCTGGTGTGCGATGCACCGATCCGCAATCAGGTGATCGAGGAATGTAAGAGACGAGGCGCGTACTTTGTCGCAGGCGAAGAAAAAGAGTGGCTGGCCCGTCTCATGTTCAGCGAGCGGGGCGCCATCAATGCCGATGTTGTCGGCAAGTCCCCGGTTTGGATCGCGCAAAAAGCCGGCATCACCGTTCCAGCAAGCACCACCGTGTTGATTGCCGAAGTACAGGGAGTCGGCAGAGAACATCCGCTCTCGAGAGAGAAGCTTTCACCCGTTCTTTCCTTCTACACGGACGATGGCTGGCGCGACGCATGTCATCGGTGCATTGAGCTGCTGGAGTTCGGCGGCATCGGACATACGATGGTGATTCACTCCAAAGACAACGACATCATCATGAAGTTTGCAATCGAGAAGCCGGCGTTCCGCATTCTCGTCAATACACAGGCGGCGCTCGGGGCCGTTGGTTACACGAACGGACTCGACCCTTCGCTCACACTCGGACCCGGCACGTGGGGCGGCTCGATCATCTCTGACAACGTCACGGCGCGACATCTTCTCAACTACAAGCGCCTCGCGTTCGAAACGAATCCCATCAATCCTGAGGAAGGACAATATCCCGCGGCAGCGACATTTGTTTCCCCGAGCGCGGCTCCGACATCCGTTCCCATGTCATGGATGGAAGAGATCGACAAGCGAATCATCATGAAAGCCGGCAACACTCCGGTGTGGCAAAAGGAAGAACATCCATCAAAGCAGCCGAAGGTAGTGCCGCCGAAATACGGGACCGGAATTTCGGCAGATGATATCGACAGGATCGTATCCTCCTTTTCGAAAGAAAGAAAATGATCTTGTGGAAGCTCCAATCCCCATGAGTACTCAAATTGAATAGGTCGAGCAGAGTTAACCAAAAATAATTTGGAGATTTATGAGATTTTCATAAATTGCATCGGTTCTGAATAGATTATTGCTCCTTCTGATATTTAGACAATGATGCGCGCTCTTCTCATTACTCACTCAACGGCGGAGTTTGCTGTTGACTCTATGGATCCCATAGAACACCCCAAGTATTTCTAACTTCTACTTCTACCATCAACAACAAAGAAAGGAACACACGATGAAACAAGGCTCCACTTTGTGCACGCTTTTGTTACTGTGTGCACTCACACTTCCATCCGCTGCGCAGTTCAAAGATGTGGGCATTGGCGGGGGAATTGGTTTCGGGGGAGTTATCGGCGCAACAGATGACTTGTCGAACAAAGACAGCAGATTTCTTGCACGGGCATTTGTGCGTTTCGGAATCGTGAATGGTGTGCAAGGTGAACTCGGTGCCGGTTTGGGGAGACTGGCCGGGACAAATGCAACCGATGCATCGCGAGGCAACAAGGATGGTTCGAAAGCGGTCAGTCAGTTGATTCCCATCGACTTCCGACTCTTGTTCAGTCCGTTCTCGTTCGAGAGCTGGAATCCGTTTCTGTATGTCGGCGGCGGCGTGATTCACTACAACATGGAAGAAGTTCCCGGTAACGCCGATCCTTCAGTAAAGCAGAAGGGCTGGTCGGCATACGCTCCCGGCGGTCTTGGACTTCAGTTCCGTTTGGATGACAACACTGCGTTCGAAATGAGCGGCGGCTACAATTACGCCTTCGACGACAAGATCAATACGATTACACAGAACTCGCAGATCAATCCAACTGCGACAAAGAAGGATGCGTACTGGAATTTCCTCCTCGGCTTGACTGTGGCCGGCGAGAGCGGCAATGCCGATCCGGACGGCGATGGACTGACGAATCGCGAGGAGAAAGAGCTTGGCACAAACAAGAAAGTTGCCGATACCGATGGCGACGGCTTGCTTGATGGCGCCGAAGTTAAGACGCACATGACAAGCCCGCTCAAAGCCGATACGGATGGCGACGGCCTGAAAGACGGCGAAGAAGTGAGCAACTACAAGACCGACGCGAACAAAGCCGACACCGATAACGACGGCTTGAATGACGGCGCCGAAGTCGGACAGACGAATACCAATCCGCTGAAGGCTGATACCGACGGCGACGGATTGAACGACGGACAGGAAGTGAACACATCCAAGACCAATCCGAACAAAGCAGACAGCGATGACGACGGTCTGAACGACGGCGAGGAAGTGAATACGCGCAAGACTGATCCGAACAAGGCCGATACGGATGGCGGCAGCGTGAACGACGGACAGGAAGTTGCCAACAACACGAATCCGCTTGATCCGGGAGACGATGTGCCGAAGAAGCCAGAGATCAAAGTTGAAGTTGGCAAGGCAATCGTGCTCGAAGGCATTGTGTTCAAGACGGGCAGCGCCGTGATCGAAGCTCAGTCAGAGGAAAATCTTGCGGAGGCATACAACACGCTTGCGGGGAATCCCGACATTCAGGTCGAGATTCGCGGCTACACCGACAACGTCGGCAACCGAAAGAGCAACCTCCGCCTCTCGCAGCGTCGCGCAGATGCAGTGAAGGCGTGGTTGGTAATGAAGGGCGTCGCGGCGGATCGCATCGGCGCCAAGGGTTACGGCCCGGACAACCCGATTGCGGACAACAAGACTGCCGAAGGACGGCAGAAGAACCGTCGCATCGAGTTCTTCAGAACGAAGTAAGTCCACCTCCATTGTGCCCTCGCCTCTCGCGAGGGCACAGGAGTATTTGATGGAACGCGTTCGGAGTCATCACTCATAACACATCCCCCACACTTATTCGGAGGATATTCGAATGTCCATGATGCAAGAGTTCAAAGCCTTCGCAATGAGAGGCAACGTGCTTGATCTCGCAATTGGTGTTATCATCGGTACAGCGTTTGGCGCGATTGTCAGCTCGCTGGTTGCCGATGTGATCATGCCGATCGTCGGGATACTGACGGGCGGCGTCGATTTCAGCGGACTCGCGATCAACGTCGGCAACGCGGCGATTGCGTACGGCAAATTTATTCAAGCGATCTTCATCTTTCTGATTACCGCGTGGGCGTTGTTTCTGTTGGTGAAGGGGGTAAATAGGATGAAGCGCACCGAGGAAGCTGCACCGGCGGCGCCGGCTGCCCCTTCACGCGAAGAGGTGTTGCTGACAGAGATTCGCGATGCACTGCGCTCGCGTTAGCAGACAACAAACAAACTAAATCCTTCAACTCACAACGAAAGGAATGTGCCATGCTGAAAGACAAGTACCAATCGGTAACAGATCTTGCTTCCAAGCTCGGAGTCAAGCTCGACAGCATCGCCGAGGAAGGCGGCAAACTGAAGATGAAGGGTCTGGCGACGTACCAGCTCGACAAGGAATTGATGTGGGATCAGATCAAGACGATTGGCGGCTGGGAGAACGAAGTTGCTGCGGATATCCGCGTGGAAAAGACGGATATCTTTGGCGTGTACACCATCAAATCGGGCGACACGCTCTCCAAGATCGCCAAAGCACATCTCGGCGACGCTAACAAGTACATGAGCATTTTCAATATCAACAAAGATACGCTGAAGAATCCCGATCTCATCAAGCCGGGTCAGCAGATCAAAATTCCGAACCCGTAGGGCCCGGGTCACTTCTCCAATGTTCCATCCGCTGGTGTGGGACGTGATGAAGTGACATTTCTGCTTCTTGAACGAACCACAGTTGGCGTGCAGACTCGCGCCGGCTGTGGTTCGCACTATCATCAACAAACGTGGGGCTTACTATGAAACACATTGCACTCGCCGTTTCACTCTTCATCTTTTCATTTACGCACGCGCAAGTTGACACATCCAAGGCTCCGATCTACGGCTGGACGCATAGCATGGTCGCCGGCTTGACGCTCTCGCAAATTGCGTTCACCGACTGGACTCAAGGCGGAGACAACGCTCTCTCGTGGGTCATCGCGGTTGATGGAAAATCTGTGAACGACCAGGAAGTGACGAACTGGACGAGCACATACAAGTTTGCTTTCGGCCAGGCGCGGCTAGGCAACGCCGGACTGCGAAAAACTGAAGACAAAATCGAATTGGAATCCGTCATCACATACAAGTTGAATCAACACGTCAATCCGTACGGCGCGGCGACATTCAAATCGCAGTTCGCCAAAGGCTACAAGTATCCGGCAGGCGTCGAGACGGCGGTGTCGAAGTTCTTCGATCCGGCGTATCTCACGCAAAGCGTTGGGGCAGGATGGCAACCGATTCAGGAAGTGAAGACACGACTTGGCGTCGCGCTGCGTGAAGTGATTGCGGATGCGTATGCAGGCTTGTACACCGACGATCCGGCAACGGCGAAGGTGGAAAAATCCAAAGTCGAGGGAGGACTCGAGTCCGTGTCGGATGTTGAATGGAAGATGGCGGAGAATATTCTGTTGACGGCAAAGCTTGAGTTGTTTGCGCCATTCAAGAAGATCGATCGGGTCGATCTCCGTGGAGACACCAAAGTAACGATGACAGTCAACAAGTACATTTCGGCGATGTTCAGCGTGCAAGTTCTGAACATCGAGCCATTTCCTCGCACGCAGCTAAAGGAGTCGATCTCTCTCGGGTTCACGTACAATGTGTTCTAACACGGAGGGCGACCGCGTTTGAACCGACGTCGAATGCTCCGTTTCGCGCCATGTAGCGTAGTCGTTGACGAGGAGAACCCGCTGGTGGCCCAAAACTTCTTTCAAAGATTTCTTCAGTCTGATTCCACACCCGCAACTTCGGAGACCGGTTGATCCCAGCCGGTCTCTACTTGAATTCTCCCCCCCAATCAGTTATCATACTTCAGCGAAAAACTTCCACTGATCTTCTCATGAAGTACATCTGGTGTCTTGTTCTTGCCGGAGTGTTGATTCTGAATGCGCCGGCGATCAGCGTCGGCGAACAGAAAGCGAAAACTCAGCTCAAGAAGAAGACGACCAAGAAGGTTACGCAAAAACCAGCAGCGAAGCCGCGAAAGTCGACCATCGCACCGAAGCCGACCCGAACAACTCAGTCGAACGTAACACAGCCACCGGCAAAGTCCGCCCCCAACTTGCCCACGAAGCGCGACAGCATCGCGACATCAGATTCCGAAGACGATGAAGTTGTCGGAAAGACAGCGTCGGGCGAACCGGTGTACGAGGGCGCACGCGGAGGGCATTACTACATCGGCGTTTCAGGAGAGAAAGTATTCGTGAAGGAGTTCGTCGGCGCGAAGATTGTCGACAAGACGCATGACGGTCAGAACATTTTCGAAGGATCGAACGGCGGACGCTTCTACTACAACGCCGGCGGCATGAAGGTGTACGTACGAAAGTGACGCTGCGATGAAGTCCGCTCTGCCCCCTCCGCACTACAAAAAACTCCCGCGAGAATTCTACCTTCAACCAACGCTTCGTGTCGCACGAAAGCTCATCGGCAAGTACCTGATCCGAACGATTGGGCGAACGCAACTGATCGGCAGAATTGTGGAGGTGGAGGCGTACCTCGGCTCCGCTGATCCGGCTAGTCACGCGTTCAACGGCCGAACGCGCCGCAACGACGTGATGTTCTGGCAAGGCGGACACATGTACGTGTACTTCACATACGGAATGCATTTCTGCAGCAACGTGGTAACGGAAGCCGAAGGCGTCGGGCACGCGGTGTTGTTGCGGGCGGTCGAGCCGATTGCAGGTTTGAGCGTAATGGCGCGTAACAGATCGCTCTCGCTGAACTCGGAAGCCGGAAGACGTGAACTCTGCAGCGGACCTGCTAAGCTCTGCGAAGCATTCGGCATCGCACGCGGGGAGAACGCCACTGACCTGTGCGGCAATGAGATATGGATTGCGGAAGACACAGCGGAGAAGAAACGGCATGCGGTGCTGACGTCTTCACGGGTAGGCATTACACGCGGATGCGAGCATGCGTGGCGATTCTATGCGCGGGAGAATCCGTTCGTCTCGCGCGGGAAGCCATCGATCAACAACTCGTAATCGCTACGCGTCGTACACGTAGATATTGTTCAGGATCGGATCGTACTGATGATGGGCGAGAATCCGTTCCAGCGTCGAGTTGGAAATCTGTGCTTTGTTCGACAGCAGTTTCGTTCCGCTGCCGGTTGTCAGGTCATGGGCGATGATCATGCCCGGCTTCAGCTCGTACACCGAAACCTGAATCTTCCCTTCACGCCATGTCGGGTTCTCAATCACTTCAAGATATTCCGCCATCAACTGTACAATGTGCGGATCGAGCACGGTTGCTTTGCTTCGGTTCATCGCGGCAATCAACGTTTCCACGCCGGGATTGCGCGCTGCAGTTTCTGATTCGATGAAGTTGATTGAGCGCAGTATGCGCGATGAGAGCGGGATTTGATCCTTCGCCAGACGGTCGGGATAGCCGCTGCCGTCAAAGTTCTCCATCTGATGGCGCAAGAAAGTCCCGACGGAATTCAGACGCGGAATTCCCTCCAGGATTGCCTGACCCATCAGCGGGAAATGGGAGATCACGCTCCGCTCGCCTTCGGTCAGTTGGTGCAGCGGTTTCCTGATGATCTCATCCGGCAGATTGACCTTTCCTATTTCGTGCAAGCGCCCGGCAATCTCGAGCAGCTTGATATCCGCCTCCTTCATTTCGAGACGCTCGCCAATCCAGCGAGCCATGGCCGCAGCGCGTTCGCCGCGGATGGATGCATTCGGCACACGATGGCCGATGAGCTGCGTGAGCAGCGTGATCACGCCCATGAAGTCCGCTTCCAACTCCTGATACAGCTCGGAGAGCTTCACTTTATCTTGCTGCAACTGATCATTCAGTGACTTGATGCGCATCGCCGCACGGATGCGCGCCAAAAGCTCTTCGGCATGGAAGGGCTTCGTGATGTAATCATCGGCGCCGATATCGAACCCGCGAATGCGTTGCTCGATCGTCGCAGCCGACGTCAGGAGAATGAAGAATGCACTGCGCAGCCGGGGGTGAGCCTTTACTTTCCGACAAAAGGAAAAGCCATCTTCCTCGGGCATATAGAAATCGCTTAAGATAACGTCAGGCTCGTGCTTCTCAGCCATCTGCAGCGCAACGATGGGGCTTGTGGTCGTGAGCACGGTGTACTCCGCGATCGACTGGATCGCGTGCGCGATCACTTGCAGTTGTATCTCGTCATCATCAACGAGGAGTATCTTCGGCGGATTGTTCATGACTCTTATCCTCAAACTTGATCAAGATGCTGATTCTCCGGTTGGTTTCATCAAACGGGCGGTTGCGATCCCGCAAGCGCGTATCAGCGTACCCGCGCACTTCGGCGATTTGGTCGATGCGCATCCCGTTTGTGCTCATGACGCGGCGGGCGGCGTTGGCGCGGTCCGCGCTAAGCTCAAAATTGGTGTAGCCGTCCTGCTTCGAGTACGGGCGGCTATCAGTATGACCTTCAATCACAACTTTGTTCGTCAACTTCCCCACCTCGTGCGCGATCGTCGCGATCAGGCGCGTCGCTTCGGGCTTCAGATGCGACGTGCCCACGTCGAAGTAAACATTCTGCGCCGACTCGTAGAGTTGAATCCGCATGCCTTCCTCCGTCAACTCCATCTGCATCTGGCCCATCAGTCCCTGCAACGACGAATCTTTCTCCGCTTGTTTCAGAATTGTGGAAGCGAGTTGTTTCAATCGTTTCGATTCGCGCTGGAGGTTTTCCTCAACAACCGACTGCTGAGTCTGAGTCACGCTCGTCCCGGAAAACATGCCGCCGCCTTTGGTATTCTCAAAGAACGCCCCGGGATCTTTGAAGTAGTTGGCAACATACTGTTTCACCTGTTTGCTCTGCCCGACGATCCACAGCACAATGAAGAGCGCCATCATCGCTGTCACGAAGTCGGCGTACGCAACTTTCCATGCGCCTCCGTGGTGACCGTGGCCTCCCCCCTTTTTCTTCTTGATGATAATCGGTACGTCGTTCTGACTGCGACTCATAGGATCGTTTGCTTACGTTGCATTCTTGATTGCTCTGACAGCTTGCTCCAGCTCTGCAAATGACGGACGGGCGTCGCTTGTGATGACGCGTCGGGCGAACTCGACGACAATCAGCGGCGCATTTCCCTTCGCGTACGCAACAATGCCGGCCTTCATACACTCGAAATATCGCCCCTCTGACGCGCTCAACAACTCCATGTGGGTGGACATCGGACCGACAAAGCCGTAGCACAGCAACACGCCAAGGAATGTTCCGACCAGAGCGGCTGCTACTTTGTGTCCGATCTCGGCGGGCGGGCCTTCGATTGCCTGCATGGTGATGACGATGCCAAGCACAGCAGCGACAATTCCCAGTCCCGGAAGAGCATCACCGACCTTCTGCACCATCGAGGTTGCCGCATTCGCCTCTGAATGATGCGTATCGATGTCCGCTTCCAGCATTGCTTCAAGATCATGCGCCGGCACGCCGCCACCCATGAGCAGCTTCATCGTATCGGCAAGATAGTAGAGCGCATGCTTGTGGTGGATGAGGAATTTGTTTTTCGAAAAGATCGTGCTCGATTCGGGCTTCTCGACATGTTGTTCAATAGCGATGAGACCATCGCGTGTCGCGGCATTGAACAGTTCGAACATCGTCTTCAACAAGTTCAAGTACTCGACCTTCGAATAGGGGTCGCCCTTGAACAGCTGACCGACTTTTCCGCCAAGCTTCTTCAACACAGACATTGGCGTTTGCACCAGCAGCGAGCCAAGAGCAGCCCCTCCGATGATCACAAACTCCGAAGGCTGCACCAGAACGCCAAGCGGACCTCCATGGCTCATGTATCCACCAATAACGCAGACAATCACTACTGCAAATCCGATGATCACAAACATGGAAATCCCCCTTTATTTTTCCACTGCCGGCTTCGCTCGCTGGGCGAGCAGACCTGCAGCTTTAACAGCAGCGCTCTTCTTCACACTCGCTGCCAGCACGTTCTGTTTCTGGATTTCGGCGTAGATCTCTGCCCGAAAGATGCGCACGTCGTCCGGCGCTTCAATGCCAAGCTTCACCTGCCCTTCGCTGATGTGCAACACCTTCAGGGAAATGTTATCCCCGATCTGTATAGCTTCGTTCAACTTTCGCGTGAGTATCAGCATGACTCTTCTCCCGCCACAGGTTGCGGCGCTGCGATGAATTTGTATTGAATCGCCAAACGCTCATCATCCAGTATCACCTGCTTTCCGGTACGCTTCTCAGCATCAAAGACAATCGGGCTGCGCAAATTCACCGTCGATTCTTCGATCGGTTCTTTTAGCGCGGCAACGACAGCCACTGTCGCTCCCTCAACGAATCGCTCGAGTGTTCCGTATTCCGCCGTCACGAACGTTGGATCGAGAATCGGCAGACAAATGTCCTGGTCGTCGATCGGAACAAGCCACCGGAACGGCTCGGCATCGGCGTCATTGACGATGAGGAATCGCTTCAGGTGTTCGAACCCGATGATTCCATCGGCAAAGACAAAGACATGTTCATTCTCGTAATCAATTGTACCGAACTGTCGATTCGTGCATCTCATACTGGGGACTCCTCTCCTTATGGGGCTGTAACAACCTGACCTTCAGAAACAATGACAATATCAACTCTACGGTTCTTTGCTTTGTTCTCTTCCGATGTATTCGGCGCTAACGGCTTGTACTGCGAGTAGCCCACGATCGTTACGCGTTCTGGACTCAGGCCATGACGCGACATCAGATAGTCGCCGGTGTTCATTGCTCGCGCCACCGATAGTTGCCAATTTGAGGGGAATGTTGACGTGTTGATCGGCACATTATCGGTATGTCCCTCTACGCGAATGTCGTTCCGCAATGTGGCCAATACCTCGCCCAACTTGTCGAGTCTGCTTAACGAACTCGACTTGAGTGTGGCGCTGCCGGATGGAAACAGCAGTTCTTCTGCGAGATGGACAACAACACCGCGTGAGTCTTGCGACACGTCGACCATGTTGGTCTTCAAGTCCTCGGTCATCGCTGCGCGAATCTTTCCGGCGATCTCCTCCTGGGAGCCGACGGCCTGATGCTGCATCGGAGCATTCGACCCTTGCAGCACGCCTTCCTGCCCGAACATTCCGCCGAGCGCCTTTACGACGCTCAGATACTTTGTGTTGTCAACTTTCGACATCGTGTAGAGAATCACGAACAGGCCTAGCAGCAGCGTGATAAGATCGGCGTACGTCAGCAGCCAACGATCTGCGTTGTCGTGTACCGATCTCTTATGCTTTTTCGACCTTATCATTATGCAATCACCAGCTCGCGCTCTTTCTGCGGCAACATGCTTTCCAGTTTTGCCTGAATCACGTTTGGCACCTCGCCCTGTTGGATGCTGAGAACACCCTGCAGCATCAGATCGAGGTGCATATGTTCTTCGTCGTGGATGCGTCTCAGCTTGTCATAGATCGGGAGCCAGACGAGATTCGCCATGAACACGCCCCAGAGTGTGGCAATGAACGCGCTCGCGATATGCCTGATGAGCTGGTCCGGATCCTCGCCTGCCGACGCGAGAGTCGCAATCAGGCCGAGCACTGTTCCAATGATTCCCATTGTCGGAGAGTACCCACCCATCTTTTGAAAAATTGCCGCGCTTTTTTCGTGACGGTCTTCAATGTAGTGAATTTCCGTCTCGGCAAGCCCGCGCAAACTCTGCGGATCAATTCCATCAATAACCAATCGCATGATCTTCCGCAGAAACTCATGCGGCGCATTGTCAACGTATTTTTCTATGGCAAACAAACCTTCGCGCCGTGCGACCATCGAGTACTGCACAATCGTGTCGATCGTCGGACGCACATCCTGCCTTGGCGGTCTGATGGTCATCGCAATAAGCTTGAGGATGTTGAACACGCTTCGCACCGAGGTACCGATCATCGCTGTCGCAAACGTTCCCCCGAAGACAATAAGCATCGCAGGAAGCAGAATTACCGCGCCGACAGTTCCGCCCTCAAGTACAAACGAGCCGAACACCACGACAAAGCCCAACACCAATCCAAGTAACGTTCCAAAATCCCACTTTGACTGCATGTTACCGTAAGAAGTCCATGAGAGTTTTCGGGATGATGCGCGCACCGACACTCAGCGCGGCATCGAGCATCAATTCTTCTTTCTTCAACTGCATTGTTGCTTCTGCAAAGTCCGTATCCTGATCGAGCGAGAGCAGACTCTCCAGTTCGGTCGAGCGTTCATCGAGGTAGCGTCCGTCCATCTCCAGCGCGCTCATGATCAAACCCGACTTGCCTGCCTGTGAAGCCACGTAATCCAAGTGTGCAGTTACCGCATCGAGCTGTGCCGCGGTGGGCGCCAGTCCGTTCTGCATGTCGTTCCGGATTTGAATCAGCGTCTGAAAGATCGCCGTCCCCTGAAACGCCTGCTGACCGTCGATGTTGACGACCTGCGTTCTGCCTTCATCAACAATAATCCTGATTTCTCCGGTGATGCCGTTCGGGTTCGTCGTTACGGCTGAGCGATCGGCGGCCAGAATGAACGGCGCCTCGGTAGTTTGCGTGCCGCCGAAGAGATATTTGCCGTTGAACGTCGTGTTAGCTGTCTGAACCACATCCGAAATCAGCTGATCGATCTGATTGGCGAATGTCTGAAGATCGGGCACGCGGCTGCCGTTGCGTGCGCGGCTCAGAATGTCTTTCGCCTCAACAAGCATATCGCTGAATCGGTCAAGCGCACTCGTTGTTGCCTGAGAGAACGTTTCTCCGTCGCTCACGTTCGCTGCAAACTGCTCGTGCTTTGCGATGATGTTCTTGATGCGAAGAATGCGATTCGCCGCTTCAGGATCATCCGATGCGTTGAGCACCTTCTTGCCGGTTGATAACTGATCTTGCAGTCTGCTCATGCGCGCTCGCGCATTATTGATGTTGAGCAGATAGTTCTTCGTGAAAGTATTCTGCGTTATACGCATGTTACACCATGTTCAAAATTGTATCAAACAATTCGTTGGCTGTGTTCACGACTCTCGCCGCGGCTTCGAATGAACGCTGGAACCGAATCAGGTTCGTCATCTCTTCATCCAGCGACACGCCCGACACCGACTCCCGCTGTGCATCAAGCTGGCCGAGTATGAGCTCGATGCCGCTAGTCTCACCCTCGGCTGAACTCAATGCCGACCCCACCGTGCTGACGAACCTGCCGTAGTATTGCGACAACGTTTGTGTGTTGCCGTCGAGCAGCCGTTCGTTCGTGATGCCGAAGAGTGCGAGCGCAGTGTCGTTGTTGCCAGGCTGGCCGTTGCTCGATGCAGCAATGAAGTTTGTGTTCGAGGCTACCTGAGAGTAGATGCCGATGTTCCCTGCGCTATTGCCGGTGAAGAATGTCACGCCCGTCGGCGGCGGATTGCCTAGGCCGTAGCCGGCGGAATGCACTGCGTTCACTCGTGTGATGATCGTGTTCGCAAGCGAATCGAGCTGCGACATATAACCGGGGATGACGTTGTTGTAGAGATCAAGAACGCCGCTCAGCTCGCCGCCCGTCACAGGAACATCGGCCCCCGTAACGGTCGAGACTTTCATCTCAGCAGCAGTTACAGAGACCTGAATCGCGAGCGAGCTTCCGTTTGACGCGACAAGCGTCCCGCCGATCGACACGAGCATGCTGCCCTGGCTATCCTGAGAGACACTCACGTTCGTCAGCTTGGAAAGCTCGTCAAGCTTCAGGTCACGTTGGTCCATCAAGTCGCTAGGCTCTTGACCGACTCCGCGCATCGTCACGATCTGATTGTTCAATTCTCCGATGTCGTGCGTCAGCTGGTTTATCCGATCAACTTTGCGTGTCACGTCTTCAACAAGGTCGTTTCGTTGCGTCGTGAAGCTGTTGCTCATCCGATTGAATGTCTGCACGAGCCGGGTTGCCTGTTGCAGCACATTCGTGCGCGGACCGGTTTCTTCCGGATGATTTGCCAATTCCTGAAAGCTGTTGAAGAAGCTGCTCATGGCAGATTGAAGTCCGCTGTCGCTCGGTTCGTTGAGAACAGCTTCAATCTGCGAAAGAATGCTCTGGCGCAGCGATGCCGAGCCGAGCGAGGTATTTGCCTGCCGATATTGCATGTCGATGAAGCGATCACGCAGGCGGTCAATGCTATCGAGATTCACGCCGGTGCCGAGAAACAAACCTTGCGCAGTCAGCGCCGGCAGCGTCGCACCGAGGTTCGCGCGCTGGCGTGTGTAGCCGGGCGTTGAGGCGTTCGCGATGTTATGGCTTGTGACGTTCATGGCGCTGCTTTGAGCAGAAAGCGCTCGACGTCCTAATTCCAAAAGTCCGAATAGTCCTGGCATAAGCTCCTCACTAAATCCTATGATCGATCAACTGTCGCGAATACCCATCCGTGACAATCCGAAACGTGTCGCGGATGAACCGGCGTGAATGCTCAATCAGAAATTGATTGGCTTGATTTACCTTCAGCATCTGCACAACGGCTGTATGCAATCGGCTGCCCGCAGAGGAAAGTCTCTGTGCTTCGTCGCCAGGCAAACGCTCGATCAGCGCCGAGAGATGCACCGGCGCATTGTCCGTCACCTGGCGCGACGCGATTTCATTCCATACTTCCCGCGTCAGCCTGATGCGTTCCTGTTCCAAACCCTCGATCGGCAGCAGCAGCTCTTCCTGATTGTCAACCATTGCGGCGACGGTCTCCGCATCCGTTTCCATCAAGGCCAGCTGCTGGCGCTTCATCATCTCGATCAGCTGTTCGGTCAATTCCGCTTCGGTAGCGATTACTTCTGCAAGATGGACGAGGTTATTCATTGGTGTTCTCCTGTTCTGCAAATACCTGTAAAAAATTCATCGCACGAGCGACATACGCTTTGGTTTCTTTGAACGGCGGAATGCCTCCGTGCTTCACCACATTCCCCGGCCCCGCATTGTACGACGCGAGTGCGAGCTGCTCATCGCCATCAAACCGATCGAGCATCTGCTTCAGGTATTTGGCGCCGCCAAGAATATTGTCGCGAGGATTCCAGACGTTCTTGACGCCCATTGCTGCCGCTGTTGTGTCAATAAGCTGCATCAGTCCTTTTGCATCTTTCGGCGATCGTGTATTCGCTCGTCCCGCCGACTCCGACGCGATCACCGCTTTGATGAGCGACTCACGCACGCCGTGTTTGTCGGCAGCTTCCGCGATGTACTCCTGATACTGATTGATCCTGCGTTCAATCGTTCGATGTCGCGACACTTCGGTCGCACGCTGAACGGCTGAGGCCTCGACAGATTTCACCGACACGGCATCACGCGGCGCAACCGCCTGCTGTAAAGCAATCATCTTAAGCTCGACCGGCTTATCGATTTTTGTTATCGCTGCCACAGATTGTTTCGCCATATTCCTCGACGTCGTCGCAGTCGGTCGCTGCGCTTCAGTCGAGATTTTCGTTTTCGGCTTAGCGACTGCCGGCCGAACAGGTGTTTCTTTCTTCGGACTCGCGAGCGTGCTCGGTGCGATCGATTTGACCGGCCGGGGCAATTCCTCTTCCGTCATTTTTCTGTAAAGCATCTCAGCCAAACCCATATTGCTGCTTTTCGACACGTGCCTCGCCAATTCCACATCAAACATACTTTCGAGCATATCCGCCCCGAAGCTGTCTGTTTGGTTATCGGCTTTTTGGATTGTATTCCTCATACTCTTGAGCAAATACCCGACAAAAACCGATTCAAACTCACGAACCGCCTTTTGCAGCTTCAGTTTTTGCGCCGGATCAAATTTCTCGCCTTTCGCAGCAGGCTTTGCGGACGTTATGGTTTGATCAATGTTCATCGTCGCCTCAGATGATCACCAGTTCTGCCTTCAGTGCGCCCGCTTCCTTCAGCGCCTGGAAAATCGCGATAATGTCGCGAGATGTCACTTTCAGCGCATTCAACGCTTTGGCGACATCCTGCACGGTCGCAGCGCCGTCAACTGCAACGACGACGGAAGAATCAACGTGCGCCGACATGGAAGTCAGTTGCGTAACAACAGTTTGGCCTTGCGAAAACGCGTTCGGCTGCGAGACCATCGGAGTGGATTGGATGTCGATATTCAGTCCGCCGTGCGAGATCGCGACCGGCAGCAGGCTAACACTTCCTCCGACGATGATCGTGCCCGTCTTTTCGTTGATGACAACTTTGGCAGCGACATCGGGGTTCACTTCCAACAATTCCACAAGCGAAATGAATTCAACCAGCCGACCGTCGCGACGATACTCATCAGGAACGGTCAGCGATATTGTAGAGCCATCATTCGCCAGAGCAATGCGACTTCCGAATTTTGTATTGACCTGCTCGGCGATGCGATTTGCCGTTGTGAAGTCGGCCTGCGTCAGCACGACTGAGATCGTTGAATCCTTTGCAATATCCGACCCGCTCGAGCGCTCCAGAATCGCGCCGCCAGGAATTCTGCCTGCTGCAGTATGGTTTCGGCGGACTTCATTCCCATTCTGTCGCACGCTCATACCGCCGACAGAGATTGCGCCCTGCGCCATCGCGTACACAGCGCCGTCGATGCCGGAAAGTGGAGTCATGAGCAGCGTTCCGCCGGAAAGATTCGTCGCATCTCCCATCGACGAAACAGTCACATCAAGAACGCCCCCTTCCTTCGCGAAACTCGGGACGGTCGCTGTTACCATCACGGCTGCAACGTTACGCAAGCGCAGGTCGGCCTGCGGAACGGTGATGCCGAAGCGCTTCAACATGCTCGTTACGGATTGCAGTGTGAACGTCGATCGCTGCGTATCGCCGGTACCGTTCAATCCAACCACCAATCCATACCCGATTACTTGCTTGCCCCGAACGCCCTGCAAGTAGGCAATGTCCTTGATGCGCGTTGCCGGCCGCGCCATTCCTGCGATTGCCAGCAGGATGAACATCAATGCACATACTTTCTTCACAGTCATGATCAGGTTCCTTTCAGAACAACCAGTGGAAAACTTTCGTCAGCCAGCCGGGCTCTTGCACTTTGGTGATGTTGCCGTCGCCCTGGACGACAATCTTCGCGTCCGAAATGTTGAACGAGTACACCGAGTTATCCGCCATAATATCCGACGGTCGGACAATTCCCGAGACGGTGATGATCTGCTCTTCGCCGTTCACGGTAATCGAGCGGCTGCCGTTGATGACGAGATTGCCGTTTGCCAGCACCGAATCTACATGCGCCGAAAGCTTTCCGCGCACCGAGCCGGTGTTCGACGTCGATCCTTCTCCCTTGAACTGATTGCCAGTTCCGACTCCGCCGCTGATATCCGTACCTGACCCGGCGCCCGTGGAAACTTTCGCGCCGAGTGATAAGTCGCTGGCCCGCGACGTTGACGTCTTGGCGCCGTTCACTGCACTGGAGCTTTCGAGAATCAACACGGTGATTGCATCGCCCACCCGATTCGCCTTCTGATCGGCAAAGAGAGACCGTCCGAGATTCTCGCGCATATCCTGTGCGCCCGCGACGCATGTGAACCCGACGACTATCAAGAAAATCTTCTTCATCGAACACCTCTCAATGTTGTGCTATCAATTCTACAGTTTGTTTATCCACGACGCGGGCCTTCAATCGATCTCCGCGTCCACCCTTCTGAACCAACACGATGTCTCCCTGCCCGCCGCTTTCGCGAACAATCGCGTTTGTTTTGATCGTGACGTTGTTTGCTTTCACGATCAACGTTACTGCATTCCCAGGATTGAGCAGTGGCCTCGCCTCAAACATACTCAGCGTCAGCACTTCGCCCGCTCGAATGATTCTCTTCGAACGCCGGCCTTCCAAAGCAGCTGTGTCGTTCACGGCATCGGGCGGCAGATTCGTCGTCTCACCTGAACATTGTGAAACCGAAATCGCCGCGCACGATAGATGCTTCTCGACTTTTTGTCTCGCTGTCAGGATCGTGCCGAAGGTCCTGATTTTTGCAGAGACGAGAAACGTGTGCACAACATGCCCATCGGCAAACACCTCAACCGGAAGCAGCACAGATCCGCGCAGCGTGAGCCCCGGCGTCGAGACTACTTGCAATCGTCCCTGATCGGGAATGTTCAGCACGCGGCTCGGAAGATTCCGAAACTCGATTGCATATTGCTGGCCTGATTCCGCGTATGCCGCTTGAACAAATCGTTCAACCACATCACGAATCTCCTTTGCTTCAACGTTCCGCGAGGGACCGCCCGCCGCAAGCAACATCAGAACGAGTATGTGCGCCATCGAGATCATTCTTATCGCTTCAGATTATTCGCCATCTGCAACATGTCTTCGACGGTCTTGATCGTCTTCGAATTCACTTCATACGCACGCTGCGCGACAATCATGCTGACCATTTCCTCGACGACATCGACATTGGATGATTCGAGAAAGCCTTGCTGGATTTCGCCGAAGCCTTCTGATGCCGCCGTGCCGACGACAGGAGGTCCTGATGCCACAGTTTCGGTGAACAAGTTGTTGCCCATCGCTTTCAGTCCGGCTGTATTGACGAAGCGCGCCAACTC
>JACRFA010000266.1 GCA_016218065.1 Ignavibacteriota bacterium | reverse complement strand
TATTCCGGATTGGTAATCAACGACCGTTTCCACCAGGGGGATTCGTTGTCCGGAAAATTGGGAGAGGGCGGCGGCGCCATCAACTTGCGAACAGGAAACGGTTCCATAGTTGTGCAGGGATTTGTCGGAAAGAAATCACCGCCTTTTGTGAAATAGCATGAACAGACTTCAGCATAAGTTGTTTATCTCGGCGCTTGTCGTTCCGTCGTTCGTGATTCTGTTCGCTGTCGTGTTCTATCCGTTCGTGTACAACGTCGTCATCTCGTTCTCGAACATGAACCTGCGGCACATCAAGGATTGGTCACTCATCGGTCCGCAACAGTACGTGAAGGTGTTCACCGAGCCAACCCAGCCTGATTTCTATCTTGTCTTCATCAAGACAATCATCTGGACTGTTGCCAATCTGACATTCCATGTGGTGATTGGAGTGTTCCTTGCGCTGCTCCTGAATCAGAAGGAAATCAAAGCGAGGCCGGTGTTCCGCACGCTGCTGATTTTGCCGTGGGCGATTCCGCAGTACATTGTTGCGTTGACGTGGCGCGGCATGTTCAACTACGAGTATGGCTCGATCAATATTATTCTCACCAAGTACATGAACCTGCCCGCGGTTGAGTGGCTGAAGAGTCCGACGGAGGCGTTTCTCGCGTGCATACTCACGAACGTGTGGCTCGGCTTTCCGTTCATGATGGTGATCGCGCTCGGCGCACTGCAAAGCATTCCGCACGAGCTGTATGAAGCCGCGGACATCGACGGCGCATCGTGGTGGCACAAACTCCGCAACATCACCCTCCCGCTGATACGTCCCGTGATGGTGCCTGCGATTACGCTTGGCGTCGTGTGGACATTTAACAATCTCAACATCGTCTGGCTTGTGAGCAACGCCGGCGAGCCGTCGGATCAGACGCACATACTTGTCTCATTCGTGTACAAGGCTGCGTTCAATCTGTACCGCTACGGTTACGCGGCGGCGCTGTCGATGGTGATCTTTGCGATACTGCTTGGGTTCAGCTTGGTGTTTATGAACAAGACGCGCGCCACGCAAGCCGCTTATTAGGTGCCCTATGGCAAAGCCATCTGTCTACATTGAGACAACAATCCCGAGCTATCTCGTTTCTCGTCCAACTCGCGACGTTGTGATAAGTGCCAATCAACAAATGACGCGCGATTGGTGGCGAGAGCGCAGAACTGAATTTGACATGTTCGTTTCAGACGTGGTTCGCGAAGAGATCCTTCGAGGTGACCCCGAAATGTCTCGGAAGAGAGCGGAAATCGTGAGGAGTCTACCAATCCTCGAGCCAAATGAAACAGTGGACGGCTTGGTGAGAATCTATAAGGCACACATAGGGTTGCCTCTTGACGCTGCGCCAGATATTGCCCATATTTCTTATGCAGTAGCATACGAGATGGACTATTTGCTGACATGGAATTGCAAGCACATTGCAAACGGTGCGGTGATTCGCCGATTGCAGAAGGTAAATGGAGGGTTAGGAGTCAGGACTCCAACTATAGTGACACCCTACGAATTGCTGTATAGCAAGGAGGGAGAAGAAGATGTTTGAAGATCCCATCGTTGAAGAAGTCCACGAGGCGCGTCGCCAGATGTGGAAGGAGTGTGGAGAGGACATTGAGAAGTATCTCCACATGATCAATCATTTGGAAAGCAAAGATGCCATTCGCATTTCGTCGGTGGAAGAATTGAAAGCCTTCAAGCGCACCCAAGAGCGTGTGATTCATGAAGGGGAATGACGCACTTGTTGATGTCCCATTCAATGATCCACACCGCATGAATGCCAAGACCAAGCGGGTGCTTCGCCTTTCCTTTACATACCTCGCGCTCATCGTCTTCTGCGTCATCGCCCTCTATCCCGTTTTGCAAGTCGTAACGATCTCACTTCGTCCGGCAGACCGCCTTTTGTCTACGTCGCTGGAGATTATTCCGCCGAATGCAACGCTGGACAACTACATTTCATTATTTCGCGACAGGCCATTTCTCCAGTGGTTAGGGAATAGCATCTTCGTCTCGGTTGTAGTGACGATTACCGGCGTCGTGCTCGCCGCAATGACGGGCTACGCGTTTTCAAGATTCCATTTTCTCGGAAAGAAATTCGGCCTGCTCAGTCTGTTGACAACGCAAATGTTCCCCGCGACAATGTTGCTGCTGCCGCTGTACATCATGCTCATCAAACTCGGGCTCATCAACACGTACTTTGGCGTGATCATCATTTACACCGCAACAGCGCTGCCCTTTACGATCTGGACGATGAAGGGATACTACGACACGATTCCGACAACTCTGGAAGAAGCGGCACGAATCGATGGCTGCAATCAGTTCCAGGCGTTCTACATGGTGATACTGCCTCTTGCAGCACCGGCTCTCGTTATTACGGCGTTGTTCTCGTTCATGACGGCGTGGGCGGAATACCTTGTCGCCGCTCAGATATTGCAGGACTCAAATCTCTGGACTCTGCCGTTGGGGCTGAAGTCATTTGAGTCAAACATGTCAACGGAGTGGGGCTTGTACGGCGCGTCGTCGATCATCGTGACGATTCCCGTGGTGGTTCTCTTTCTTGCACTGAGCAAGTATCTTGTTTCCGGTCTGACGCTTGGAAGTGTGAAGGGATAGGGCTCAACATTCTGAGGCACGCTTTCTGCCGAAGAATCTAATCGGTTGTCGGAAAATTCAATTCATAATTGACGTACGCAAACTCTGAGCTTCCCGCGTTTGTTCACAACAGACCTCAACCCCCAGCCCCCTGTCTGCCGACAGGCAGGCTTCTCCTGAGAGGAGAAGGGGAGGTTTGTCCCGACTCGTCGGGACTCCTTCAGAGAGCGTTGATTTCCCGCTTTGCAGGATTCCGCACGCGAGCTGGATTCAAAGAGCGGAACTGGAATGCGGAACAATAAGTACCTCTCCCTCCCGGGAGAGGTACTTAGAGGTTGCACTGAGCGAAGCGAAGTGGTGAGGGTTTTCATCAACAAGAAAAATGATTCCGCTGCGTAACATCAGTTCATAAATCATCGCGAGGTGTTTTCTGGCGATCGAGATTGAAATCGTCCATCTGCCGGATTTCAATGCATCGAAGGCCGCTTCGTTTCTTCTGTTGCTGTGAGGGAAGTTTTCTCTTTCACCAAAAGCCATAGCACGGCCGAGATTGCCAGCGTAACGCCGCTGATGATGAAGATGATGTTTTTGTCTTCGGCAGCTTGAATGAAACTGCCGAGCACAAGACTGACGATGAGTTGCGGCAGCACCACCGACAAGTTGAATATCCCCATGTAGAATCCTGTCTTCCCTTTCTCCACCTTCTCCGTCATGATCGCAAACGGCAGGCTCACAATTGCCGCCCAACCAATGCCTGCAACAGCCATGAGCGCGTACATCGAGAAGGCAGTCTTGCCGAAAGCAACAATCCCAAAGTACGCGAGCGACATCACTGCAACGCAACTCAAATGGGTCTTCACGCGCCCGATCTTCTCGGCAATCGGCTCAAGAACAAACGCAGGAAGGATGAACCCGACGGTGTTGAGCACGGCAAAGGAGATCGCGATAATCTGCCCGGACAGTGATGCGATGTCGGTTTGTGTTGCGCCTGCGGGAATCAGTTTCTGTTGGATGTAGGCGATGATGTAGACGAACATCGTCTGCACGCCAATCCATGAAAGCGCGTGAGCAAAGTAGATCCTGAGCAATTGGGGGAGATCTGTTTTCTTTGAAGACGGACCACCGGCATTGTCAGCGGTTGGTGAGTCACGTTCAATTTCCCTTTTTTCCGAAATGAAAAGAACCGGCACAACGGAAAAGAGAAACACTGTTGCGACGCCGATGTAGATGAGAACATAGTTTCCGTACACCGCGCCGATGACATATGCGAGCACTCCAAAGAAACCGGAGATCGTCTGCATCCATGTGTACCCTTTTGTCCTCGGATTTCCTTCGGGTGTAACGTCGGCGATGATGGAGCGTGTCGGGTTGAAGCTGATGTTGATGGCGAGATCGAGTGTGAGTGCAACGACAATTGCAACGGCGAGCAGACTTCCGACACCCGTAGCGCTACTGATGGCATCGATATTCGGGAGAGCAAGAAGCATCAGCGCAGCAAGCGTTCCGCCGATGAGGATGAACGGACGCCGGCGTCCGCCCCAGAACCATGCCTTGTCACTGATCAGCCCGATGATCACCTGCCCGAAGATCCCCGCAAGCGGTCCCGCGGCCCAGACAATTCCTATCTCATGAATGTCAAGATTGTATTTTGTATTCAACAGCCAGCTGAGCGCCGAGATCTGAATCGAAAGGGCGAACCCCATTGCAGTTGACGGCAGACTGATGATCGCATAGAATGCGTTTGTGAGTTGTCGTTGGATGTTTAGCATAAGTCGCTGTGTGATGAGTTGGTGAGATGTTATCGGGTAATGACCATCGTGTCGTACACATTCGGATCGTCAGGGTTGAGTTTGCCGCCGCCATGCCATTCGCCGACGTCACGTCGAACAGCTCTGAATTCTCCGAGTCCCGCTCCGCCATGATCGTCTTGCGCGCCGCTGAGAATTGTGAACGCCCATGACGAAGTCGGACTACCAAGATAAGAGAGTGGGATCGCGAACGAGATCGTCGCAGTCTCTGCGTTACCCAACGGATTCGCGACATCATCGCTCGTCGGGATGTACGCGGCGAGAACTTTGCCTGCCGTATCTTCCAAGCGCACTCCGCCACCGACGAAGATGATCTTCTCGTAAGCGCGATTTGCCGGCAGCACGAATTGAGCATTTCTCTCCACTACGCGCTTACCGGAATTCACAGCGCCATCTTCGTCGATCGCGATCGCAACGAACGTCAGTTGGAATCCATACTCAGGATGCCAGCCCGGATTTGACAATGCTCTGAATCGAAGCGTGAAGTACGCCGCCGAGTCATCTCGGCTCAGCTTGAACTGTGTGAGATCAAACGAGCCTTTGACGAAGGCGGGATTGGTCGGATACGAATATGCTCCTGTGCCCGAATCGTCGCCAGCCGGATCATCCGCCTGCGCAAACAAGGTCACTGCTTTGGACCTTCGTTTGATCTGAGCATTCGATAGTACGGGGTAATCAGGTCCATGCAGGGCCTGCAGGTTTTGTCGAAGGTGTGGCTTGGCGAGGGACAAGGATTCGATTTGTGGATAAGCTTCGCCTTTAGTCGTGGTGAAAGTTGAGGTCGATTGTTTAACTCCGTTGATGTAAAGAGATGCGACGGTATCCTTCAATGAATATATCGTCCTTGAGTTAGGCGGGATGTTCATCCTGGATTGAACCCCAAGTCCATCGCCACTTGAGAATTCGAAGTCTGCGGTTCCACCTTTTCTGAGATTCTGTCCGTCGATCACGACAGTTGTCGAATCCGCGACTCGCTTGATCTGAATCGGAAGGGATCTGCCGTTCAGGTTGATAGTTGCCGTAATGCTCCCGAAGGACGCGGGAAGTTTCGGATGTAGCACGAGATGATGGTCGAGCAGACTCACTCTGATTCCGAGATAGTCGTCGTAGAAGTTCCGGATGAACTCCGCGAGGTTCCATGCCTGTGAGAAAGTCCCGGACGGCCCTGCCTCATTTTTGCCCGGTCGCGCAATCGCATCAATCAACTCCGACTGCGTCCCGACCGCCCCGAGTTCAAGAATCTGATGTATCGTATTTGCGGTGACCCCCCAAGCCAGTTCCTGTTTGCCGAAGTGGCAAAGCTCGGAAATCACTTCGCCCTGTACCCACGTCCAGACCGTGCCGTTGTGGTACGCCGCGTCCTTGGGATAATACGGTTCGTACTGATGGTAGGGGTGGAAGTTGTCG
>JACRFA010000271.1 GCA_016218065.1 Ignavibacteriota bacterium | reverse complement strand
TTATCGCGACAGATAACGTGTCTTTCGCTCGTTTTCGATTTCAATTTACGAACGCTGCAATGGTCACGAGAAAATATCAAAAGTACTCAGCAAAATTGTAATGGTACAAGAGTTGAAACGAATAATAGTTGGACAGTAATGATCATGCACGTTAACCACTCTCAACAACATCTGTTGAGAGCAGACGGCGCGTTTCCTCCCTTATGCACGCGCGTCCATTCACTTCTTGAGGCAATTGGAATGACCGAAAAACGAAAAATCCTCGTGGTCGACGATGAAGATGCGCTGAGAACAGTGCTGAGCGCTGAGTTGAACAGTGAGGGGTATGACGTTGGAACAGCGGCCGATGGTTCGGAGGCTCTTGCTGAGTTGCAGAAGGACAAGTTCGATCTCGTGCTTCTCGATATCAAGATGCCTAATATGAACGGCTTTGAAGTGCTGAAAGTGATTAAGGAAAAGCATCAGGGGACCAAAGTCATTATGCTGACGGGTTTTGCGGATCTGAAGAATGCCATCGAATCGAAGAAGCTTGGGGCCGAAGATTTTGTCAGCAAGCCGTATGATTTGGTCGATTTGCTCACGACGATCGATAGGGTGATGAGCGAGTAGCTGTGACGCGCTATGGCAAAGAAATACAACCTGCTGATTGTTGATGATGAAGAATATCTCCGCACCATCCTCGAAAACGAGTTGGGCGATTCGGATGAATTTAATGTCGATACGGCGTCCGATGGCAGCCATGCGATCAACAAAATCCAACAAAAAGTTTACGATGTAGTTCTTCTCGATATCAAGATGCCGCGTGTCGGCGGCATCGAAGTCCTTCAGTTTGTCCAGGAATATTCTCCCACCACGCAAGTCATCATCCTCACCAACTACGCCGACATCAAGACGGCGATTCAAACAATCAAGATGGGCGCCTACGATTTTCTGGCAAAGCCGTATGATATCGACGAGTTGTTCAATACCATCCATCGTGCAATCGAACGGAAGGAGCTGTTCATCAACAACAAGCTGATGAAGAGCGAGCTTTCGCGCAAGGGAGGAGGCAACGAGCTGATCGGGCAGAGTCCGACGTTCGTGAAGATGATCGAGAACGCCGAGCGGTTTGCCAACAGCGATTCGTTTGTGCTCGTGCAGGGAGCGAGCGGAACGGGGAAAGAGCTGATCGCGAATTTCATTCATCGCAAAAGCCCGCGTAGCAACCGCCCGTTTGTCGCGGTGAACTGCGCTTCGATTCCCGATACGCTGTTGGAAACCGAGTTGTTCGGTCACGAGAAAGGCGCCTTCACTAACGCGTACGCATCGAAGCAGGGACTGGTCGAAGTGGCGAACGGCGGCACGCTTTTTCTCGATGAGGTCGGCGACATTAGTCCGGCGATTCAGCCAAAACTCCTGCGCTTTCTGGAGAGCGGCGAGTTCAGACGGGTTGGCGGAACGAACGTGCTGACGGTCGATGTTCGCGTCGTCAGCGCATCCAACAAGGACTTGCGCGAAGAAGTGAAGGCGGGTCGCTTCCGTGAAGACTTGCTTTACCGGCTCAACGTCGTAACAGTGTTTGTTCCGCCCCTTCGAGAGCGCAAGGAAGACATTCCCGTTCTGGCGGAATATTTTCTCCGCAAGAAGAGCAAGCTGAAAAATCCCAAAACGCTTGCGCCCGCGACAATCGACCTGCTGATGAAATACGATTATCCGGGAAACATTCGCGAGCTTGAGCATGTGTTGGAAGGCGCGCTGCTGCTTTCGTCAGGCGACGAGATTGAACCTTCGGATCTCTCCATCTACTTCCAGCATCGCGGCTCAGATGTGCCGATGGCGTTTCAGGTGAACGATATTCTCTCAACGAGCGATTCTCTCTCGCTCGACGAACTCGAACGACAACACATCGAGCGTGTTCTCCGCAAACACGCGTACAACCGGACCAAGTCTGCGGACGAGCTTGGCATATCGAAGAAGACTCTCTATCTCAAGATCAAGCAGTACGGCTTCAAAGTCGGAGAGTGACCTCGCCGAAATATTTCTTTTTCCTTCTGCAACTTTTTCTTTTTCAAGTCGTCTAAACAGGTGACCAGTACCACAAATAACTCTCCTTACAGAAAGCCGAACGGGTCTGACCAACTCTGACGGCTTTCTCCTTTTGTGCCGACGCTGACCTCGCTGCGACGAACGTTGATTTTGCATCCCCTTTTTCGTTTCTTTGTGCAGAAAAACTGAGAACTTTGCCCTGTGTTGCTTATTGTGAACAGGGCTTTTCCAACTCACCCACCAAGGATTTCCGCATGTCAGCCAAGTTTCTGGGATTAGACTATATGAACATGGACACGCTGCTCTCTGAAGAAGAACTGCTTGTCCGAAGTACTGTCCGGGAATTCGTGGATGATAATGTTATTCCGATCATCGAAAAGCATGCGCGCGAAGGTACGTTCCCTCGCGATCTTATTGCGAAGATGGCTGACCTTGGATTGTTCGGATCGACGTTGCCTGCAAAATACGGCTGCGCGGAAATGAACAACGTCGCGTATGGATTGGTGATGCAGGAACTGGAGCGCGGCGACAGCGGCGTACGAAGCTTTGCATCCGTGCAAAGCGCGCTTGTCATGTATCCGATTTTTGCGTACGGCTCAGAGAAGCAGAAAGATTACTGGCTCCCGCGGCTTGCGAAGGGCGAAGCGATCGGGTGCTTTGGATTGACGGAGCCGGATTATGGATCCAATCCCGGGGGAATGATTACTCGTGCTGAAGAGACGAGCGATGGCTTTATGTTGAATGGCGCGAAGATGTGGATCACCAACGGCACGCTGGCGCACGTCGCGGTTGTGTGGGCGAAGCTGAACGGCGTGGTGAGAGGATTTCTCGTCGAGAAAGGGACGCCTGGGTTCTCAGCGCCTGAGATGAAAGGAAAGCACTCGCTCCGCGCGTCGGTCACCAGCGAGTTGATTCTTCAAGATGTGCATATCCCCAAAGAGAATATTCTGCCCAACGGCGAAGGACTGAAGCTGCCGCTGTCGTGCTTGAGCCAGGCGCGCTATGGAATTGCATGGGGAGCAATTGGCGCTGCGATGGCATGCTACGATGCCGCGCTCAACTACGCGAAGTCGCGCATTCAGTTCGATAAGCCGATTGCTTCATTTCAGCTGACCCAAGAGAAGCTCGTACACATGCTGAATGAAATAACGAAGGCGCAACTGCTGTGCTTGCAACTGGGCAGACTGAAGGACAGCGGCAAGGTGCGCTTCCAGCAGGTCTCGCTTGCGAAGCGCAACAATGTGTATCACGCGTTGCAGATTGCACGCGAGGCGCGAAGCATTCTCGGCGCAAACGGAATTCTCGATGAGTATCCCGTGATGCGGCACGCGGCGAATCTCGAGTCAGTGATTACATACGAAGGGACGCACGAGATGCATACGCTAATCGTTGGAGAAGACATTACGGGAATTCAGGCGTTTGTTTGACAAACGCGTAGTGAACCAGCGAATCGCGGTAGCTCAAAGTGAGACTCACAGGCATAATCTGGCTGGACCTTCTGGTGAAGCACAATGTCGAAAAGCATGAAGTGAGAGAAGTTCTTGAATCATCCCGGAATTTTCGATTCGTTGAGAAGGGTCGTCGTGTTGGCGAAAACGTGGGATCGTCTCTTTCGCAAGCCTCATCGTATCAGCAGATGGGCGAATTCTGGGATACGCACGATCTGTCTGATTACTGGTCGCAGACCAGAAAGGCGAGATTCGAAGTGAAGATAGACTCTGAAGTGACGTATTATGCCCTTGAGAACAGTCTTTCAGAGAAGCTCCAGACCCTTGCGAAAAAGAAAGGGGTATCCTCCGACACGCTGCTGAATCTCTGGATTCAACAGAAACTACAAGAACAAGCAGTACCATAATCTGATTCGACTACCTTTGAAGCCAAAAGTTCTCTACGAAGCCCTGACCTACGACGACGTTTTGCTCGTCCCATCCAAATCGATTGTCCTCCCTCGAGAAGTCAGTGTGCGCACGCGGTTCACTCGCAACATTGAGCTGAATGTGCCGCTCGTCAGCGCGGCGATGGATACGGTCACCGAATCGGAAATGGCGATTGCGATGGCGCGGGAAGGAGGCATCGGCATACTGCACAAGAATATGTCAGTGCCGCGGCAGGCCGACGAAGTTCTCCGCGTGAAGCGATCAGAAAGTGGAATGATTCTCGAACCAATTACAGTGCGCGCAAGCCAGAAAGTCCGCGACGTTCTTTCGCTCATGCGGAAGTTCAGCATCAACGGTATTCCCGTTGTCGATAAATCGAATCATCTCATTGGCATCATCACCAATCGTGATCTTCGATTCGAGCCGGATGAAGATGCGCTTGTTTCCGACATCATGACGAAAGAAAATCTGGTCACCGCTCCGTTGGGAACGAGTTTGCAGCAAGCGGAACGCATCCTCCAAAAACATAAAGTCGAGAAGCTTCCGGTCATCGACCGCAACGGCATGCTGAAGGGCCTCATCACGTTCAAGGATATTCTCAAAAAGCGAAAGCATCCGTACGCCTGCAAAGACAAGCACGGACGTTTGCGTGTTGGGGCTGCTGTTGGCGTTACGGCGGATACGGTCGATCGTGTGCAAGCGCTGATCAGGGCAGATGTTGACGTCATTGTCGTCGATACCGCGCACGGACACTCCCGCGGCGTTTTGGAAATGGTGAAGCTGCTCAGGAAAAAATTCCCGAAGCTTGAGTTGATTGCCGGA
>JACRFA010000270.1 GCA_016218065.1 Ignavibacteriota bacterium | reverse complement strand
TCCGATGGATGAACAGCGGCAATTGGCTACTCACCTTCCCTGTCGCTAATGTGCGTGCCGCCAGTGCGTTTGGTAACGAAGTTGTGGTTGGGGCTTATGGGTCGGGCGTTTTCCGTTCGACTGACAATGGCACAAGCTGGTTTGCAGCGAACTCGGGACTTCCGGCCAACTCAGTGCAGTCCCTTGCGCTCGATGGAACATTGCTACTCGCGGGAACAGCAGGCGGTGTGTTCCGATCCACAAACCGCGGCGTGAGTTGGCAGGCCTCAACCCTGACAATCTCGACATTGTCGGTCACGACTGCGGGCAACACACAATTCGCTGGAACATCGTCGGGTCACATTTACCGCTCGACCGACGGCGGCGCGACATGGACGCTGGTTTTTAATTCGGCGAAGCGAATCAACGCGCTGCAGGTTCAAAGTTCAGTGTTGTTTGCGGGGATTGAGGAGAGTGGTGTTTTCCGATCAACCAACGGAGGAACACAATGGGTTTCTGCAAATGCCGGCATCACGAACACGAACATCCGCCGTATTGCAGCTCTTCCCACGACCGTCGCGTGCATCGCGGATTTTCGGACAGTGCATTACTCAGTCAACAATGGTGATACCTGGACAACATGGAATAGACCGCCCTCGCCTCTGAACTTCGTTGTCTCGCTCTACGCGGCAGAGGGTTTCCTGTATGCAGGAACGTCATTCGATTTGACAGGCAGTGTCCTCCGTTCTGCTGATGGCGGCGCATCATGGTCCACTGTACTCAACACAGATGGCGTGACTGGAATCGGCGGCAGAGGACTGGATGTGTTTGTCGGAACAAACGGATTGGCTGGTTCAAAATTGTATCGCTCAACAAATGGCGGAGATACATGGAACCTCGTGGCGTCGGGCATCTCCACGGGTGCCTATGCTCTGTCCGACGGAGTCATACTTGCAGGTAGCTATCGTTCAACGGATAACGGTGCAACATGGATTTCCATGACTCTACCCTCCATTGTTGCATACGCTATTCACGATTCCACAATCATCGCGGGGACCCAATCCGCCGGCGCATTTCGCTCAACCGACCGCGGAATGTCGTGGCAGAATGTCGGATTCTCCTCCAACAACGTGGCGGCCTTCGCATCCTCAGGTCGCTCATTGTTTGCATCGGCAGCAGGTAGTGTCTTCCGCACGACCAACAACGGCAACAGTTGGAATCAAGTAGCCGAAGGACTCGGTGACGGGGCAACGTGCATTGCTGCAAATTCAACGTATCTCTTTGCCGGAACGTCTGTGAGCGGTGTTTGGCGCAGAGCACTTTCTGAGATTGTTGTCACAGTATCACAGCAAGAGTACGAACCCGCGTCCTTTGCACTCGCGCAGAACTACCCGAACCCATTTAACTCGGCCACAACAATCAAATTCACCATTCTCGTAGGGACGGGGCATGCCCCGTCCCTAGTGAAAGTATATGATGTATTGGGGCGGGAGGTTGCAACATTGGTGAATGAAGTGACGCCAGCCGGCACCTACACTGTGCAATGGGATGCGAAAGAGTTATCGAGCGGCGTGTATTTTTGTCGGTTACAAAGTGGTGGACTGACAAGCGTGCGGAGGTTGTTGCTGCTGCGATAAGATTGAGTCTGTTCTGTTAGTCGTTTCTCAACAGTCGTTGTACGTAGAGCGCTATCGCAGGCGAGGATGTGAGTCCGGGCGATTCGATGCCAATCAGGTTGACAAGTCCGGCGAGGCCGCGCTCTGTTTCGTGTTTGATGACGAAGTCGCGAACTGGCTCTCCCTTTCTTTGCAGCTTTGCGCGAATGCCGCTCATCTCCGGCGAAATGTCGTCGTCGGTGATCGCGGGAAGTATGCGGCGAATCGATTCGGCAAACTCGCGTCGTTTGGATTCATCGACGGCATAATTGTACGAACGCTCGGTCATGTACTCAACGTCTGGCCCGAACTTCAGCCTGCCGGTGAGATCAACGAGCGCGTGCACGCCGAGCGATTCTTTGGGCGGAATGGGATAGACAAGACGTGTGATGAGTTTGCTCTTCGCATTCGTGACGGCAAAGTAATCTCCTTTGCAGTGATGAAGGCGATAGCCCGCCGCGTCAACGTCAATCCCCGCCAACGAGGCAATCATATCGCTTTCCAATCCGGCTGCGTTCACAACAATCTCCGACGTGAATGACGATCGTTGCCCGCCTTCATCGATACTCACTTCAAATCCATCGCTCGTCTTTGTCAGCCCGACGACCGTGCAGTGCATCTGGATTTCGGCTCCGTTGTTTTTCGCCGCGTGATAGAAATAGTCCATCAGTCCATGCGCGCTGATGATGCCGGTCGTCGGCGAAAGCATTCCGCCGAACGAGGCAATATGCGGCTCAAGCGCGTGAACCTGATCGGCAGTCATCATTTCCAGTTCAACGCCGTTTCCGATTCCGTGCCGGTAGAGTTTCTCGAGTTGCGGCAGCTCGTCGGGCTGCGTTGCAGTGATGATCTTCGTGATGCGCTTGTACGGAATGTCGTGCCTCTCGCACAACTCGTAGAGCAGATGCTTCCCTTCGATGCAGAGTTGCGCTTTGAGCGAGCCGTGCGGATAATAGAGTCCGGCGTGAATTACTTCGCTGTTGCGACTCGATGTCTCGGCGCCGTATTTCGGTCGCCGCTCAAGAAGGAACAGCGGGGAATAATCTTTCGAAAGCTCTGCAGCGATCGCAAGTCCGACAACGCCGCCGCCGATTACTGTTACTGCAACGTCAGGCATATTTTGTCAATGAAGTAAAGTAGGGTTCTCGACAACGAACCATGAATCGTTCTGCACAATCTGACTCTGCTTGAAAAAGGTGTAGGAGGTTTCCATCCGCGAGTTGATCAGCACCTTCGCGCCCGCCGAATAATGGAACAACGGAACATCGTATGTGGAATCGCTCACCACAATTGCCGGCGCTGAGGTGGTGAACTGTCGCAGTGCATCGACCTTCCCTTGCAACACCGGAATGGGCGTATGAATTTTTGTGCTGAAGATGTTGCTCGACGGTAGCAGTTCGATGCCGATGATCCGGTTGCGCGGAATTCCGAGCGGCTCGAACACGGGTCGCACACTCCATGTGTTGCTTCCGGAAATTGCCCAGATGTCGAAGCCGAGCCGCTGCAGTTCTTTCAGCAGGTCAACCGCCTCCCGGATGTAACGGATGCCTTTCGGCACAGTGTGCTTCCCAATCTTGCTCACCATGACAGGCGACGAAAGCTCCTCGGTGAGCGTGCGTGCGGCGATCCTCTCAACTTCCTCGGCGGAGTATTTGGTAAACAGCTTCACAATGTCGCTGCACGCCTTTTCAGTTTTGCCCTCCATCAGCTGATCGAAATACCATTCTACCATCATCTCGGAAAACGAAACGAATCGGCGATCGTGCTTGCGCTTGTCGATGGGAAGTGTGCTGAGGGCGGTGTAGAGGTTGTCGAGTTCGTCGCGTTTGGGATGGTCAAGCCAGATGTTGGCCGGATTGACGCGCAGCAGGAAATGTTCGACCTGGTAGTAGAACATCGCCTCGCCGATATCGCCTTTGATGATTGTACCGTCGCAATCGAATACCGCAACCGGAGCTTTGGACTGAACTGAATTTTCGAACCGCTGCAAATACTGCGCGAGCGAAGGGGAAAACGATAGAGACATCTTCTGAGCACTTGTGATCAACCGGACTGAAGATACAAAGTGAGTCGCTGAGGAGCAAGCGCTTGGACACTTGGACGCGCCGGAGGCGTGTCCCTACAATCAAGTTTCTGTAGGGACATCACTCCGCCGTGTCCTGCCTTTGGCATTCACCTGGTGGGTGAAGTAGTCGGATTTGAGGAAGGAGAGTTGAGTTTTACGGAAAACATTTCTACGTTCGTGTGTGCATTTCCTGAACTCACCCAGAAATATTCTTTCCCTTCTCTTCTTGTCGATCGTCGTTTGTCGGCTGGCGGCGCAGCATTCCGACATCAGGTTCGATCATATCTCGTTGGAGCAGGGACTTTCGCAATCCACCGTGAACGCGATTGTTCAGGACTCGCTCGGCTTTCTCTGGTTCGCCACGCAAGATGGTCTGAACAGATACGACGGCTATTCCATCACCGTACTGAAACACAATCCTGCCGACTCGAATACAATTGCCGACAACAGCATTTGGTGTCTGCTCAGCGACCGTCAAGCCGATCTCTGGCTCGGCACGGCGCGCGGTGGCGTCGATCGTTATCGGCTCAAAGACAACACGCTGATTCATTACAAACATCGAGACGATGATCCGAAGTCGATCAGTGAGAACGACGTGATCTCATTGTTTGAGGATTCGAACGGCGACATCTGGCTCGGCACGCTCAACAGTGGACTGAATCGTCTTGATCGGGCGACGGAGACGTTTGAGCATTTCACATTCCAGAAAGAGACAAAGGACGGGATTGCTAACAACACTGTTTGGTCGATCTGCGAGGACAAGGCGAAAAATCTTTGGGTTGCAACATGGGCCGGACTCTGCCGGATGAAGCTTGGCGCGAATCCTGGCTTGCCCCACGATGGCGGCTTCGAGACATTTCAGTATCGTGAGAACGATCCTGCGAGCTTAAGCGGCAACAACATCCGCACACTGTGCGTTGATCGCAACGGCACTCTCTGGGTTGGAGCGTGGGGGTCGGGGCTGAATCGCTTTGATCCGAAGACGAATACGTTCACGCGCTTCGTGCACAATGCGAAAGATCAGTCGTCGCTTTCGAGCAATCTTGTGCTCTCGTTGTTCGAGGACTCGAAGGGCAACCTCTGGATCGGGACTGAAGATGCCGGCATGAATCTGCTGAACAAGGACGGCGCGAGTTTTACGCGATTCACAGGCAATCCCGCAAAAAAAGAATACCTGAACAACGACATCGTCAGCGCGTTCTGCGAAGACAGGTCAGGCATTCTCTGGATCGGCACAGGCGCGGGCGGCGTGAATGTGTACGATTGGCGGAAGAACAGATTCAAACACTACGCCGATGACCTCAACAATCCTGCCGACATGAACGGCAATGACGTTTGGGCGATTCTCGAAGATCGCGATGGAGAAGTGTGGGTGGGGACGGTCGGCAACGGACTGAATCGATTCGACAGAACACGAACTCATGTCACGCACTACACGCATCGTCCCGGCAGTACACCATCGTTGAGCCACAACAGTATTCTCTCGCTGCTCGAAACAAGAGACGGACGCATCTGGATCGGCACGCAGGGTGGCGGACTGAACAGGTTCGACAAACGCGACGGAACGTTTGCGCAATTCAGACACGATCCCGGAAACGCGAACAGCATCAGTCTTGATGAGATTACCGCTCTCTGCGAAGATCGTGATGGGAATGTTTGGGTGGGAACAAATGGCGGCATCGTTGACGTGCTTCATCTGAGTTCGGGCAAGATAACGCATTACCTTCCTGACGAGAAAAATCCGGGCGGACTTGCCGGAACGTCGGTCACTGCAATTTGTCAGGATCGACGCGGTACGATTTGGATCGGATCGCTTGGCGGCGGCTTGCAACAGTTTTCTCCAACGACGAATTCATTCCGACAGTACATGCCGGCAACGAGAGGGAACACGGGTCCCAACAATAACACGGTTCTTTCCGTCTTTGAAGATTCGCAAGG
>JACRFA010000268.1 GCA_016218065.1 Ignavibacteriota bacterium | reverse complement strand
GCAGAGATCGCAGCGATCATCGCGTCCGAAGCGTTTGAGCGTCTCGATGCACCTGTGCAGCGTGTTGCCGCGAAGGATACTCCAGTTCCGTACGGTCCCGAACTTGAAAACGCGATGCTGCCGCAAGAAGCGGATATCTATAGGTCGTTGGAGAGATTGACACAATACTGAGGTGGCTATGACAAGGAGTGACATGCGACGAGTGATTGTCGACTTCCTCAAACAACATGATGCACGAAGGATCTCTGTTTTTGGATCTTTCGCCAGAGGCGAGGAGACAGAGGAAAGCGACATCGACATTCTTGTCTCGTTTAACCGTGATATTAGTTTTCTCGATCTAGTTGGATTGGAGCTTGAGCTTTCAGACATGCTCGGAAAAAAAGTTGATCTTGTGATGGAAGGCGGTGTCAATCCAATGTTGAAGCCATATATCGACCGCGACATCGAGATCATCTATTGATGGATAAGAACGATAGAATCTATCTTACACACATAGTTCAAAGTGTGGCCGCCATCCGAGAGTTCACCGAAAACATGAATCTTGATCAGTTCCTCGCTGACCTCAAGACCCAGGATGCTGTGATGCGAAGGCTTGAAATAATCGGGGAAGCGACGAAAAGAGTCTCGGAGGCATTCAGGCAGCAACACTCGGAGGTGCCGTGGAAGAAAATGGCCGGGATGCGAGACAAACTTATCCATGATTACATGGGGATCGACCTCACCACAGTCTGGACGGCCGCCAAAACCAGTATCCCAGAATTGGAAGAGGATTTACGGAAACTCATTTGAGAGAAAAAGGTCGAGATCACGCTTTGGTTCTACAGTCAAATCAGGACAGGTTTAGACTCTATCGTTTTCTCGTCCTCACGCGGGAAGTCGATAACGCGATCATCAAACTCTACAAGCAAGGCAAGATGGTTGGCGGGGCGTTCACAGGATACGGTAACGAAGCGACAGCAGTCGGCAGTGCGTTTGCTCTTGAGAAGCATGATTACCTTTTTCCGATGCATCGCGATCTCGGCGCGCATCTTGTGAAGGGGCAAACGCTGCGAAACATTTTTCTGATGCAGCTGGGCCGCGGCGAAGGATTGGCGCGCGGCAGAGACGGCACCGGCCACTATGCTGATCCCGCGTTGCGCATCTACGGCAACGTGAGCCATCTTGCCGCGATGATCCCTATGGCGGTTGGCGTCGCGCTCGCATCGAAGATGAGAAAAGAAAACGCCGTCGTCCTCAACTACATCGGCGACGGAGGCAGTAATGTCGGCGAGTTTCATGAGGGATTGAACATGGCCGCAGTGATGAAGCTGCCGTTTATTCTCATCATTGAAAACAACCAGTTCTCCTACTCAACGCCGAATCACAAACAGTTCGTCGCGAAGAAGCTCTCCGATCGGGCGTTGGGCTACGGCATTCCCGGCTGCACTGTTGATGGGACGGATGTTGAAGCCGTGTACAATGGTTGCAAGGAGGCAGTTGACCGCGCACGACGCGGGGACGGACCGACGCTCATCGAAGCAGTGACGATGCGGATGCATGGCCATTCACTTTCCGATGATGCCTCGTATGTTCCCAAAGGGATGGTCGAGGAGTGGAAGAAGAAAGATCCGGTTGAGTTGTATGAGAAAAAGCTGAATACGGAAGGAGTGCTCAGCGTATCCACAGTACAAGAACTTCGCGAGAAGCTTCGTGCTGAGATTCAAGATGCTGTAGATTATGCTCTTGCTCAACCATACCCCGCGGGGGAAGAGGCGAGCGAAGGGGTGTTTGCAAAGTAACTCGACGTTTGTAATGCTGGCTCTGCACGTAGCGGTCCACTCAAGTAGGTTAGGGAAACTTGGAAAGGAAAACACATGTCGCATCAGGTTCTTGTAGCGCTTGACTTACCCTCTGATCTTGAAAAGTTCTCGCTCCCGAGAGGGGTCAACGAACGACTTCAAGAGTTGCTCGACAAGCAAGATCGAACTGGCATACTCACTCCGTCAGAGCGACGCGAGGCTGAGGGGCTTGTGAATCTTGCTGAACTCCTTACTTTGTTAAAGTTGAGAGCCCAGCGTGCTGGTCGCGAAGCACAATGAGCTATTTTTCTGACGAGCTTCGCAAGGCTGTCATCGCACGTGCCGCGAATCATTGTGAATATTGCAGGTTATCGCAGGATGGGCAAGAGGCAACATTTCACATTGATCACGTTGTGCCGATTGCAGTTGGCGGACAAACAGAAATTGAAAACCTGGCGCTCGCTTGTTCGTTGAGGAAAGGTGCCCGCGTCAAAACTGCTGACGCCACGACAGGCGCAGAGGTGCAGTTGTTCAATCCCCGAATTGATAAGCGGGAAGATCAGTTTCATTGGGACGGAGTTCTGATCGTTGGCAAAAACCCAGTCGGTCGGGCGACAATTGAGGTTCTGAAGATGAACAGAGAACAAGCTCTGTCAATACGTGAAGAGGAATCAAAGTTGAGTCGCCATCCGTTTACAAAACCATGATGTTTGAGAGGAGATGTCAACCCTAACTTACATCGAAGCAATCTCCCGAGCTATGTGGGAAGAAATGGAGCGCGACTCATCCGTGTTTCTCATTGGTGAGGATATAGGCGCGTATGGCGGCGCGTTCAAGGCGACCAAAGGATTTCAGAAGCGCTTTGGCGAAGATCGCGTCATCGATTCGGTTCTCGCAGAAGGAGCCATCATCGGCGCAGCGGCGGGCGCGGCAGTTGTGGGCATGCGACCCATTGTTGAGATTCAGTTCGCTGATTTCGTGACGTGCGGATTCAATCAGGTCGTGACGAACTGCGCGAAGATTCATTATCGCTGGAATCTTCCTGCACCGATGGTGATTCGTTTACCGAACGGCGGCTATATACACGGCGGACCGTATCACTCGTCGAGCACGGAAGCGTGGTTCCATCACTTTCCCGGACTGAAGATTGTCGCGCCGTCAACGCCCGCGGATGCCAAAGGTTTGATGATCGCCGCGATCCGTGACAACAATCCGGTCTTGTTCATGGAATACAAGTATCTGTATCGTCGCGTGAAGGGCGAAGTGCCCGAGGGTGAATATCTGGTTGAGATTGGCAAGGCCGACGTCAAGCGCAACGGCAGTGACATTGCTCTGATCACTTACGGATCGACCGTGCATTTCTCGCTTGAAGCGGCGGAGACTCTCGCGAAAGAGGATGGTGTGGAAACGCTCGTACTCGACCTGCGCACTGTGAGTCCGCTGGACACGACTGCAATCTTCGATGCTGTGAAGGCGACGGGGAAGGTGTTGATCGTTCACGAAGACAATGTCACTGGAGGGATTGGAGCAGAAGTCGCCGCGCTCATCAGCGACAACGTGTTTCAATATCTCGACGCGCCGATCAAGCGTTTGGGCGCGTTGGATGTTCCTGTTCCGTTCGCGCCGACGTTGGAGGAATTTGTTTTGCCGAATGCACAGAAGATTGTGACGGCTCTGCGAGAGCTATCGAAATTCTGAACGCAGCGAAGCCCCGAAGGGGCGAAGCGGAGTGAAGAATCTCTTTGTGTGACAAAGAGTGAGATCCTTCGCTCCGCTCAGGATTTATTCAAAGGAAGAAAGACAAATGGCACGAGTTGAAGTGGTAATGCCGCAGATGGGCGAGAGCATCGCCGAAGGTACGATTGTGAAGTGGCACAAGAAGGTCGGCGAGAGCGTCAAGAAGGATGAGACGCTTCTCGAAATCTCGACCGACAAAGTCGATTCGGAAATCCCATCGCCGGCGTCGGGAACACTTGCTGAGATCGTTGTGCAGGAACAGACCACCGTTCCCGTGCGAACGGTGATTGCGTTTCTTGATACTGAAAGCAGAGCGGTTGTCCCGCAAGGCGGGACGGAAGAGCCGAAGCCTGCCGCGCCCGCGCCACAAGTCGCGATGCCTGCACCAACCATAGTCGCGACTGAAATAGAGCGAGATCCTTCGCTTGCCCCTTCGGGGCTTCGTTCAGGATTGAGCACGCCAGCGTCGGGCCGGTTCTACTCGCCGCTTGTACTGAACATCGCGCGCGAAGAAGGCATCTCGATGCAGGAACTCGAACTTGTGCCCGGTACAGGCGAAGGCGGGCGTGTGTCGAAGAAAGATATTGTCGCGTACGTAAACGCGAAGTCCGCAAGGACTCCTTCGGAGAAGAGCGACGGTGCATCGCCTCAGCCGGTTGCGCCTCCTGTCGTTCCCGCGGCTGGCGCGCCTCCAACAACTCCGTTGCCGATTGTCGGCAAGCCTGTTGAAGTTCCCGAGTTGCGTTCGAAGTATCCCGCTCCTCAGCATGAGATTCTGCAAATGACAAACGTCATGCAGAAGATGGCTGAGCACATGGTGAAAAGCGTGCAGACTTCACCGCATGTTGCCGCCATTCACGAGGTCGATATGACGGAGATCGTGAAGCATCGGGCAGATCATGCGGCGGCGTTTGAGGTGAAGGAGGGATTCAAGCTTACCTACACTCCCTACATTGTCAAAGCAGTCGTCAATGCCATCAAAAAATATCCGCTCGTCAATACAGCCATCGAGGGCGACAAGATCATCAAAAAGAATTACATCAACCTCGGCCTCGCCGTCGCGTCGGAAAACGGATTGATCGTTCCGGTTATCAAGAACGCTGAAGAGAAGAACTTCCTCGGCCTCGCCCGCGCCGTCAACGATCTCGCAACGCGGACAAGAACCAAGAAGCTCACTCCTGACGACATTCAGGGCGGCACGTTCACGATCTCCAACTATGGCGTGTTTGGAACACTGTTCGGAACGCCTATCATCAATCAGCCGCAGGTTGCCATTCTCGGAACCGGGGCGATCAAAAAGAGAGTGATGGTTGTTAACGACATGATCGCGATTCGCTCGATGTCATTCTTCACGCTCTCCTTTGATCATCGCATTGTTGATGGCGCGTTGGGTGGGATGTTTCTGGAGGAAGTTGTGAAGGGATTAGAGGAATTTGATGTGAACTTTAAATTCTGAGGGAGCGGAGCGACCGAAGAATCTGACAGTTTCAAACCGAACGACTGTAAGATTCTTCGCGAAGTTTACCCCACAACGCGGGGCTCAGAATTGACAAATGATAATTCAAGAGATTCCCATTCGAAAAGTGTTAGATTCTTCCCGCCTGACGGACGGGCAGGCGCCCGGCTCAGAATTGAGAGAGATGATATGATAATTCAAGAGATACAAGTCGAAAACGGACCTTCGCTCCGCTCAGGACTTAAGCCAAAAATAAGAATTCCCTCGGGCAAAGAATTTGCCCGTCTCAAAAATCTCATGACGAGCCACAACCTTCACACGGTTTGTGAAGAAGCGCGTTGTCCGAACATGGCGGAATGTTGGAATGCGGGTACCGCGACTTTCATGATTCTCGGCGACGTGTGCACGAGATCGTGCGGCTTCTGTAATGTGAAGACCGGCCGTCCGACGTGGCTGGACAAAGACGAGCCGCTGCGAGTTGCCGACGCCATCAGAGCGATGGGCGTGAAGCATGCCGTGATCACGTCAGTCAATCGCGACGAACTGCCTGATGGCGGTGCAGAGATTTTTGCCGAGACAATCCGACAAGCGCGAATCGTCAATCCCGACATCACGATCGAAGTCCTAATTCCGGATTTTCAGGGAGAGAAGTCGGCGCTCGATATCGTGTTGGCTGAGAAGCCGGACATCCTCAATCACAACACCGAAACTGTTTCGCGCCTCTATCGCCGCGTTCGTCCGCAAGCAAAATATGAGCGATCGCTTCAAGTCATCACGTGGGCGAAGGAGTCCGGCTTGACCACCAAGAGCGGACTGATGGTTGGTCTCGGCGAGACATCGGATGAAGTGATTCAGGTGCTGAGAGATTTGCACGCCGCCGGTTGTGACATTGCGACTATCGGACAGTACCTTCGGCCGACGAAGGATCATCTTCCCGTTGACCGCTACGTTCATCCCGATGAGTTTCAGATGTACAAAGCTCGCGGTAGAGAGATCGGCTTCAAGCATGTGGAATCGGGACCGCTCGTCAGAAGTTCGTATCACGCAGAGAAGCACGTATGATTAACCAGTCTTAATCAATTCCACGTTGACTATTTCTCTCATATTGAATAGATTTAACAACTTTCGAAATCAGAATTCCATCGTTTCAGGAGCAAGACATTGGATAAGGCGACAAAATTCTTCAAGACGTCCGACACGACACAGAAGTGGCATCTGGTGGATGCGAACGGCAAGACCCTCGGGCGTATAGCGACTCAGGTTGCGAAGCTGCTGCGCGGCAAGCACAAAGTGAACTTTACTCCCAATGCCGATCTCGGAGATTTTGTTGTTGTAGTGAATGCAGCGAATGTGAAGCTGACCGGAAAGCGAACGGAGTTGAAGGAATATTTCCATTACACCGGCTATCCTGGCGGCGCGACGTTCACCAAGTTTCAAGAACTGATCCGCAAACATCCTGAGCGAGTGTTTGAGCACGCAGTCAAAGGGATGTTGCCGCACAACCGACTTGGGCGCCAGATCATCAAGAAAATGAAAGTCTATGCAGGTGCAGAACATCCACATTCCGCTCAGCGACCGGAAGCATATATTCTTAACTAATCGTTTGGAGTCAACCACGAGATGCAGCACGCAGTGAAAACAAGCGCCGTTGGTCGGCGAAAGACAGCAGTTGCAAGAGCAATTCTCGCACCCGGAACAGGAAAAATTCTGATCAACAAGAAACCGTTAGAACAGTATTTTCCGTTGGCGACGTTGCGCTCGGATGTCATGAAGCCGTTTGATGCGACGCAGACAACGGGTAAGTACGATGCGCGTGTGAATGTAGAGGGAGGCGGATCGACCGGACAAGCAGGTGCAGTGAAGCTGGCAATTGCCCGTGCGCTCGTCGAGGTGAGCGAAGAGAATCGTGCGTTCTTGCGCAAAGACAATTTGCTCACCCGCGATCCCCGTATGGTTGAACGCAAGAAGTACGGACAGAAGAAAGCGCGCAAGAGATTCCAGTTTTCGAAGCGATAATTTTGGAAGTATAGTTGTAAATACTCATACCTTCGGATTTCGCCGGGAGTGTCTCATCGCTGATGGGATTCCGGCGAAAGATGAAGAAGGTAGAAGACACTAACTCAACATAAGGAACATCAGTATGCCCCGCGTAGAAGTTGCTGAGCTACTCGCAGCAGGGTGTCACTTCGGACACCTGACCCGCCGTTGGAATCCCAAAATGAAGCCATACATTTTTATGGAGCGCAATGGGATTCACATTATTGACCTCATGAAGTCCCGTGACCTTCTCGAAGACGCGTGCAACGCCATTGCAAACGTCGTTGCAGAAGGAAAACGTGTGCTCTTCGTCGGAACAAAGAAACAGGCAAGCGCCATTCTCAAAGACGAAGCGGTGCGCTGCCAGCAGTTTTATGTCAGTGAGAGATGGCTTGGCGGTTCGCTGACCAACTTCACGACAATCCGCAAAAGCGTGAAGCGCTTGACGAACATCGAGAAAATGGAAAGCGATGGTACGTTTGACAAGATCACGAAGAAGGAGGGACTCTTCCTCCAACGCGAGAAGGAGAAGCTCAACAATGTTCTCTCGGGCGTCGTCGAAATGACACGCTTGCCGGGAGCATTGTTTGTTGTTGACGTGAAGAAGGAAGCGATCTCCGTGAAGGAAGCGAATAGACTCGGCATCCCCGTGTTTGCGATTGTCGACACCAACTGCGAGCCTGACGGCATCGACTACATCATTCCTGCGAACGACGATGCCATCAAGTCGATTCAGGTGATCTTGAAGGCCGTCGGCGATGCAATCCTCGAAGGGCGTGAGCGTGCATCGGCTCGCCAACTGGAACATGCGATCGAAAACGAAGCGAAGTCGCGTGAGGCGGAAGAGAAGTCCACAGTCAGCTAATTATTCAGACAGTACAGAAGATTGAAGATCGAAGTCATGCAAATTACCAATGAGATGATCAAGAACCTGCGCGAGAAAACAGGCGCAGGCATGATGGACTGCAAGCGTGCGCTCGAAGCAGTTGGCGGCGACATGAATGCCGCGATTGAACACCTGCGGAAAAAGGGTGCAGCAGTGAGCGCCAAGCGTTCGGATCGTGCCGCTAAAGAAGGCATGATCGTGACGCGCGTAACGCCAAACGGCAAGACCGGCGTCGTCGTCGAAGTGAATTGCGAAACGGATTTTGTCGGACGCAGCGACGACTTCGTGGCGTTCTCCAATGCCGTCGCTGAGACGATCGAGGCAAACCTTCCCACAAACACTGAAGCGCTGATGGCGTTGACGGCAAAAGGAAAGAAGATCTCGGAACATCTGAATGATCTTCTGGCAAAAGTCGGCGAGAAGATTGAAGTCCGACGGTTTGCGATTGTCGATTCGCCTGACGGAACTGTCAGCGCATACACGCATCTCGGCCACAAGATCGGAGTTCTCGTTGAGCTTGCCGGTCTTTCGGCTGACGCGGTCGCTTCAGGCGCAGGTCGCGATGTAGCAATGCAGGTTGCTGCCATGAGTCCTTCCGTCATCAAGCGAGAGCAAATCGACGCAGAATCGATTGAGCGAGAGCTGGATATCTACCGGACGCAGGCCAAGAACGAAGGGAAGAAAGCTGAGATCGTCGACAAGATCGCGCAAGGCCGTCTCGAGAAGTACTATCAGGAAGTTGTGTTGCTTGAGCAGACGTTCATCAAAGACTCAGGCAAGACAATCAAGGATTTTCTCGCCGGTCTTGGTCCTGTAACTGTTAAGCGATTTCAGCGATACCATCTTGGCGAAGAACTCAAGTAAGCGGAATGTCCCCTGACGGGGACATTTTTTTTATCTACCCGAAAGATTCTGACATGAGGACACCAAAGTACAAACGCATCCTTCTTAAGCTCAGCGGCGAAGCGCTGATGGGCGACAAGCAGTTTGGCATCGATCCGAACGTGTTGAAGCAATATTCCCAGGAGATCAAATCGATACATGATCTCGGCGTGCAGATCGGCATCGTCATCGGCGGCGGAAACATTTATCGCGGCGTTTCCGATTCTTCAGACAATATCGACAAAGTCACCGGCGATCACATGGGCATGCTGGCGACTCTGATCAACGCGCTCGCGTTGCAGAGCGCACTCGAGCACGAGGGACTTCTGACGCGACTGATCTCCGCAATTCGCATGGAAGTGATTGCCGAGCCATTCATCCGCCGACGCGCCGTGCGGCATCTGGAGAAAGATCGCATTGTAATATTTGGCGCAGGAACGGGAAATCCATATTTTACCACTGATACGGCCGCGGCTTTGCGCGCTGTTGAGATCGAGGCGGATGTAATCATCAAAGGCACACGCGTCGATGGCGTGTACGATTCTGATCCGGAAAAAAATCCTTCGGCAATCCGTTTTCCCGAGATCACCTACATGGACGTGCTGAAAAGAAATCTGAGCGTCATGGACATGACTGCAATTACGCTCTGTCGTGAAAACAAATTGCCGATTCTGGTTTTCAATATGAACACGCCCGGAAACCTGAAGCGTTTGATGATGGGCGAGGAGATCGGGACAACAGTGACGGAGCGAGTTGCCGTTTCCTAACACAAACGTCGAGGATGACTATGATCAAGGATATTCTCAAGGACACAGAAACACGCATGCACAAAGCGACGGAGGTAATCCGTCAGGAACTCGCGAAGGTGCGGACAGGGAAAGCGACGACAACACTGCTCGATGGGCTGAAAGTTGACTACTACGGAACGATGACGCCGCTCAATCAAGTCGGGAACGTCAGTGTTGCCGACATTCACACGCTCACGGTAACGCCGTGGGACAAGAGCATGCTTGATGTCATCATGAAAGCGATACAGGCGGCGAACATCGGTCTCAATCCGATGAAAGACGCAGACTACGTTCGCATCCCGATTCCACCGCTGAACGAAGAACGTCGCAAGGAACTCGTGAAGCTGTCAAAGAAGTTCGGCGAAGACGGCAAGATCGCGATCCGCAACATTCGTCGCGACGCAATCGAGCACCTCAAGAAATCTGAGAAAGCCGAACATCTCTCCGAAGACGATCGCAAGCGGGGCGAGCAGGAGACTCAGAAGCTCACCGACAAGTTCATCAAAGATATCGACGCACTTCTCGTCCACAAGGAAAAAGAAATCATGGAAGTGTAGATCTGCACGCCGTTGCTTACGCATCTCTCAACGACCGGCGCACACTGCCGGTCTTTCTTTTTGTCCACGCGTAACTTCCCACGCGCGAGCCTCGTAACAAAACATAGACTTTGACTCAACATCACGAGGCCTATCATGGAAAATGAAATCCGTCGGCTGTACAAATCAAGAACCGATCGTATGATCGATGGCGTGTGCGGGGGAATTGCCCACTACTTTTCGCTCGATCCGACGCTTGTTCGTATTCTTTGGGTTCTCTTGACTCTGCTCGGTGGATCGGGCATTCTGCTCTACATTGCCGGCATGATTCTCATTCCGAAGGAGCCGTTCACATTGACAGACTTCAGTGCAGCATCCGCAACAACGGAGTCGGCAACGGTTCGCGAACCCTCAAAGAAGAACAGTCTGTTTTGGGGCGTGATGCTGATTTGCGTCGGCGTCCTGATATTTCTGCACAACATCGGGGTTTCCTTCTGGCATCCGTTCTGGTGGTTTGATAGCGACATCATTCTACCGTTGATCCTGATCCTTGCCGGCGTCGCGTTCATGTGGGGCGGAAGGAATTCTCTCGCCCGAACAGCCGAAACGCCAGCGTCGATTGACGCGACCGCAGAGAGCACCTCAGAGCCATTCACCGCCGCGTCGGCTGCGCCTCGAAGGCTCTACCGTTCTCTTCTCGATAAGAAGCTGTTCGGCGTGTGTGGCGGCATTGCATCGTACTTCAACATCGACTCGACGATCGTACGCATCTTGTTTGTCGTCGGAGTGTTTGTGTCGAGCGGGTTCTTCATCATCGTGTACATCCTTCTCGCAATCGTCATTCCCAAGGAGATTCCCTCATATAAGATCTCTTGATGTCGGGCAAAAAACACAACGTCCCGACTCATTGGCGATGATGAGTCGGGACGAACTGTTTCCGGCGGTGGTCGGCGAGTTTACTGGTTCTCAGTTAAAGATCGGACCCGGTTGCGAGAGCCACACAGATTCTATCTTCACTTCATCTTCCGAAATCGCGAGCATCACATTCAGGTCGGCTTCCTTTTCGCCAAGCCCTGTCACTCGGAAGATCTTCTTGTAGAGCACGAACTCTTTGTCCGGTAGAACAACCAAATCGGTAGATTCGTCGTACACAGTTCCGGCCTCGCCTTTCCCATCGATCGGACGAAGCGTTGCGCTCGTGACCAAACCGAATGAGTACACTCCTTGATCCGTGGCAACGAGCGAAAACTGCATTTCGCCATCCACGTCATACGTATTGTCAACTGCCTCGACCGTTCCCAGCGTAAGCTGCGTAACAATTGGCAGCGTGCCTTGTGGATTGCTTGAGATTTTCACCAGCGGCGACTGCGACGTTGGCGCCTCGGTATTAATCGGACTGTTGTTTTCCTGACAACCAATCACAAACAACGATACCGCGATTGCGATTACGACCAGCAGACTCTTCATTCTTCCTCCAGATGGTTTTTGTTTGGATAATGATGAAACCACAAATTCTGGTTTGATGTCATCCAAACCACATGCCAAGTGTCAACTGGGGAGATCAATATGTTTTCATCACATTGCGTGACGCAGTGGGGAAAAAATGTAGAAACCGTGTTACGTTGGCGCAATCAGTCGGATTTGCGGGCATCGTGCGAAGGTGCGAGAGGAATATGTTGGTTCATCTTCTAGAAAACAAAAAGCCAGGTCGTGAAACCTGGCTTCGTTTGCAAGATGCAACCCGTTTGTATGGTCGCGGATCACATATTCTTGATGAGGGCGTCACCGAACTCCGAGCACTTCACTTCTTTTGCGCCGTCCATCAGTCGGGCAAAATCGTACGTGACAACTTTCGATTTGATTGTCGTCTCAAGTGAGCGGATGATCTTGTCCGCCGCTTCAGTCCAGCCGAGATAGCGGAACATCATTTCGCCGCTCAGTACGAGCGAACCCGGATTGACTTTGTCGAGTCCGGCGTATTTCGGCGCGGTGCCGTGCGTTGCCTCAAACATCGCAAAACCGTTTTCATAGTTGATGTTTCCTCCCGGAGCGATGCCGATACCGCCAACTTGAGCTGCAAGCGCGTCGGAGATGTAGTCGCCGTTCAGATTCAGTGTTGCAATCACATCGTACTCCGATGGTCGGGTGAGGATTTGTTGCAGGAACGCGTCGGCGATGACATCCTTGATGAGAATTTTTCCGGCGGGCGGATTTCCACCGCAGTCATCCCACGAGACAACCTTGTCGGAGAACTCCCGCTTCGCGAGTTGATAGCCCCAATCACGGAATCCACCCTCGGTGAATTTCATGATGTTACCCTTGTGTACCAGAGTGATGGATTTTCTGTTGTTATCTATCGCGTACTTGATTGCCGCGCGTACGAGGCGTTCGGTGCCTTCAATCGAAACCGGTTTGATGCCGATGCTGGCTGTATTGGGGAATCGGATCTTCTTCACGCCCATTTCAGTTTGAAGCCACTTCACAACCTTCTCGGCTTCAGGCGTGCCTGCTTTCCACTCGATGCCCGCGTAAATGTCTTCAGTGTTTTCGCGGAAGATCACCATGTTGATTTGCTCGGGGCGTTTCACCGGCGAAGGGACGCCCTGGAAATACTGCACGGGCCGCAAACACACATACAGATCGAGCATTTGTCGGAGCGCCACGTTAATCGAGCGGAACCCGCCCCCAATCGGGGTCGTCAACGGCCCTTTGATTCCGACTGTGTACTCGCGCATTGCGTCGAGCGTATCGTCGGGCAGCCAGGTGTTCTCGCCATAGACGACGTTGGATTTCTCTCCGGCGTACACTTCGAACCACTCGATCTTCTTCTTGCCGCCATACGCTTTTTGCACAGCAGCATCAAAGACTCTCTGCGATGCGCGCCAGATGTCGGGTCCTGTGCCATCGCCTTCGATGAAGGGGATGATCGGGTTGTCCGGCACGTGCAGCTTCCGGTCTTTGATCGTGATCTTCTCGCCCCGTGCGGGCGGCGACAGTTTCTTGAACGTGGGCATACGATTCTCCTTATCGGTTCAGATGGCTATGGTGAAATGTTGTTACGAATTTTGTCGGCATATTCTATCATCGAGTCGGCAGAGTACGACTTCAGCTCAAGGATAAACTGGATGTTGTCATTCGGGTAGCGCGGCGTTATGTGCATGTGAAAGTGAAACACCGACTGTCCGGCGATTCTTCCGTTGTTGGAAAAGATGTTGAATCCTTCCAGGTTCAAGCTCCTCACAATTGCCCTTGCGACAATCTGAGTGACATGCAGAACGTCGTGCAAATCAGATTCCGGAATGTGAAGGAAGTCAGCGCAATGTGTCTTCGGGATCACCAACGCGTGCCCGTAGTGGATCGGATTGATGTCGAGAATCGAGATGACTTTTTCGTTCTCGAACAGAACCTGTGCGGGAAGCTGATGTTGAACAATCTTGCAGAATATACAATCCATTCAGACGCACTCGAGAATACAGTGAAAGAAGTTGCGCTCGACGCTTCGGCGGATGGCACTGACTTCGGAAGGCTACATCTGATTCAGAAGGAACCTCACCCAACATGCAAGGAACAAAACCGCTTGAAAGTAACTAAATGATGAAGGAAAATCAACGGATGGTGACTCTTAGCCGTTTGCTCTCGGCTCTACGCTCTCTGCTCTACGCTCTCTGCCTCGGATCTCTTTCCTTCTGGAGATTTCCGAAAACGCCAGAAAATCATCTCGACTTCTTTTCATTGTCATTCTGAACGGAGTCCAGACTGCTTCCCAAGTCGGGACGGAGTGAAGAATCCAGTACGGATTTCTGGATTCTCCCGAAGGGATGCCTTCGGCATTCGCCTCTGTGAAGCGAGGCTGCTATTGACATGATCCTTCATGCGTGTGTCAACTATTCGTTCCGTCGCTACGCGACGGACGGGTCGTGTCCATCAATCTGACCCGACCTTGAAAGGTCGGGCTAGTTTTGTTTTGCCACTACGTGTCAAGCTTGCATGCACGGCGTCCCGTAGGGACGGCATGATATTAGGCAGACCATTTATGGTCTGCGCAATTGCCCGGTCACTCTATCGTCACGTAGTGACGAGACGAAACGTGAAGCGCAGATGTCACGGTGATGAACAACAAAGGCAACGCCTTTCAATTCCCTCAGAAAGACAATTCTTAGACAGTTTCGATGGGGAATCTCCACATTCCTTCCCTTGTTTTTCTTTCGATGTTTGAATATATTTTTCATGTTTCTGTCGCACATTCTATTAGTTTGAAGGAGAAAGCATGAATCGATTATCACTTGTGGCGCTGTTTGTCGTTTCTGTCGCGTTGGTTTCGGTGGCAAACGCGCAGCACCTGACATCAGCACGGCTGTACTTGAAACTCAGACAGTTCGAGCAGGCTGAAGCAAGCGCCGAAAAGGCAGTCGCCAAAGACCCTGACGACGAAGAAGCCTGGTACGTTCTTGGCCAGATCCGCTTTGAGTTGAAGAAGTATTCGACGATGGTTGACGCGTTTGACAAGTCCCTTGCAGTGAAGCCCGAATACAAAGATGAGATTTACCGCTATCGACTAAAGGTATGGGCCGACACCTATAACGCCGGAGTCAAGTACTATACCGCCGGGCAGCAAACGGACTCTGTCGCAAAGTTCCAAACAGCGATTGATTCGTTTACTGTTGCTGTCAAAGCCATGCCCGATAGCTCCACTACCTACTACGTGCTCGGCCTCTCTCAGTATGCAACAAAGAACTACGACAAGGCAATCGAAGCCTTGAGCACATGCGTCGAAAAGGATCCGAAGCGAACCGATGCGATGAAGCTTGTCGGTCAAATTCATTTGCAGAGCGCCCGCGAGAAGAATGAGGCGAAGGATTCCGTTGGCGCACAGAAGGAATACTTGTTGGCCGCCGCCGCATACGAAAAGCTCTACGCCGCCGATCCGAAAACGACGGACAATATCATCGCGCTCATCGACGTGTACGAGCGGGCGAAGATGAGTGACAAGGCTCTGAATCTGACAAGCAACTGCGTGAAGGAGAATCCGAACAACCGCATCTGCCGGTTTGCGTACGGCGTTTATCTTTCAAAGCAAACGAAGTACGACCAGAGCGTTGAGCAGTTCAAGGCCGTGATTGATGCTGAGCCGAATAATCAGGATGAACTGTACAAAGACGCTGTGTACAACCTTGGCGTCGCCAACTTGAACTGGGGCGTGCAAATAAAGGAAGCTGCCGACAAGAAAGCTGAAGAAGAAGCGAAGCTGAAGAAGGGAAAGAAGAAGAACGACAAAATTGTTGAAGATTATTCCTACAAAGAAAAATTCAAGGCAGCGTTGCCCTACTTCGAGAAAACAGCTCAATACAGAACGGATGATCCGGCCATCTACCAGCAGCTTGGCAAGATCTACGCGAATCTGAACATGACGAAGGAAATGAAGGAAGCGTTCGACAGAGCCGATAAGCTGCTGAAGGAAGGAAAATAATGAGCGATCAACAGCAGGGCGGACAGCAGATCAACATCGAATTGGGCGAGAAGGAAGCCGAGGGCATCTACTCCAATCTTGCCATCATCACACATTCGCCGGCGGAGTTCGTCATCGACTTCACGCGAGTGTTGCCCGGCGTTCCCAAGGCAAAGGTGCATGCGCGTCTGATCATGACGGCCCAACACGCAAAGCTTCTTATGCACGCGCTGGAGGACAACATCGCCAAATTCGAATCCAAGTTTGGCGAGATCAAAGTCCACGGTGATGTGCCCGGAGGCGGCTATGGCTTCCAGACGATGATCAAAGATGAAAAGGTACACTGATCGGTAATACTCCGCTCGCGTGCCGCTATTCTCTTCATCGCCCGCTTCACGTATTGTGAAGCGGGCGATTCTGTTTCGGGAGCGTGAGGCCGACATGAGCACACTTTGTTCTCCGCTCTTGTCGAAATCATCAGCAGGAGAAGACTTCTCCTGTGATTTCTGCTTTGAAGAATGCGCCTCGTTGCGGTGATACGATCACTATTCCCACGCCGCGATATTCCTTCCGGCAACTCGTTGCACACTTCTGTAATCAGATTGGTTTCACGTCCCGCGTGATGCACGTCTAATCCTTCATCACTCCCATCAGCTTGGCACCAGCATTGTCTTTTCTGATGATGAGATAAAACCATTCATCACTCTTCATCAGGGGGACAAATGAGTTTCAAACGACGAAGCATCGGGACGTTGCTGGCGGTGGTATTGCCGCTTGCATTGCTCTCGCTGAATTGCTTCAAGGAGCCTCTCGCTCCGGTGGCACCGACATGGGATACACATGTCACCGTACCGCTGATCAACAAGCTCTACACCGTTTCGGAGATCATAGCAAAAGACACTGCGCTTTTGAAAGTCGGCGGCAGTCAGATCTCCATTTCGAAAGGCGTTGACATCAAGCCGACGTATGTGAACGACAGAGTCTCGCTTAACCCGAAAGACACGTCAGTGCAAGCGAAGTTCGGTGCGTTCGCGATCAACTCGCCTGACATGCGGTTGCCGATTAGCATTCCCTGGCTTCCTCAAGGATACACGATCCCGATTCCCGATACGACAGTCGGCTTCGCGGATCTTTCGACGAGCATTGCGGCGTTCGAGAGTGTTACGCTGAGGAGTGGAACTATCAGCTTGACGGTCGAGAACAATCTTCCCGTGGCAATGCAGGTGCAGTCGCCGGTACGTTTGTTGGATCGGAACGGAACAGCGATTGCGACATTCGTTTTCAATCCATCAACAATTCCTGCACGCAGCTCTCGACAGGCGTTCGACGACCTTTCGTCGAAGACGCTCGACAGTGACTTGCGGGTGACCGGTTTGCAGTTCCATACACCGGGCAGCGCGATTCCTGTGACAATTCCGATGGGCGATCTACTCGTGGCGACGTTGCAGACTTCAAACCTCAAGGCGTCGCAAGCAACGCTTGCCAACATTCCTGCTCAGCGTTTGGTTGACAGCGACACGGCAAAGCTAAGTCTCGACGATTCGACGCTAGTTCGTGAGCTTCGCATCCGGAGCGGCGGCTTACGATTCTCGTTCGTGAACAATGTCGCCATCGGCATGACGTTCAAATTCAGATTCACAGAATTGCAGCGGCTCGTCGGCTCGTCGTATGTGCCGTATGAAGACAGCTTGTTTTTGAATCCGAACGGCTCAGGCACGCTCAACCTCAATCTTGCCAACACGCGAGTGCGAACGCTTGACGGAAGTTTGATTCGCTCATTGAGCGCGATCAGCAGCGTGTCGATTCCGGCAAGCTCCGGCCCGCCGATCACGGTTTCGGAGACGGATCGGATTTCCATCAGCGTGACGAAGACTGCGCCGCTTGTTGTTGACTCAGCCGTTGGCGTCATCAAGCCGACATGGGTGGATTTTGATACAAAGCTTGGGTTCAACCTCGGCGCTGCCGGACAGAAGTACTCCGGCCAACTCAATCTGCCGTCTGCGTCGCTGGTCATCAAAACCAATTCGTCTATCGGCTTCCCGTCAGATCTTGATGTTCGCGTCGGAGCGAAGAAGAATGCTGCCGGCGATTCGGTGTTCCTCGACATTCCGGCGTCGCAGCGTCGCGTCAGTCCGGGTCAGGATGCAATTGTCTTCGACGGCCCTGCAGTCGGGCGATTCCTGAGCCAGATCAGCGGCAAGCTTCCTGATTCGTTGAGAATCGTGGGTCGCGTGCTCGTGAATCCGAGCGACGTGTACAATCCGACTCCGGCAGGAGTTGGGACGGTCGGCGCGAACAGCAGCGTCGCCGGCTCGGTGAGTGTTGATGTGCCGCTTCATCTGGGAATTGTGGACGGATACATTCGTGATACGCTGGCGCTCGGCGACACAACGGGCGACGGTCACAAGGACTTCACGCTCGACAAGTCACAGACTCAGCGACTCAACAACGGAAAAGTCTATATCGAAATCGAAAACGGTTTGCCTGTTTCTGTTTCGTTGAATGTTGGTTTGATGGATCGTCAGCGCAACATGTTGCTGATGATTCCGCAATCCGGCGCGCCGATTGTCTATCAGGCTGCTTCGGTTGACGCAGAAGGCAACGTCGTCACTCCTGCGAAAGGCCGCACGCTGATTGAATTGAATCAACGCGAGGTCGAGCAGTACAATCCGACCGAACTCATCTCGTATGCTGTTCGGATGAACACGCCCGGCGGCGGTTCACCGGTTCGCTTCAGAACATCGGATAATGTTCGCGTCAGAATCTGGTCTCACTTATTCGTGAAGGTGAACTAATGAAGACAACGAGTGTACGAGTAGCGTTAGTCGGCTGCTTTCTCTTCACTGCAATGCAGTCTGCCATTGCCGGCGGCGAGCGTACAAATGTTCGCGGGGTTGGCATGGGACGAACGTTCGTCGCAAGCTCAAAGGGACTCGATGCAATCGGCATCAATCCGGCAAACCTCGCGATCAAGGATGACAACGTGACAATCAGTCTTGTTCCCGTAGGTGTGCATGCCGGCAGCGACTTCTTCACGTATGGATTGTACAACAAGTACTTTACCGGCGTCGAGACAGAAGCGGGAAGAGTCGCAACGTATCTTGATGACGCGGCGAAGAAGGAAATTCTGGACATGTTTGACGGCGGCGTTGGTTCTGTCTCGGCAGATGTGTCGGCGCGACTCTTCGGTCTTTCGCTGCAATTCGAATCCATCGGCGGCTTCGCGTTTACCATCACCGACCAGATCTCGGCGGTTGCTCACGTGCCGAAACAGTACGTTGAGTTTGCGCTCTACGGCAACCAGCCCAATTCCGTGTACGACTTCAGCGCGACCGGCGCTGAGGCATCGTGGCTGCGTGAGTATGCGCTCTCGTTTGGCGGCACGATTCCGCATCCTGGATTTCTCGATTGGACTTCGCTTGGTGCATCAATCAAGATCGTGCAGGGATTCGGGTACTTCAGATTCGGGGACTTCAACACAACACTGCAAACCGGCGAGGACGGAACCTTGACTGGACACGTGAGTTATCAATCGACATTTGCCGGAAAGGATCCGAACAACGGTTTCTCAATAGGCGTGTTCGGCATGCCGGTCGCGGGTCAGGGAACCGGATTCGATCTCGGTCTTGCAGGCGGAACGACGAGCGGCCTCACGTTCGGCATCAGCATCACAGATATCGGGAAAGTGAATTGGGAACAGAACATCGAACTGCGCAGCGCCGACACATCGTTGGTCGTCGATGATCCGCAACAGGTGAGCGACGGCGATGCGATTCGCCACGCGATGGAAGGGAAGACCAAAAAGGGAGAGGAGTTTTCCACCAATCTGCCGACAACATTGCGTTTCGGCGTTGCGATGCAGGTCGAGAAGTTCGTCGATTGGGTGCCCGGCGAGCTGGTGTTCGGACTCGACTTCAATCAAGGACTCGTTGACGGTCCGGGTTCGACGACGAAGGGGCGCATCTCCACGGGCATCGAATGGAAGCTGCTGAAGTTTCTCCCGATTCGCTCCGGCGTCTCGTTCGGCGGAACGGATCGCATGAACTACGCGTTCGGTTTCGGTATCAACCTCGGCTTCTTCGATCTTGATTTTGCGTCGGAGAACATGGAGCTGTTGTGGGCGCCCGACAAATTCTCGCATGGGTCCGTAGCGGTCGGAACGCGATTTAGATTTTAGGAACGTATTCTTTCGGAAGTGAATTGTCGATCGATAGTTGACAATAGCCAATCGATAATTTTGCTGGGGCAAACAGCCCTCTGATGAAAGAGCAACTCGGCACGCACGCCAATCGGCGACGCCGGGTTGCTCTTTTTAGTTGATCATTGAACGTTGAACGTTGAGGGCGGCCTCTGTTAGGTACGATCAACAGTGAATGCCGAGAAAAGAAAGCACTCGGTAGGGACGGGGCATGCCCCGTCCCTACTGAATCGGAGTGCCGAGCGAGAGGCCTGCCTGATGGTAGTCAGGGCGACGGCCTTTGCTGCGAGGTAGTCTGTCCTGCCCGCCTGCCATCGGTGTTCAACTATGCGGGCAGGCTTCACGACAGTGTCGATGAGTCGTAGACCCTTCGCTGGGAGGCGCTCAGGGTTTGCGTTACCATCCTTGCAATTAGCTTCGAGATTCCTTAGTTTCATTGCAGATGGAAGGATTGTTCATTCGGGGTATCGAAGAGTTCAACAGACGACAGTTCTTTGAAGCTCATGATACCTGGGAGGAGGAGTGGCGAGAGATGAGCGGTGCGAACAAAATCTTCTATCAAGGATTGATTCACACCACAGTCGGCTTCTACCATCTCTCAAACAAAAACTACAGAGGCGCTGGCAGTCAACTGGGGAAAGCGGTATCCAAACTCGAACAGTTCCTTCCATTCTTTCTCGGCGTTAACACACTCGCAT
>JACRFA010000269.1 GCA_016218065.1 Ignavibacteriota bacterium | reverse complement strand
TTGTGGCTGCGAAATACCGGGGCATAGTATTTCAAATCCACAAAAAGAAAATCTTTGAGAACCTCGGCCCACGCATTCACAAAGAGGATCGAACTATAGTACTGCGTTCCCACACCGTACATCCGATCGCCGACCTTTGTGTACTCGACGCGAAGAATGGGGCTGACGAATTTGTTCTTCTGAAAGGAAAGTATCTTCATCGATCCGTCGCCAAAGAACTGATCCGTTTGAGTCTCGCCCAGGTTTATTTGATGAAAGCCCATGCCGCCGGTGAGCTTGAAGCGGTGCTTGCCGTCGCCAAGTGATTGATGATTGGTGTACGTGGCCTGTGCGACTGAGCGGAGAAAGTAGTTGTAAATCGGATCGACCAGGTTAGCGCCCGCGCCGGAACGATTTAAATCCCCCACACTCATCTCGGCATTGATGTCCCCGAACTCAAACGCGTGATTGTAGCCGAGAGAAATTCCCTTGACGCCGCTGAGTTTGCGCGGCCGAAGAGTGAGCGGCTCAATAGCATCCGGACTCTTGCCCCCCAGGGCTATCGGTCCGACGATGCCGATGCGCACGTCGTCGATGATGGCACGCAGGCGGATATTTCCGGTGGACCAGAAGTGATAGCCGATCTCTTCGTTCCCCATCTTCACTTCGAGTCCCCACCCGTTGCTGAACACAAGCGTCGCGCCGAATGCCGAGGCGCTGACCCCGAGAAACTGCGGCGTCTTGTACTCTTCATAGATGCGCTGAGGCGGAGGTATCGGGTCAATCACTCTCATCGGGTAGTTGGCGACGAGTATGTCATGGTACAAATCCTGACTGAGGTTTGTGCGCGCATCAAGCCTTCCCATGACAGTAGTACCAACTGCGACTGACACAATCCGGTCTTTCTTCCCGTTCGAGACAATCTTCACATTCGGGTCTCTCGGACACGCGCCGTAGCGCGAGATGAATGCCCGATAGATTCGTTCTTTCATGTCGTTATCAAGCACAAGCCATGTGGGGTAATAGAGTTCGTACACGCTGTCAACCCTGTTCATGGCTCCCAGCATGCGATTTATTCGCTCACGATCAATTCGCTTCTCATTAAGCTTCTCGAGTAATGCAAATGTGGTATCTCGTTCGCTTGAGGGCGCAGGTTGGGCATACAACACAGACGCAGACAAGCAGATGATCGTGATTCCAACAACGATGTGTTGCATCGGTAGCCTCACAGTCAGAATCCAAATTTGATATGCGGAGAAGCGATCAGGTACTCAGGAGTCTGCCACGGGCGACGACTCGCGCCAACGGGCCACGCATACTTCAACTCCAAACTGAGAACATCTTCGATGATCGCCATTTCTCCGCTTAGGAGAAGAGTCATATCGAAGAATTGTACGCCTCCTCTGAAGCGGTCCACGTCTCCATCTCGATGAAGATATTCGAACGATAGGTGTGGGCCCAAAATAACTTGTCGTGGGCCCTCGTACACATGTCCAGGAATTGTTCGTCCTGCCGGATCAGCAGCGTTGCCGACCGTTGCCTGATTCACACGATACAGCGCGCCCCCCACTTTTGCGCGCGCCATGATGGATGGACTGAAGTACACTCCAAACGAGTAGTAGAGTTGCGTGACCGCAGAGATGTAGTAGAAGAAGTCCCGCGATGTGAGCGACGCGAGATCTGAGTTGGTCAAGCGAGTAATAGAAAGCAGGCCGCCCAGCATTCCAAAATCAAATTGCCCAACAATGCCGCGCGTGCCGTTGAGGTGTCGGGCACGAACAACGAAAGGCGGAAACAGATTGGACGTTTTCAGGCCGCCGCTGAAGGGAAGCTCGAACCCAAACTTCACGCGTTTGTACGTGGCGAGGAAAGCCATCTTGCCCGATGACCAGAATGGAAATCCAATCTCGTCGTTCCCCAGCTTGAATTCTGCGCCCCAGTCCGGAGAGGCTTTGAACTGAACACCGAACAAGGAGATATCGGCTCTGCGCGGATTATGGTCCATGTCCGATTGCAGACTCATGTCGCCGAACGTATTTGCGAGAGTTGGATACGACATGAGCAATGGTTCGAACGGAGTCGGAATTTTGAAATCGGCTTCGCGCAACTCGATCCCCTTTGAATACGGGTAGCTCGTTGCGATCCGCTGATACAGTCCCTTGTCGGATGATGCTGCGAGGATGTTCCTGAGACGATCACCTTTGAACGACGAGCTGCCAAAACGAATTTCGATGAGATCGTTACTGTTTGTTGCGATCACCAGCCCGTTTGCGCCTGCGTCGGAAAGAAGAGATGAATCTGCCCCAAGCAACAGGAAGAACACAGAATCGCGCAAAGTTGCGTTGCTCAGTTCCCACGCTTTCACAGATGTAAAATCGAGCATGCTGTTGTCAACAGTTGCTGCCTCGAGAGCGTCCTGGAGAATCAGCAATTCATGGTTCAGCGAGTGGAGCGAATCTGCCATCGTTTCGGCCGCGGGAACTTGCTGCGCACGCGCAGGAGAAGTGAACAGGAGGAGAACGAACAACAAAATCGTAGCAACAATTTTCATGTAAAGCTCCTGACCTAACCTCTCTTCGTTACATCAACAGATAAGATACAGCTCATCATGGAGGTCAGTCAATCGGGAAACAGAAGTAATCGAGGGCGGACGCGTGTCGGTTGAGAAATCTAGGGAAATGAAATGAGCATGCGCCAGAGTTGTTGCCGTAACCAGCATCATCACTTCAACACTTCGACTTCCATCGGGACTGGTTTCGGCCCACTCATCCATCTCCCCACAAAGAGAAATTGTCAACTGACAACGATCAATCGTCAATTGACAATTTCTGGGCGGAGAGGGAGAGTTCCCCCAAGGGGGTTCCTTCGGAAGAACTGTCGGTAGAGCTTTACATCCCGACTCTGTCGGGACTGGTTTAGCAATCCCGACTCTGTCGGGATTCGACCCCTCACAGCTCTGCGCATAAAAAACAAATTGTCAATTGACAACTTTCAATCGTCAACTGACAACTCAAAAGCGGAGAGGGAGAGATTCCGCCGAAGGCGCTCCTTCGGAGGAACTGTCGGTAGAGCTTTGCACCCTACTTCATTGTGCGGAGAGGGAGAGATTCGAACTCTCGGTAGAGCTTTACACCCTACGGCGGTTTAGCAAACCGCTGGTTTCGGCCACTCACCCACCTCTCCAATACCTTCTATATGACACTAACTCCGGATTCTCCAAAAGACATCTGCAGTCGCGAACTCTCGGTGGAGGTTTACACCCTACGACGGTTTAGTCCCGATTACCATCGGGACTGGTTTCGGCCCCCGCCCGCCGGAGCAACTTTCTTGCGTAGGTGGGACTCACCCACCTCTCCAAAATGGATTTTCGATTTTGCCGCTAGTGAATCTATGAAAAACTTTCAAACGAAACAACTGCTTTTATCGTGGCGCATCAGTCGTGAGTCGAAAGCGAAGAAGCTCCCCGCGCGTCCGGTCGAGCACGTAGAGTATGCGCTCTTGAAAACCAAAGTACGCGAGACCGGAGGGGTCTTGAAGCACGCCGCCGGATTTCACTTTTCCGAAGGATTCCGATTTGAAACTGCCGCGGCTGTTGAACTTGATAATGCTATCGAGCGCGGCATCGGCAATGAAAATGTCGCGCCTCGATCTGTCGATCGTGACTGCTTCAGGACGCGAGAATCGTCGTGCACGAATGAAGTCACGCCCGCGATCTTCTGTGCGCGCCGGATCGAAACGAGGCAGCCATCCCTCAAACTCCGGCGTGTTCTGGTAGTACAACCAGATGGCCCCGTACACCTGATTCGGCTCCGAACTCTGTGTGATAACAAAATCCTTCACTCCCGAGAACGACGCAATCGACGTGGGATGATAAATGTCCGTGATGCCGCTGCCTGATCGAGTCGTGAGTGATGCGACGGGCGTGATGAATCGATCGTTGTCATCAAACTGCAACACGAGTGCATCGGGATCGATGGAACTGGAGTTGTCGGGACCATCGCGCACGACGAGATATGTATTGTCTCCGAAGATCGTGATGCCCGGAAATCGTCGCGCAGGGCGCGCCAACTCGCGCCAGATCGTGTCGATGCGGGCAACGGCAAGATCGTGATCCGCCTCGCGCACGTGAACGCGGAACAGCGCTCCGGCAGTGTCTCCGTTTGCCGTGAGAACAGTTCCACCGACGAGCAGGTCCAACCGTCCGTCTTGCGCAACAGAGATCGGGCGCAGCATGGAGGCGGCGCTAAGAACTTGTCCTGCCCGATTCAGCATGACGACTCTGCCTGCGACGCCGCCATACGTGTCTGCGACGTACAGCAACTGATCGTTTCCGATGATCACATCTTCCGGACGCGTGAAGCCGCCAAACGATGGCGTGATCTGCACATACGATGTGTCAGTACTCAGCTCGGGAACTGTAGGAGGCAGCGGCGGCATTTCGTCGAAGCAGCCGAAACTGACGAGCATCACAGCCAAGCCAATAAGGAGAGCAACCGACCTCATCATTCTCTTCTCGATCATCAATAGGTAAAGCTCAATGAAATTCTGTGCACAGAACCAAGATCGCTGAAACGGGCAAAGGCATAATCTGCGCTGACGCGCGTAAACTCTTTCACATCAAGTGCAACGCCTGCGCCCAACGTAAAATCCTCCGGCGACGTTTCATCACGCCCGAATAGACGCTGACCAATCGTGCGCTTCACACCGGCGCGAAGAAAGAATGTGTTTTCGTACGCGTACTCTGCGCCAATCCGGAAATGTTCGGCGTTGTCGTTCGGATGATTGAGCTGCAGCGATGTGGTCAACCGCGATGTTTCGTTCTCGATGAACTCCGTGGCGATGCCAAGCTTAAACACTGTCGGCAGCGAGAACGACTGAAACTCGCTCACACTCGCTCCATTGAACTGAATCACCTCTCCTTTCGGTTGAACATCGGCGCCGAAATTCGAGATCGTCACTGCAAATCGTGTTGATCCCAATCCTGTCCAGTATAGCGTTCCAAGATCGACCATCACGGAGCGCATCTTGAGAACATCGAGCGTTTCTTCCGCGTAGCGAATCGTCGCGCCGAAGCTGAACTGATCCGTCATCTTCTTCGAGTAGCTCACACCGACCGCGATGTCGCCAAACGAAAAGTACCTTCCTGTCCCAAACGGCTGAGCCTCCGTCGTGATCTCCATGTCGTCCATGTGCAACGACGAAAACGAAGCGCCGAGCGCATCCGATTCGCCGAGATGATACACGACGCCGAAGAAGTCGTGCTTGATATCGACGACGTACTCTGTGCGCGAAGCAATCACCTGATTCTCCGAGAACTGTGCGAGTCCTGCCGGATTCCAGAACAGCGCTGACGCATCATTCGCGACTGCAACGAACGACTCACCCATGGCAATTCCTCGCGCTCCAATCCCGATCTTCAAGAACTGAAACGCGGAGATGCCTGCTCGCTGTCCGCCGAGATTTGGAATAAGCTGAGCGTACGCAGAGACTGACGCAACGACCATCGTGAAGAGTATGTAGAGAGCTTTCTTCATCAGAATCTGAATGCCAAACTAAATCGGATTGTTCGCGGCTCCTTGTACCGCGCCGGGTCGTAAGGATACGGCGAAATGCTTCCCGTGAGCTGCGGGTACACCGGATCGTTGTACGACGATGGCGTCGGATCGCCGTACTCATACGCACGCCCCGTCACCGGATTGATGATCTGTGAGTTCTTGTTGTCCAGCAGATTTTGCACTTCGATCCCGACGACGAGCTTTCCGAAACTCAAGTCGATGTACTTCTCAAAATTCAGATCGATGTAGAACCAGGGAGAAGCGATCTCCTCGTAGAGGCGGTTCAAGTTGGTGGTGTACAACGGGCGCCCTGTCGTCGAATCGATGCCGTTATAGTTCTGCGGCGTGTACCGCTTGCCGCTTTGATAGAAGATGCGCACGAACAAATTGTAGTCGTCGAGAATGCCGGGCCCGAATCCGAACAGCGGTTCATCTTTCGCAACAGAGAAGTTCAGATTTGCCGATACTTGCACGGGGCGATCCCAGACGAGAAACCGCTCCTTGATGTTCTCAGGTTCGCCGAGTTGCAGCGAAACAATGTTCTCGTTCGGCGACGAACTCTTCCCCGTCGCGATGGAGTACGACGCAGACAACGAACCGCGGAACCAATTACCGATGCGCTTCTTGTACTCAACTTCGATTCCTTTCGAGCGGGCGTAGTCCGTGTTGAGATTGATGCTGTAGTACTGCGACCCGCTTCGTCCCGACGTTCGTCGTACGCTCTTCTCCGTGATGTAGTCGAAGATGTCTTTGTAGTATGCCGTCACGGTGAGTACGTCGTTCCCCGAAAGCTGATTGCGAATCCCCAGCTCGTACGACACAGTTGTCTCAGGATTCAAATCCGGGTTGCCAACAGCGGCGGTGTTCGACCTGACGCTCGTTCGGCTGAGCTTCGAGTACACAAACTGCGGCCGCGGAAATTTTGAGAAATGTCCGTACGAGAAGAACAGCGATTGATTGTCCGAGATCGGGTGCGAGATGCCGAGTCGGGGGCTGATGCGCGCCTTGACTCTGCGACCGAAGAGACTGAACGTGTTGTCGAGATACTGCTTGCGCAAGCCCTGCGAGATGATGAGCGAATCGGATGGATTCGATGCGATGTCATCAACGTATTTCCCGGGCATCCAGTAGTCGAGACGCAGTCCGAAATTCAGGACCATGCCCTTGAGCGTGATATTGTCCTGCGCGTACAACGCGCCGAGCGCCGGCTTCACATTGTAGATGTCGTAGTCGAATCCCTGCGGACGAATCCACGGCTGAAAGATGTCCACCATCTGCAGCTCTTGAAAGCGCATTTCGATGCCGGCTTTGAATTTGTTTCGCTCGCTAAAGAACTTCGTCAGATCAAACTTGAATGTATTTTCGATCGCAAACTGGTCGCGATACGATGTCGGCGAACCGAGGTCGTAGAAACCGTCGCCCGGAATAACGCCCCATGTCGTGTCGCCCTGAGAGTTCACCGTGGAGTAATATCTGATCGGATACGTTACGATGTCTTGCGGCTCCATGTAATCGCTGAACTTTTTGCCGTTTGCGTCGCCGCGGATATGAGCGGTGTAACGGCTGAACCGCATCTCGAAAAATGTCTCCTTGCTCAGCGTGTGAGTCAGCGAAATTGCGTGCTGAATGTTGCGTTGCGTAAATGTGTTGGCGCTATCGGGGATGTACTGAAAGAGATATTGATATCCCGGATTTGGTTCGACGCGATCAAGCGTTGCTTGTATCGTCTGCGTGTTCTGATTGATGACGACCGACTGATTGAAGCTGTACGAGATCTTTGTCGTACCGATCGGCTTGTACGTGAACTTGAGAAGCATCGAGTAGTCGTTGTTGCGCCGCGGCGAAAAACTTGTACCGCCTCCTGAAGGGAATATCGACGAGTATAGTTCATTCGGCGCGCGCACGACATATCCCGCCGGTCTTCCTTGTCCATCAACGAGTTGCACCCAACGTGTGTAATCGTCCGTTCGCCTGCCATAGACTGTCCCGAAGAAACTCATCGAGCCGGGAATCTGGACGCCAAGCGCAGGCAACACATACGACGTGATCGGTTCCGGTCCGCTCAAACTTGCATCGAGGAAATCTGTGTTCCAGTTGCCGGGCGAATTCTTATTGAACCCGAAGTGATCGAGTTTATAGGAGATGGAGCCGCTGAACTTGTCCGCTCCTTCACGCGTCGTGATGTTCACGATCCCCGACGTTGCCTGACCGTACTCAGCATTATAACCGCCGGTAATCACCTCAACGTCCTGAATCGATCCTGGACTTACCTGCAACCCGAATCCCGTTCCTGCCAGCGGATCTTGAATCGAGACGCCGTCGAGCAGCAATGCGGCCTCATGCGTTCTGCCGCCGCGAATGTGTATTTCATTATCGGAGAACACGACGCCCGGCTGCAGCGCGACGATGTTCTCAACCTTCGTGAGCGCTGCGGCCTGAATATCTTCTTGCCCGACGTTTCTTCTGCTTGCCGTTTCTTCGATGTCGAACAGCGGCTTCTCTCCCACCACAACTACTTCTTTATCGATAGCGAGAACAGTCTCCTCCATCTTCGCGGTGAATCGGGCAGTCGCTCCCGCTTCCACTTTGATATTCGTGAACTGAATGATCTTGTATCCGAGCAGCGACACTTCGAGCGTGTACGTTCCGGGGTTCACGTTCTCGACCTTCACAACACCGTCGATGTTTGAAGAGCCGCCGTAGTACGTTCCTTTGATTACGACGTTCGCTCCCGGCAAATCTTCATTCGTCTTCACATCGACAATCTTCCCTTCAATTCGCCCCTTCCCTGCTTGTGACTGTGCAGCCGTCATCGACAAGCATGCGACGAGCAGGAACATGAGAACGCCAAGAACATGAGAGATCCGATTCAGCGATTCTGTTCGCAATCTGCGCTTCTGGATTATTTTTCTGATTGGATGAAACATCAGAATCTTCTTCTGTTTACTCTTTGAATCGGACTGAATTGCTGCGTAAACATTTTTGTGAAGAGAGGAACAAGCCCCTGATTTCCTCCATCGGTGTTGTTCAAGAGATGCAGCGGAAGTCCGAAGAATACCATTGTTCGTTGTCCATCAACGATTGCCACTTTCGGTCGCAGCGTATCGCTTCCTCCCGGATCGCGTGCATTGTACCGATTGCGCCCAACGTCGGGCTGCAATCTGTAGATGACTCTGCCGTCAACGCGGCGATACATATCGCGCATGAAGATGAGATGAATTGTCGAGGCGGTTCCGTTGAACGCAAGCTTCGGGTAGATGTTTGTCGCGACGCTGCTGTCGGGATGCAACGTGTAGCCGCCGGGAATGCGCGTGTCTCCCGGAACAGGCGGCGGCGCCGGAGGCCGAGTCGGACCGAGATTCACGCTGCTGATGCTATCAATCGGAGCAAACTCGCGCAACACCGATGTCGCATTGAAGATCGAGAAGTCAGCCGAAAATACTGTCGAGAGCAACAGCTTGCCGCCGTTCTGCAAGTAGAGAAACGGAACCGATTGCAGAACCGCGAGACTTGGCGATTCATCGGTATAAAGAAACACGTAGTCGTAGAGCAAGAACGTATAGACAAGCGTCGGGTCGATAAAGGGCGGCACCATCCTGCTCAGTCGCCCGGCTTGCTTATCTACAACTGTAACGCCGAGAGCAAGATTCAGTGTGTCGATCACTGCGAACTGCGGATCGGGAATTTGGTGCAGCGTGGTGAGATATGTAGTGAGCGCGGCGCCCGCGTCGTTACGCGTATAATCGTTGACAAGCAGAAGTTTTCCTCGCGGGCGTTTCACACGCCACGCAGTTTGCCCGGCCGACGGAAGGCGGAGCGCCGGACTGTACTCGCCTGCAACATCTCTCGCCTGAACGTAAATGACATTCGTTGTGTCGAGTCTCAGTCCGGGCAATTGTCCGACGGACTGGCCGCCACGAAACTTGCCGGAGTACACGTCTGCCGCGACAGGCGTGCCGGGAATATTCGGCGCAGCGTCACTGCGACTGCGCGGCACAACAAGCGTAACAATCGTGTCCCGCAATCGAAGCGTCAACCAATTCGACGCGACACTCGTATCGTTGAGCGCAATGCGATAGCTTGCAAGCGTTCCCTCGCCATCAGGATCGTATCCCTTGAAGCTGATCGACACACATGTGTAGGTGTAGTCGGGCAGGCGTAACGCGTTTCCCGGATCGTTGGGATTCGATGCAAACTCAATTGTCGGCGGCGAGTTGCGGATTGGGAGAACCAGCATTGCGCCGACAGGATCCATTGCCGCAGTGAGCGTCGTTAGCACGGAGTCGGAGCCATCAAACACGCCGTTCGCGTTTCTGTCGAGATACGGATTGGGCGTGAGCCGGACACTGCTCTTCTCAGACAAACCGGGAAACGTGTTATCAACAGCCCGAACGAAGACAGTGTAGTATCGAAAGAGTGTATCGTGCGGGAGTTGAATAAGCGTATCGTTCTTTGTCACCCACGTGTACCGAACCGTGTCGGGCGAGGGCGACTGCGATAATCGAACCTTCACGAACCCAAACAAATATCCGCGAACCAGTCCGTCCGGATCTTCTCCCCACCAATGCAAATGCTGACGGCTGATGCCCGTTCCGATTGTTGTGTCGGGATACAGCCACACAAACGACTTCGGCTGCTTGTTCACAGTCGGGTTGTCGGCAATCTTCTCGCTGCAATTAAAGAAGGACAGCGTGAGACAGATTATGAGTAAGGTTCGAAATGAGTTCATCGTGGTTGTAGGGCGACCTACTTTGGTCGCATACTGGCGGCTGGGCGACCAGACTGGTCGCCCAACCGATTCCATTATTTCACCAAAATCATTCTCTTCGTTTGCGCAAAGCCTCCGGCCTGCAGGCGATAGAAGTACACACCCGAGGGAAGATGTGAGGCGTTGAAGTGCAGCGTGTACGTCCCAGCTTCCTGCTCCCGGTTCAGCAGAGTCTCAACTTTCTGACCGAGGATATTGTACACCTGGATCGTAGCGAATTCCGTCTTCGGGAGATTGAATTGGATCGTCGTCGTCGGGTTGAATGGATTCGGATAATTCTGGCCCAGAGTGTACGAATTGGGAACTCCGGCTCCGCGATCGATATTCACACTGCTGATTGTGCCGAAATCAGGATTTGCGCGTGGCGCGATCTTATAATAGTTGCCGGAGTAATAGACGACGCCGCGGAGATGAGAGATGCGCTGTCCTTGTCGAATCAAAACTAATCCGGGTGTAGGATCGAGAGCCGTTGTTGTGTATTGATGCTTACCGTCGCGTCGTATCAGCACTTGTCCCGAACCGTCATTCACACCAAACTCATAAATCTCCTGGAACGTCGGCGTCGAATCGGAGAGTGTCACGTTGTTGAACTGCACCAGCATGCCTTCCCATCGTTCAGCGGTCGGCGTTCCGTTGCCTGCGCCTGCGCCGAACGTGTTTGTCGTCAGCTCAATTGGTGGAGGAAGTGGATTGTTGGATGAATGAACGGTCGGCGTACTAAGTACCTGAAGTCGCGTCACATCAAAATCCTCGGCAACGGTTCCGGTGATGCTCACACTGTCGCCGTTCTTCAATGCAAGAAGCTGGTTCGAGAGCGAGTCGCTGTGGAGCCAAATGCCCGACCATGGTTGATTGCCGCTCTGGAGGTACCATACGTTCGTGCCGCGAAATCGCGTCGGCGGCAAAACAAGACTCGCGGTGTCAGCAGTGATAAGACCGCTCACAGTTACACGCGCGCCAATGTATGGACTGCGACCATTCGGGAACGGAGTCTCCTGAATATCTCGAATCGTCACTGCGCGATTCAGCACATTAAAAAAGAAGAAGCCTCGCAGCGTATCGGTCTGACTTCCATCCGTTGCCGACGACGCGAGCCGCACCGTGTTTCCAAGCGAGTCAATAACGTTGATGTAGTAACGAACGTTCGTATTGGCCGCCTGCTGCGGAATGCTTGCCCGATACGTTGTGTCCGATGCGTTCAGCGTCATCGGAGTTGTCACAAAGCCGCCGGCGTTCACACTGTAGCGGAGTTGAATCGCGGAGATGCCTGTTCCTCCCTGCGTAACGCGAACACTCACCACAGGCGTTGAATCAGGAGCCACGATGATCGGATTACGCCGATGCGTATTCACAATCGGCAAAGCAACACCGTACTTGATGTCGCCGGGATTCAATGGCGCAATGCGGTAGCCTCGTGGCGCTTCTTGTCCGCTGTTCGTGAGCATGTATCCCCAAATCGTATCGATCCGCGTGTTGATGGGAGGAAGCACATACGTCGACGCGGGGTCTCTGTACCCACGAAGGGTGAACCACTTCGACGCGTCCATCGTGGAGATGGCATTGTTGAACTGATCGAGAAGGTTGAGCGTTCCATTCGTCGCATTGAGATACGAAACAACCGTGAGATTCGTCAGCCGCACGCGCATGAACTCCATCGGCTCTCCGGTCGAGAACTGAATTCCGTTTGGTCCTGTGCCGGGGAAATTTCCTTTGTAGAAGTCTGATGTGAGTTTGGGAACGTGAGGTGGAACCGGCGCAGTGCCAAGAATCGTCAGCGGAAACGTTCGCAGCGGAACAATCTGCGTCGCGCTCACTGGATCTCCCGACGGAAATTCATCGATGTATCCGGTCAGCTCAACATAGTCGCCAACTTCGATGTTCGCAATGCCCCATTGAATATAAAGCGTCGTGTCAGGAGAACCGGTGCTGAGCGGTGGACGAACAAGCAGTCCGCCCCATTCTGATCGGCTGGCGGTATCGGCGAGAAGGAGGTTGAATCCGTTCGCAGTGAAATTGATAACCTTGGCAGGCACAACACAGACGCCGCGCACTCGAACGGTCTCGGGATAAAACGGCGATCGCTGGAGCGTCCATCTTCCAAGTTGCGTCCGCTGCAGCGTATCAAGAATCCGCAGTGAGTCAACTGGTACCTGCTGCAACTCCCGAATTGTCCTCAGTGGATACTGCGCCCATGCAGTAGTGACAAGAACCACCATCGCCGCAACAAGCCCTGCACATCGTTTCATAAGCAACTCCATCTATTTTACTTGATGACGAGAAATTTTCCTGTTTTGATTTCGCCTGTGTCCGCGTTTTTCACGCTGAAGAGATACAAGCCCGTCGCAATCGCCTGATCGAACTTCGTGATCAGATTCCATGCATGCTCGCCGCCTGAGAACTGAATGCGCGCATCGCTGCCGCCGCCAAATCGCTGAAACCACTCGATCTCACTTCCATCGTATGTCGCGGCATTATGATCCAAGTCAGCAACGACATCTCCTGCCAGTGTGTAGATGCGAATTGCGCAGCGTGCAGGCAGATTGTAGAAGTAGATCTTGCGCGTACGCTCGGTCTTTCCATCCCATGCAGCATTCGCGTAATAAGGATTCGGATAGACGCCGACCGGTTTCCCCTGTACCTGCGAAGTGTCAGTCCCGGGAATCAAACGGCGTGTTTCAGTTTTGCTCTGAAGCGAAACCAAACCTGTCGCCGAATCACCGGTGCTGAATGCGGCCACGCCATACAAGTACTGCCAGCCGTTCAGATGCGAAACGGTCTCTCCCTGCGGAGGGAATTTGTACCAGTAGTCCACCGTGTCGCCGGGAAATGTTTTTGGCTGTGAGAGATGGATTCTGCCAAAACCTGTGTTGTACCCGATGTTGTCGTCAGGCTTATCAAATTCTCCGACGAGCGCCAGAGTGAAAAGAAGATTCTCGGGATCGGTGAAGTCGGCGCCGGGGTTCGATCGGTAGATACGATATCCTTCGAAGTCGAGCTTGCGCGTGATGGGGTTGAACGACAACTCGGATGTTGACTTGTCCCAGTAGATAGCAACATTCTGGTTCTCGAGCGCGGCGCGTACTTTCGGAGGCCGCGGCGGTTGCGGCAGCACAAAGTGATCGAGCTTGCCGTTACCGTTCAGATCAAGTTCCGGTCGGTAGATGTTGTCGCCGCGAACGTCTTCGCCATCATACGCCTGCTGGGCGAAGCGCGCATTGGTATAGAGCGTCTGCCGTTGAGCGCGAGTGTCGAGGTTTGCCGGATTAGAATCTGTCTTCCGTGCGCAGACCACCGCGTACACAATCTGCAGTGAATCTCCGGGACGCAGCGATCGATACGGCCCGCTGGAAACAAGCGTCGTTACGTTTTGCGGCTGCAACGTACGTAGCGCCGCGATCTTATCCTGTGCAAGCGACGCAGCCATTCGCTCATACCGGCTCCGTTCGCCCTGAAGTGTTCCGAAGTCAAATCGCGGAGACCAGTACGCGACATCGCCGCTTGCGGTGGTTGTGAATGTCCATGCGTTGTAATGTGTCTTTCGGGTCAGGTCGCCGAGCGAATCGACTCCGATGGGAAACGGAATTGCGCCGAGAAACTTGACGCCGACGTAGCTCCCCGCAGCGGGCGGAGTCGGAATGCCGCTAAAGTCGAATGTGTACTTCATCCGCAGCGAATCGGAATAGCCGTTCGCGCTCCGCTCGAAGTATCCCGCGGTGCCGGGCTGCACGTTGTTCGTGTTGCGCACAACGGCGTTATCCCACACTCCGACATAGACTGAATCAAGCGTGTCAACGCCTGTATTATAGATTGTGTAGTTGAGAAGAACGAACGCATCGGCGAAGGGAAAATTCCAAGCGTAGCTTTCCTGCCGCACTGTGATGTTCAGCGGCACTGATCTGTCAGGCTCCGTACTGTCGCGCGGAACTTCATCGCTATACCATCCAACAAAATCCTGATGACTCACGGCGCTGGTGTCGAAGAAGGGCGAGTCAGAGAGCGAGGATTTTTGGATAAGCGTCGTTCCGAACAACGATGTGTACTCGAATCCTTTTCCTGTCGTGGTCGAAACAGTATTTGACGAGCCGGTCGAGACTGCCCGGATGCCATCGCGCGACGGCGAGGCAGAGCGGATTTCCGCTCCAACCCAAAGTCCGCCCTGATAAATATGCTCGATCCGCGACCCGATGGGATACTCGCACGACGGTCTCCCCTCTCGCCAGAACGCGTTCCGCGTCCCGATCGTACCAAAGTTCGTAACGGTCAATCCGATGTTGCCGATGGTCGTGTAGTTGCTATCGGTGTCTTGAAGAAGTCGGGGTGGAGCGCCGCCGCGATCATCCGATGCGGTCATTCCAATAAACAGAAAGAGACAAAGTAAGACAGTACTGCGTATCAAGAGAAATCGTTGGTGCATCCCCGGGGAAGATTAGGTGACGAGTGAAATTCTGTTACAATATATTTTTTATCGTTCCGAAAGTCAAGGTAGCGAAAGTAGAGATTCCCGAAAACGCCAGTAAAACATCGCGACGTTTTTTGATTGTCATTCTGTCCCGACGGTGTCGGGACCAACTTCTTTCCATGTTGGGACGGAGTGAATGCCGCTTCGCAGGCATCCCTTTGGGAGAATCTCGACGAGTCGAGTCATCGACCAGAACAGGTTACTGGATTCTTCCTGCCTGCCGGCAGGCACGGTGCCTTTGGGAAGCAAGGCTCAGAACGACAATGGTAGGGGATGGGGAATCTCTATAGCGAAAAACTCTTCACAGCAACTTCACTACAAACAAAAACGGCATCCGTTGTAACGAATGCCGTGACGTTCATGCGTGGCGGATGTCTATCGGACGTCTTTGTGAATGACAAGTTCCTGTCCCGCATAAATCTTTCCCTTGCGGTTGAGCGAATTCCATTCGCGCAACTGCTTCTCACGCACTTCGTGTGCCTGAGCGATCTGCGAAATCGTATCTCCTTTCCGCACAACATAGATGATCCGGTTCGTCTTTCCCTCCGAGCGTGCTTGCTTTTCAGCAACGGCCTTGTCGTGCGGAGTCTCGACTTCCTTGACGTTAGGATAGAGAACGAGTTTTTGGCCGACATTGATGCGTGATGACGCAAGCTTGTTCCAGCGTTGAATCTGTTTCGCAGAAACGCTGTTCTCTTGTGCAATCTTGTCAAGCGAATCGCCCGCCTTCACGATGATCGAGAAGGCATCGTCGGCGGTGTCAGTCTTCTCAGCCGCGTCTGTCGTCTTCACTGTCGCCATCTTCTCATCAAACGCCATGGTGTTCAGGCGCGCCAGTTGCGGAGCGTCGGACTTGTTCACCCACATGGCGAGCGTTGTCCCGGCGATGATCTTCCTCCCGAAGGGAAGATTATTCCAATTGCGGATGTCAGTTGCGCGCACGCCGAACCACTCTGCAATATTGCTGATCGTATCGCCGCTCTTGATCTTGTACACAATCTTTGTCCGGTCGGGATCGCTTGTTGTGCGGGCTTGCACCGTGCGCGACTGCGTCCGCACAGTTGTCTGCGAGTCACGAACGCGAGGCTCTGATGTCGTCGCGAGCAGCCGCGCACTCTTCCCGCCGCGAATGTTCGCGATAGGAATGGCAAGCTTCATTCCGCGAGGCAATTTCTTTCGCGTGCTGATGTCATTGGCGTCTGCCAACGCTCGCTGCGCGACGCCATAGCGCCGTGCAAGTGAAGCGACGGTTTCGCCCCGGCGCACTGTATGCGTGAGCAGGTAACCTTTCTCATTCTCAGGAATCAGCGCATACTTCTTTCCGAAGATCTCAAGATCAGTTCCCTTCGGGACGCGCAGCATGTAGCCCTCGGTTCCCGGCGGCGTGCACCGATGAATCAATTCAGGATTCAATTCGACCAGCGCCTCGACTTCGGCCCCGGCGCATTCCGATAGCACCGTCAGGTCAACGCAGTCCTTCACATTCACCGTCACGTATTCCAGCGAGTCCTCGAATTCAATAGCATCGAACCCGTACTCATCGGGGTTCATCGCAATCATCGCGGTCGCAATGTAGGCCGGAACGTAGTTGCGAGTTTCGCGCGGAAGGTAGCGCCGCATTTCCCAGAAGTCGCTCGATCCACTCCGTCGCATCGCGCGATACACATTCCCCGGACCCGAATTGTACGCCGCCATCACCAGATACCAATCCTCAAAATCCTCGTACAAGTCGCGCAGGTGTCGCGCTGCGGCGATCGAAGCCTTTTCAAAGTCGCGTCGCTCATCCCACCAGAAGTTTCCCTTGAGTCCGTAGAGCTTCCCGGTTCCCTTCATGAACTGCCACATCCCAACAGCTCTCGCCCATGAACGAGCAGTGTTCGTCAGGCCGCTCTCAATCATCGCAAGGTACACGATTTCCTCCGGCACTCCCTCCTCACGCATGATCTTCTTCAGCAGCGGGAAGTATTTTCCTGATCGGCGCAGCCAACGCTCCATGTGAACACGGCCGCGTCCCAAAAAGAAATTGATGTTGTTCTCCACCAGGTTGTTGACGACAAGCGGTATTGTCGTGCCGGTGATGACGGTTCGCGTGGGGACCGGAGCTTGCGTTGTGTCCACAAGCTCGGCGAGTTGATTCAATTTTTCACGCAACGCAAAGATCGAGCTGCCTGCGTCAACAATTCCCGTTTTTCTGATGTAGTCTTCGTACTCCTCTACAACAGTTTTGCTCAGATCGTTGAAATCCTGATTGCTTTCGATTTGCGGATAGTAGCTGAGTTCGTTTAAGATGCGGATGGCTTCTTCAAACTGCGACGCCGCCCGGAGGCTGTCGCCATTTTCCTCCGCAGCCATCGCAGAGAGATAGTGCTGTCGCGTCTGCTCGAGATGATACGCGATGAGTGAGTCATTGCTGACAAGCACTTCTTGCGTTTCAGGTTCTGGTCGTGAGGAAAAAACAGGAGGTGGTGGAGTGTTGGGAAGTATCGCAGGCGCGGCAGTAGTATCAGCGGAGACCTGCTTTGTGGACTGCTCTGACGAGCACCCGCCGATCAGCAACAGAAGTATCGTTCCCCTGCAAAAAAAATTCGCTCTCATGCTTCCGTCCGGTCCTTTGTTTCATGATGACACAAGCTTTCATTGACAGGGACAAAATACTGGTTGGAGCGTAGACAAGCAACATTTTTTTCTCATTGAGCGGCTTTTTCTCTTCAACGAGAAATCTTTCCTACAGCTTATAGCGGAATGTTGCCGTGCTTTTTCTTGGGATTCTTGTCCACTTTGTTTTCGAGCATGCGCAGCGTGCTGATGAGCTTGGGTCGTGTTTCGCTGGGAAGTATCACCGCGTCAATGTACCCGCGGCTTGCAGCGAGATACGGGTTGGCGAACTTTTCGCGGTATTCCTTTTCTTTTTCGGCAAGCGCCTTTTCTTTGTCTTCTGCGATTTCGATTTCTCGCTTGAAGATGATCTCGGCGGCACCCTTCGGTCCCATAACGGCAATCTCGGCGCTCGGCCACGCGAAGTTGAAATCCCCGCGGATGTGCTTCGAGTTCATCACGTCGTACGCGCCGCCGTACGCCTTGCGGGTAATCACGGTCACCTTCGGCACGGTCGCCTCGCAGAACGCGTAGAGCAGCTTCGCGCCGTTCGTGATGATGCCTCGCCACTCCTGATCGGTGCCGGGAAGAAAGCCGGGCACATCTTCGAACACCACAAGCGGAATGTTGAATGCGTCGCAGAAGCGAACAAACCTCGCGCCCTTCTTCGATGAGTCGATGTCAAGTACGCCCGCCAATACGTTCGGCTGGTTGGCGACGATGCCGACGGGCATTCCGCCGAGGCGGGCGAATCCGACGACGATGTTCTCCGCAAACAACTCGAGTACCTCGAAAAAGAATCCGTCATCGACAACGTGCGCGATCACCTGCTTGATGTCGTAAGGCTTGTTGGGGTTTTCGGGAACGACGGAATCGAGCGCGGCCTCTCTCCTGTTCATGTCGTCCTTGCACTGCACGCGCGGCGGATCATCGACGTTGTTGGATGGAATGAAGCTGAAGAGTGCTTGGATTTTTTGCAGACAATCGATTTCGTTTTCAGCGGCAAAGTGCGCAACGCCGCTCTTCGTCGCGTGCGAGAGCGCCCCGCCAAGTTCTTCCGACGTGACTTCCTCGTGCGTCACCGTCTTCACGACATTCGGTCCCGTCACAAACATGTAGCTTGTGTTCTTCACCATCAGCGTGAAATCGGTGATCGCCGGCGAGTACACTGCACCGCCCGCGCACGGCCCCATGATGGCAGAGATCTGCGGCACAACGCCCGACGCGAGTGTGTTGCGCAGAAAAATATCGGCGTACGCGCCGAGACTCACAACGCCCTCCTGAATGCGAGCGCCGCCGGAATCGTTCAGCCCAATCACCGGACAACCGACCTTCATCGCGAGATCCATGACCTTGCAGATCTTCTGTCCGTGCGCTTCCGAAAGCGACCCGCCGAACACAGTAAAATCCTGGCTGAAGATGCACACCATCCTGCCGTCGATCGTACCCGTGCCCGTGACAACGCCATCGCCCAAAAACTTCTGCTTGTCGAGACCGAAATCGCTCGAGCGATGTTCGACGAGCATATCCATTTCCTGAAAGCTCCCCTCATCAAGAAGAATGGTGACACGCTCGCGTGCTGTCAGCTTTCCCTTCTTGTGCTGATCGTCGATGCGCTTCTGTCCGCCGCCGAGAAGCGACTGAGCTTCAAGCTGCTTGAGATACTCGACCGTATTCTTTGACATGTGTTAGACTGAACGGAAGTGGAGTTGGAGAGTTGTGGATGGAATATATCAAACAACACGGAGCGAATCAAACTGAGATTACGCGTCGGAAGACGGCGGACCGAGGACGGAGTAGAGCGACGCTTAAAACCGCGTCGCCATCTTCAGCTCAACACCCTTGAACTCCGGCTCATATCGGCAAACTCCTCCGATGCAGATGTTGCCCGCCTGCCGCGACCCCACCAGAATGCTCGCGTCGGTTGTGTTGCCCAGTTTGAACCCGAACTGTCCGAACGCCCAGAATGTGCGCTCTTTGCTGCCGGCAATCGGCTCTCGTGTCTGCATCTCAGCCACCACGCTGAACGTGAGATTGGGCGCACTCAAATACTCAAACGTCACAACGTCGTCATAGTACTGTTCATGCGTCGTGTACACTGTCGTCAGTTGATGCTCGAAGATTCCGTGCAACGAGTTCTTCTCGTCCAATGAGTAGCGCATATCGAGAATCGGCGTGAGGTTTTTCGTGTTTGCATCCAGTTCCTCGTTGTAGCCGAGCGCCGCGATGATCAGCAGATCAGAATTCCATTCGTGCTTGATCTGCCCGAACGCTTCTTTTAGATGCGTCTGAACATCAAGCTGCGTTCCCGCGATTCGCTGATACAGTGATCCTCTCCTGAGCGACTTCGTGATGCCATAACTCGCATTGAGTTCCGTGTACTCATCGGCTCCATAGAACGCCTCGACTTGAAAGCCTCGTTCATTATCCTGTTTGAGCGTTGAGGGGTGCCGGTTCAACAACACGTATGTGTAATCGCGACGAACCGCCGGCGGCGTATTGTAGCTGACGCTGTTGTCCGATGAGGAGAACCCGAAGTTGTCGTAGTGTTTGAATTCAGCGAGCACCGAGAATGTTTCGTAGTAGAAGTTCGCGCTCCCGTAGAATGCGCGTCCCGCGAGCGTCTCTGCATTGTTGAACACGTTCTGCTTGATATCATCATTCTGCTTGACGCCGTACTCCGCGTAGAAATCGAAATTCCAGATCGATGGCTGCACGCGCAGCGCCATGAGTCGAGTTCGTGCAGCGCCGGCCGCATCCGGCTGATTCGACGCGAAGCTGTAGCCCGCCTTCATCCACTCTGCCGGCCTGTACTCCAGATCGAACGCGTGAAGAATGTCGATGCGCTGTGCGGACATGCTTTCGACTCTGCCGGTCAGCGCCGTGAGGCTCAGTTCGTGATACCTGCCTCGAAGCTTCACGCCCAGCAGATTATTATCGACCCGGATGTTCCGATCTTCGTAGCTCTTCAAGATCATGCCGCGGC
>JACRFA010000267.1 GCA_016218065.1 Ignavibacteriota bacterium | reverse complement strand
GAGAAGATTGTCCTTTCGATCAATAACATCTTTCGTCGTCGGCATGAACGTGCCGCCAGCGTAGATGCCCATGTAGTCGTGATACTGGCCATCCGCTATCAACCTGGACGTAATGATGCCAACATCATCGGTTGTGGCGCGAACAATCACCGCGCCAGCGCCATCGGCGAAAAGCGTTGCAATCTTGTGATCAGAAAAATCCAGAAACTTGCTCATGCCGTAGCCGCCTGCAACGAGCACGTACTTGTATTGCTCGTCCGCGACAATGAACTTCCCGGCGACATCCAACGCGGTCACAAATCCAGCGCATGCCGTGTTGATATCGAACGTTCCCGCATTCGAAGCGCCCAACTTGTACTGGACGACCGATGCAGTCGATGGAGAGATGTAATCGGGAGTATCAGTGGAGATGATGATGAGATTGAGTTGATCGGGAGTGATGCCTGCGTTGGAGAGCGCTTCCCTGGCGGCCGGAACAATCAGATCCGAGGTTGCCTGATTCTCCGCCATGTAGTGGCGCTCGCGGATATTGCGATTGGCTCGAAGGAACGAGTCGACGTCCATGTTGTACATGGTGTCGAACTCGCTGTTGGGCACCACACGCTCAGGTGCGTACATTCCGGTTCCGATGATTTCTGCTCGTCTCATTTAGCCCACCATCCCGCCATCGACGCTTAACACTGCCCCTGTAATAAACGCGGCTTCATCGGATGCCAGGAAGAGATACGCGTTCGCGATATCGACTGGATCGCCGAGACGCTGCAACGGAGTTTTTTCCTTGATTGCCGTGAGCACCTTCTCCGGAACGCTGCCAACAATTTCCGTCGCAATGAATCCGGGCTCAACCGCATTCACCGTGATCCCCTTTCTGCCAAACTCGCGCGCCCACACCTTCGTCATGCCGATCACCCCGGCCTTCGTGGCAACGTAGTTTGTTTGTCCGAAATTCCCGTAGATGCCAACCACCGAAGAAGTATTGATAATGCGGCCGTAGTTCTTTTCCACCATGAAAGGGACGACAGCCTTCGTACAGTTGAATACACCTTTCAGGTTGACATCTATAACCTGATCAAACTGTTCGGACGTCATCTTGGCGAGTGTCGCATCACGAGTGATCCCCGCATTGTTCACAAGAATGTCAATTCTTCCAAACTCACCATGCGTTTTCTTTGCCATCTCCTCGGTCTGCTGATGATCGGCGACGTTGACCTTGCAGAAGATCGCCTTGCGGCCTTTCGCCATGACCTCGGCAGCTGTGGCATTCCCTAATTTCTCATCAATATCAACAACAGCGATAGTGGCGCCTTCGTCAGCAAACCGCAAGGCGGTCGCTTTGCCGATGCCGCGCCCTGCACCGGTAATGATTGCAACTTTGTTTTCGAGTCTCATTGTCGTTCAGAATTTGAGTTTGCGTTTCTTCTCTGACCACGTCTTGTCGAAGCCGTCATAGAACGTGTTCATCTGTTGATAGAAGGCATCCATAACCTTCAGATTTCTCTTCCAGCGTTTTGCTTCTTCGGATTTGTCGTCTTCCAGATCATGAAGGAACTGCTCTGCCAGGACGATGTTCTTCCGGACGGTTCCCATATTGAAATGAAAGACGTTGATGAAGATCGTCTCATCGGCGGTGTAGTAGTCCTTGCGGCTGTCCGGCCCATCCATCTTCTTGATAAAGCCAATCGAGTTGAGCCGCCGGACAATTTCCGAAATCAGCCCCTTGCTTCGGTTGAGGAGCTTTGCGATCTCGCCCAGGGAGAGCGGCTCACCGGCGGAAAGCAGTAAACCGATCAGAAGGCCATTCAATCGCTTGAACCCGTACGAGGCGTACAGGTTGCCAAAATCTTCGATGAAGTGTTTTTGGGTCGGCGAAATCTTGCGGGTCATTTGGATGTTTGGAATGTTTAGTAAATTCTAAACGATAAAAACATCAAAGTCAAGGAAAAGTTTTCCCGGGGCGACGTGATGCTTGGTATGAAACTTCTGCCCTGATTGCGTACATTGTAGCCGCAGATGCTCAGCCACATTCCAGGATTGACCATGACCGACCACGAAAAATGGATGGAGTTTGCCTTCAAGGAAGCCGAACAGGCGTACAAGCGCAAAGAGGTTCCGATCGGGGCCATTATTGTTCACGAAAACCGGATCATCGGCAAGGGGTACAATCAGACCGAAAGCCTCAGAGATCCGACTGCTCACGCAGAAATCATTGCGATCACGGCCGCGGCTGCCCAGCTCGACAATCACCGGCTGGCTGACTGCACGATGTACGTGACTCTCGAGCCATGTGCGATGTGTGCCGGGGCTATTGTCCTTGCCAGAATCCCGACACTTGTCTACGGAGCCTCAGACCCAAAGGCTGGTGCTTGCGGAACGCTTTACAACATTGTGCAGGACGAACGGTTGAATCACCGCGTGGATTTGGTGCGGGGAGTTCTTGAGGCGAAATGCGGAGATATTCTCAAGGATTTCTTTTCCAAGCTCAGAACAAACGGCATCGGCAAACCGCGGCCGAATTAGGAAGCAGGCTCTGCTTTAAGCTTTTCAGCTCGATCAGCAATCTTCAACGCCTCAATCAACTCCTCTAACTTGCCATCGATGATTTCTGCAAGATTGTACAGCGTCAGTCCGATGCGATGGTCGGTGACGCGGTTCTGCGGAAAATTGTATGTGCGGATCTTATCGCTGCGGTCGCCGCTCTTGACTTGTGCCTTCCGTTGGGCGGCAACATCACCCACCTGCGACACAATCATGTTCTCGTACAACTTTGCACGCAGCATCTTCATCGCGCGCTCGCGATTCTGAAGCTGCGAACGTTCCTGCCGGCAGACGACGATAATGCCCGATGGCTTGTGCGTAATGCGAACTGCGGTTTCCACCTTGTTCACGTTCTGTCCCCCTTTGCCGCCGGATCGGAACGTGTCCATCTCGATATCGGCAGGGTTGACTTGAATCTCCACCGGCTCGACCTCGGGCAAAACGGCAACGGTGGCGGCGGAGGTATGCACTCGTCCCTGCGCTTCGGTCTCAGGAACGCGCTGAACGCGGTGTACGCCGCTTTCAAACTTCATTGTTCCGTAAACATCTTCGCCGCTCAGCCCGAATGAGACCTCTTTGATACCGCCAAGTCCCGTGTCATTGATGTCCAACACCTCAACCTTCCAGCCTTGCTTTTCTGCATACCGGCTGTACATGCGAAGAAGGTCGCCGGCAAAGAGCGCTGCTTCCTCGCCTCCAGTTCCTGCCCGAATCTCAATGATGACATTCTTGCTGTCATTCGGATCTCTTGGAATCAGAAGAACTTTCAGATCTTCTTCCAATCCGTCGAGCTTGGCTTTCGCTTCATTGAGTTCGTCATACGCCAGCTGCTTCATCTCCGCGTCGGAGGAGGTCTCGGTAATTTCTTTCAGACCGGCAATATCGTTCTTCATCTTCCGGTAACGATCATACGATTTGATCAGCGGCGTCAGGTCACTGTGTTCCTTGCTCAACTCGCGCAGCTTGTCGGAATTGGAAACGACCGACGGATCGCTCAACAATCGCCCCACCTCTTCGTAACGCTGACGAACTTTTTCCAACCTGTCAAGCATTCAATTCACCGACACAGGGTTCGGGACACTCACTATTGCAGGAGCAAGATACTCTTCGCCCAAGGCACAACGCAACGCGGCAACCGCGACTTCGAGCTGCGACTCGTCAGGTTCTTTGGTGGTGATTTTCTGGAGCCACAATCCCGGCGCTACGAGCAGCCTTCCGAGAGGCGTCTCGCTTCGCTTCGCCGATGCGCGAATGAACTCGTACGACACGCCTCCGACGAATGGAATCAGCGGCAAGTGCGTAGCGATGCGCGTAACAACGCTGATGTGCCCGAGCCATTGAATCAAAAACACATCCAGCAGACTAAACAGAACGATTGCAACAGCCATGACAATGAGGAGAAAACTCGTGCCGCAGCGCGGATGAAATCTGGACTGACGGCTTGCCGAGGCGACATCGAGAGCTTCGCCTTTCTCGAATGCGAACACAGCCTTGTGCTCTGCCCCGTGATACTGAAAGAGCCGCTTGATGTCTTTCAATAGTGAGATGGCCAACAGATAGAGCAGAAGCAACCCGATGCGGATTCCCCCGGCAATCAGGTTGAACCACAACGGCTTCTGCTCGACATCGAAGAAGAATGTCGTGACGGCGAGCGGCGTTACAAAGAACACCGTGATGCCGACAGTTAGTGCGAAGATGACAGTCGCGGCGAGTTTGAGATTCTCACTCGATGAGCTTTTCTTCGCAGCTCCGTTTCCATTCCGATTGTCTGACTCGTCGAGCGCCACCTCGGCTGAGAAGTTGAGTGTTCGGATGCCGATCACCATCATCTCGATCAAACCAACAGCACCACGTAGAATCGGTGACTTGAATATCGGATACCTTTCCGCCAGCGAAACATGCGGCTCTTTCTTCACTACAATCTCGCCACTCGCCTTGCGGACTGCGGTCGCCACCATGCCCGGTGCGCGCATCATCACTCCCTCCAGCACAGCCTGTCCGCCGACAGCCATGGGTTTCGCTGCATCAAATCTACTCTTCACACAACTCCTTCAATTTTGTTCGACGTAAAGGTACAAAAATCCAGCGTCAATTCCATGAGAGCGGAGAGCATAGAGCCAAGAGCAGCGGCTCGATGCAGATGTGCATGAGCTTGAACCTAAAATAAAGGCGAGCCATTAGACTCGCCTTCCTTTCCGAACGAAAGCAAACTACAATACTTCATTTAAGCAAGAGAGATTTTAACGACATTGTCGAGCGAAATAATTCCAATCGTATGACATAAACGCCCGATGGTACGCTTTGTCCTCTGGCGTCGTCCGCATACCAAACGGTCTTATACCAGCCGGGTGGCAAAACATCATCATGGAGCCTCTTCACCTCCTTTCCAATTATGTTATAAATTGTCAAACGAACCTTTTCTTTCGCTGAGAGGTGAAATGAAATCGTAGTGCCGGCATTGAATGGATTCGGGTAATTCTGAAGCAGATCAAGTTTCGAGGGTGAAATTTCATATTCATCCACTGTGAGCGTCGAGTCTTCGTTGAGACAGACAAGCACACCCCCTCCCGCATTCACGAGGTCGAGATCCCCGTCGCCGTCGACATCGGCTGCTTGAACAGCGGCAATACGCAAATCGTAACCTAACGTATCCTGAAATGTGCTCGGTGTTCCACAGCCACGAAAAACACCCGCGCAATTCTTGACCAGAGAATAATACGTCGTTCTAGCCGTATCAAATGGAATTCGATAGCCACTTACCAGGATATCGGTCCATGTGTCACCATTGAAATCACCAATGCAAAACGGGCTCAAGGTTTCCGCTCCCCAAACCCGACGAATTGATGTACTATCCGTACCCAAAATGCCGTTCATCAAGTTGAGACTAACAACACCAACGAAATTGCCCAACACAACCGCGTCGCCGTAGTGATCGTTCGAGAAGTCTGCAACTCCCAGGTACTCAGGGAATGCGAGATTGACATTAGCGCGATAGTAGTTCACTTGGGGGAACCCGTGGTTCCCATCGTTCTTGAAAACTACTATCCCCTCATAGCCATGTTCTCCGTTTGGATCGACTGCTTTTTGGGAGATTACTAATACATCGATGTCCCCGTCGTTATCAATGTCAGCCTTTTCCATTTGTCTATACCATCCACTCGCGCGGCTCACAGAAACAGTGTCGTTGAAATGGCCGAATCCGTCATTAAAAGAAATCGAAAGTGTGGAGGTCGTATCCTGTATTCGCGCTCCAACGATATCGGGGAACCCGTCGGAATTCATGTCAAGTGTAACGTATCGATCGAACCAAATTGGCTTGGTGAAAACAAGAAACTGTCCATTTCCATTGCCGAGTCCGACTTTGATGCCATTGCCTTTGTAGAGCACGTCCATAAACCCATCACGATTGAAATCATCGACCATGATCTGTTCGAATCCATCTGCGTCCGGCAACGACCACGTCATATTGAATTGTCCGCCACCAGAGTTAAGCCGTATCACACCACCGCTCGTGATAATGTCCGGACGTCCATCTCGATTCATATCAACACACTGCACACCGTAGCCAAAGCCGTCGTAAACAACCGGGCCACGAAAGGTACCTTGCGTAGGATGAGTCACCGGAATTCGAAATGTCCAGGTAAACCCCTTGAGCGAATCAAGAGTTTGGGACTTGATGCTTCGGGAGAGATTCACATTCACGCCCTCGCCAGCGACAAAAGCGCGATGCGGTGTGAATGTGGCATTACGAGTTACGCTGTCATACGCAATCGTCCCAGTTACGTATCCCGACCGTTCACCAAATACAGCATAAGAGATCTGAGTGAACGTAGAAGGGTCCATGGGGACACTGAAAATGGCTGAGATCTGGGGCAGACGAGTAGAAGCTATTTGATTGAAGGTCGGGGAAATACAAACTACTTGGGGCGGCTGTGTAAAGCCGTATTCGGGTAGAGCCATCAGATAACAAAGAACGACTCCTCTGGTTACGCGATTTACATATGGGAGCATCTATTATCCCTTCCTTGTTCCATCGAGCCCAAGCAAAGATATACAGCAAAATTCAAGTGTGAAAAAAAGGACATGGGGTCGGTTGTCTGTGCTCTCCCGATTAGAACGCTTAAGATCGTCAAGCACACGAAGAGCAAACGTCTCCGACCGATAATCTCCATTGGGAAATCCTCCACACAAAGTTGCACTCGCAATAAGCGAGATGAAGATGAAGATAGTACTCAACCTCCATTGCTTGTCTTATCAGGCCTGTCACGGGAAGCGGATGCCAACCGCCTGAGCATTGATAGCTCTGAAGCGTGAAAGAACTTCATCGCATACAACAATCCAACAAACAACAACAAGAGGCCGAGCTTCCAGAGAACCTGGAGCATTGAAGGCTGGATGAATTGAGAGAGCACGCCGACTACCGCGACTGCAATAGCAATCTTTGCAAGCCGATCAAATTCGTATTTGATGGGAAAGACCTTCTGCACAATGAAGTAGAGAACTATCGCCATCACCGAGTAGCTCAACAGCGTTGCAACAGCCGCACCCATCATACCAAATGGTGGAATGAGGAGATAGTTGGAAACGATATTCGTCCCCGCCCCGATGAACGTGATGAGCGGAAGCTTCTTCGTCTTCTTCTCGATGTAGATGCCGGCGACCAGAACGTTGGAAACGCCCAGAAACAGATACGCAAGCAACACGACCGGCACAATCGGCAGTCCGCTCCAGAACCGCGGATCAACAATCGACTTGCCGTGCCAGATCGGCGTTGTGACAATCTCGTTAACGAAAAGACTGAGCGTAAGCAAGATCGACGTCAACAAGAACAGAACATACGTGAGCACACGCGCGAACATTGCCTTGGCGTCCGGTTCTTTCGCGTGCGAAAGGAAAAACGGCCGCCACGCGAAGTCAAACATCGAGACGATCAGCATCATGAACACGCCAAGCCGGTAATTTGCCTGAAACACCCCGACAGTCGCCAGATCTGTGAGGGACTCGAGAATCGGACGGTTGATCACCTGTATCATCATTGTCGCGAGATACGCCGGAATGGTCGGAATGCTGAACCGCAGAAGCGCTTTCAACAGCGTGGTGTTCCATTCAAATGTGATGTTCTTGAGAATTGTCGGCAACAACAAAACGAGCGTCGATGCGGAGGCAATGAGATTGCTAATGAAGATTCCCTCCACTCCCCATCCGAACTTGAGAAGAAAGACGAGATTGCACACTACCGTGACGATGATGTTCCAGAGTTTCAGTGCGGAAAAGAGTTTTGACTTTCGTTCCATGCGCAGCGAAGCAAATGGCACAATCGCCAGCGCATCGAGCAGCAAGATTACGCCGCTGTAGGCAACGATCGAAGTGAAATCCGGAGGCACGCCGCTCGCATCAGCAAGTGTCACGGCGTTCCAGAGAATTGTGAGCGTGAAGAGAACGGACGTGCAGAGTATGGAGAGAAACGGAACGCTGAAGTTTTGTTTCTTCGTCCCCATCTCCAGCGTCGCCACGTAGCGCATGTACGCGGCTTCCATGCCATACGTGTAGAGGATGTTGAAGAAGGCGATGTACGCGTACACGTTGCCGACAACGCCAAGTTCTGTGCGCGAAAGAAAATGCGTGTAGAACGGAGTGAGAATGAAGGTGAGAAACCGTCCGACGACAGTGCTGATGCCGTAGATGGCGGTGTCAGTGCCAAGCTTCTTGAGCTTGTCGAACATGGCGGCAGTGATTAGTCGATGTGGGTGAGTTCGAGCGAAATGTCGAGCCCCTTCACCGAATGCGTCAACGCGCCAACCGAAATGAAGTCGACACCGGTTTCTGCAATTGGACGAACGGTCTGAAGATTGACTCCACCCGATGCTTCGACTTCCACCTTGCGATCGATCAAGCCAACAGCTTTGCGCATATCATCAAGTTCAAAATTATCCAGCATAATCCTATGGATGCCCGCACAACGTAACGCTTCCTGTACCTCGATCAGATTCTTTGTTTCAACCTCGATCTTCACGTCGATCCCTTCATCGGCAAGATGCTTGCGACACATTTCGACAGCTTTGGTGATGCCTCCGGCTGCGACGATGTGGTTGTCTTTAATCAACACCATATCGTCGAGGCCAAACCGATGATTGAATCCACCGCCAAGTCGTACTGCCCACTTGTCGAGCACGCGCAAACCGGGGACGGTCTTCCGCGTATCGATGATCTTTGCATCTGTGCCAGCGATCGCGTGCACGTAGCGATGGGTAGCTGTCGCAATGCCGCTCATGCGCTGCAAAAAGTTCAGCGCAGTTCGCTCCCCTTTGAGAATGCTTTTCGCACTTCCGTCGAGCGTCGCAAGCACTTCGCCCTTCTGCGCGATCCCGCCATCAGCAATGTTGGGCGTCAACGTGATGCCGTGGTCGCAGTATTCGAACACAAGCGTAGCGACTTCGAGGCCGGCAACGATGCCGTCTTCCTTGCAAAGAAGTTCCGCCTTCCCCAACTGTTCATCAGGAATAATCGCCTCGCTCGTGAGATCGCCCAGCCCAATATCCTCAAGCAGCGCAAACTCAATCAACCTGCTCACGCGGCTGTCATTCACAATACTATTGAGCATCGTCGACCAGCATGATGGGAATGTCGTTCTTGATCGGATAGACTCTACTGCACTTCTTGCACGTCAGTTTCTCTTTCTCCGGCTCGTAGAGCAAATCGCCTTTGCATTTCGGACAGCAGAGAATTTCCAGCAATTCCTTTTTAAGCATCATGACCTCATAGCTTTTTCGACGGCTTCGACAAACTGGCCCGGCGCGCGGGTCGGTTTTCCGGTAGCTGCATTCACGAACGTGTGTATCGTATATCCTTCCGCCAGCAGATCGGTTTCGCCATCACGATACACTTCGTACTCGATGCGGACGCGGGCAACCGGCATCTCTTTGAAATACGTAATCACATGAAGCAGATCGTCGTACTTTGCGGGCTTCTTATATTTCGCATGCGCCTCTACGACCGGAAGAATCAAGCCCATTTCTTCAATGCGAGGATAGGGCAGTCCGATGTCACGCAAGAGATCTGATCTTCCCTGTTCGAAGTACTCAAAAAATTTCCCGTAGTACACGAACTTCATCTGATCGGTGTCCGCGTAGCGAACGCGAATGTCGGTGGTGTGTTTAATCATAATCTTACATTCTGAGCGAAGCGAAGAATCTCACATTCAAAAGAAACATAGAATGCATTTGGTTACGGACTTCATGATTTAGATGCTTCAAGAATCGTAGACCCTTCCTGCCCGCCTCTTTACACCGTGAGGCAGGCGGGCGCGAAAAGCGCTCAGGGTTGAGATAGCCTACCCCGAATACTCCCCCATCCGCGAAAACTTCTCGATGCGCCGCTCGATGAGCTTATCGATTTTGATTTTTGAGAGATGCCTCAGCTCGTTCAGTAGTTGTGTCTTCAGAATTCCTGCGGCCTTCACATGGTCGCGGTGCGCGCCTCCGAGCGGTTCGGGCAAAATCTCATAGATGAGGCCCTGCTTCTTCAAATCGGGCGCGGTGAGCTGCAACGCTTCGGCAGCTTGCTCTTTGTAATCCCAACTTCTCCACAAAATACTCGAGCACGACTCCGGCGAGATCACAGAGTACCATGAATTCTCAAGCATGAGAATCCGATCGCCGATACCAATGCCGAGCGCGCCGCCGGATGCGCCCTCACCAATAATCACCACGATAATCGGAACCTTCAGATGCGACATCTCAAAGAGATTGCGCGCAATTGCCTCCGCCTGTCCGCGTTCTTCTGCTTCGAGCCCCGGAAACGCGCCTGG
>JACRFA010000272.1 GCA_016218065.1 Ignavibacteriota bacterium | reverse complement strand
CCGCTGGATTGAGATATTGAGCCTGGGCGTGCAGTCCAAAGACAAAAAAGTTGAAGATTGTTGTGAGTAGCATTAGCTGTTTCATGGTTGCACCCTTTCCAAAATAGTTCTGCAGTTAGATTAACATGGGGTTTTATCGCAACAACAACAGCTTCCTTGTGGCTGATGTGGTACTACCGTTCTTCGCTATGACATTGAGATATAAAAAGTATGTTCCACTACTCAGAAGTCTGCCCTCTTTGTTTCTGCCATCCCATCGGAGGGTATGTTTCCCCGTTGAGAGAGTAGAGTGCAGTAGCTTTACCACCTCCTTTCCAGATAGGTCACAAAGAATCGCACTAACGAAACTCTCTTCGAAAAGTCGAAAGTCCAATGTTGTATTAGGATTAAATGGATTCGGATAACTTGACGACAAATGAAATCCTGCCTGCTCCTTTGTGTCCTTCTCAGACACACCCGTTTCGCCATGGTACTCGTACACAACCGCCGCTGCACCCCGCGAAAAAAGGGAGATCGCAGTAATGTCAGTTCGACCATCGCGGTCAACATCGCCGAAATGGAAATTCTGAACAGAAGTAGTATCTTTCTGCCACACTCCGATTTTTACGCCCGAGGGGCGATACACATGCAACTGAGAATAGTGCTCGGGTCTAGGGTGCCATGTGTTTGCACCTGCTACTACGAACTGCTGTGCCAACATTCCTGAGTCAACTGACAATGGTGAATTCCTGAGTGACGAATCAGCCCATGCGACTCGCCATGTTGTATCGCTTACATAATCAAGCGCAAAGCATGACCCATGGCCCACGGGTCCTACTCCTCCGATGAAGAGCTCTTTCAATGTATCCGCGTCAAGATTTACGAACATGGGCGCGGCTGCGCCAGATTTGAGACCTGTATGAATTTCCCGTACGCGAATCGAGGAGGCCTCAACCCAGAGATACTCAATGGGAACCGGTTCCGAAATGCCATACGCGCCGGCGGCAGGCACTATCTCGTCGCGTCCGGTACCATCCACCTGACCAACAGCCATATCCACGGCAAACGGGAGGTACCCAATAGTTTGGTTACTCAGTACAAATGATGTCGCGGTCTTCCAATTGAACTCGCTGATGAAAAACCACGTGCTCCAGCTACCGGCCGGCGGATCAGGATCTGCTTGCTGAACGCAGACTTCCCGGCGACCGTCATGATCGACATCTGTTTCGAAACCACGGGTCACATAGCCTCGAATAAAATGGAAATTGGAGGTGTAGTATTTGTACTGGCGATCACCCTGACTCTCAAAAAACACGAGACCGTTATTCACAAAGACCCATTCACGCTTGCCATTCCGATCTATGTCGGTCGCCGCAAGGGGGCCAAAAATATGTGCCATCACAGTATCCCACTCCACCACGAAAGAGTCGTTGCCAACGCACTCGTACACTACAATTCGATTCGTGTCCGGATAACCGACGGGCGGGAAGAAGCAATACGCGAATTCCATGCGCCCATCGTTATCTATGTCATCAACTGCGATGTATGTGGATGGTCCAGCGTTTGGCTCGCTTCTCCACGTCTCCCGGAAATTAAGTGGCGGTGCTGCACCTGACATGTATGAATGTGAACCGAAACTCCTTCGCCCACGTGCTATTTGATCGTGTGAGATTTTTTCTGTTGCCCCCTCAGCGAACGTTATGATCAGGTCGCCCCAGCTATTGATGTCAGGGATGTTGTCTGACCACATGCGACTCTTCCTGATTTCCAGCCGCACCACGTTATCGGCACTGCGCTCCCAAATCGGCTCAGTACCGAACGTGCCGTTGCCAAGATTGCGCCATAACTGGATTTTGCCATCAGCGTAGATTGCCAAGTCAAGAAGCGGGTCAGGATCGAACAAATTGAGAGTGACATTTGTTGGGTACGGTGGAATCGGAAGCCCATTTTGAGTGTGAATGCCGAACGACTCCAGTGTGCGCGGCTGTTCGCCTGCGTATGTATCTAAGAGCCCGAAAGAAAGCACAGTAAGCGTAGCGAAGACAAAGTTATTCCAACATCCAAAAAACTTCGCGTCTTCGCGTCTTCGAGGTTTGCTTTTGGCCGGTTCTTTACCCGGAGAACGAGCATTCATAGGTTCCTCCGATGAGATTCGAGACAACGTGAAGTGTTAACGATGGTGGGCTATCGCGGTGTGGATACAGCAGGAACAGAATGAGTGGCATCGGGTTTCCTGTATCAACGAATCCTTAGGGCGCTACTTCAACATAACCAAAAAAAGAATGTCAAGCCAAAACTGCGAATCAGATCGTGGTCACATCATTTCATCAATGGTCAACCTGCCTGCCGGCAGACGATCAATGGTCAACGAAAAACACAAGGGCAAGCCGTGATGACTCGCCCTTGTTTTGTACTCAACCCTGACCATCGAACAACAACCTAACGGTCAATGGTCAATAGTCAACCTTCCTACCGGCAGGCAGGTGTTCAATTGTCAACACTCCATCACTCCACTAATCCATCATCCACTAATCCACCATCCAACACTCCACACTCAATACCCGTCCACCCGACGGAACTGCTCTGCTTCGAGCGTGAACATCAGCGAGATGCGATGTGTGTTGCCGAGTCCTTCGGAGGTCTGCGAGAACTGCGCGTACGAGTAATCGATGTTCAGTTTCGGGAGATGCAGTCCGGCGCCCATCGACCACTGCTTCACATCATTGTAGCCAACGCGGAAGGCCACCACATCCTTGAACATGAACTCCGTCCCGAAATGCGGATCGAAGCTGATGTTGCCAAGGTTGAACGTCGACGCGTACTTTCGTCCTTCGAATCGAATATCGAAATCAATCGCCGGGGCAAACCGTCCGCCGAATGCTTCGATGAGATACGCGGTGCCGATCTTCATCGTCGGCGTGATCAGCTCGTTCGTCCCGGTGTTCCAGGCGAGGAACGTCGTTGTCACGTCTTGCAGGTTGGCGCCGAGCAGCACGTTGTCCATCGGCGTGTACCAGAGGCCGACATCGAGACCCAGCCCCGTTGCCGACGCATCGCCAAGATCGCGGCGGATCACTTTGAGATTCGCGCCGTACGAAAAATCTTCGGACTGCTTCTTCGAGTAGGTGAGATAGAATGCCCAATCCGCGGCGTTGAAGTACGTGACCTTGCTCGGATCGATTCTGTACCGTTCGGGATTTTGCCGATACGTTGCGTAGTCAACATACACGTTGCTCGCCGGATCGTACGCGGCATTGCGCGTATCCATAATATCATCAACACCCAACCGGATGACGCTGAAGCCCCAGCTTGTGCTCGGCCCGACTGGCAGCGCGACAGCGCCGTAGTCGTAATTCACGAGACTGCCGTAGCGTTCGTCGTGCATGAGTGAGATTTGCGGATAGGTGATATGCGAAAGCCCGGCAGGATTCCAGTAGCCGGAGGTAACATCGTTTGCCAACGCGACGAATGCGCCTCCCATGCCGAGCGCGCGACCGCCGACGCCCAGCGAAATGAACTCGCCCGCATACTTGCCGACTGATGTTCCTGCCACGGAAACAGAGAGCATTGACGCGAGCACAAACCCGAGAACACACCAACGTTTCTTCATAAGAACCTCATGGAAAACCACGTCTCACCGGAGAGCCGATGAAGACAGGACTGGTGGAGTTTACAGTGATTTAGTGAGAACAAGCACTGTAGCATTTTGTGGCAGGTCACTCTCCTCTTTACATTAAACTGGGATTAAATTCCGAAAATGACATCTGAAAGTCAAGGCTGCAGAGCACAATATCCTGACACGGGTTTTGCATGGGCTGACCGTTGTAGGAAGTATCACGTAGAATCCTTCGTTATTCTGAGCCGTCTGGCCGCTCATTGCGGGAAAATCCAAGCTACAACGGTTCGGCGCCCAGTTCGCGGATCAGAGCTTTGACAACAGGATGTTCTTCTTCACGGGGAGAAACGCGAGCCTCCGCTTCATTCCCGGCGTCGAGGGTTATCGAATCCGGCTTCACGTCAACTTCAATGCGGCCGCGGGTGTTGAATATTTTTTGAATCGTCTCGGAAAGGAGTTCTTTGTTGCGCATGATTGCCGATGCGGTGAACTCGTTCGCGCTCACGCGAATGATCGGGCCGCTCACGCCCAGAAACGTTGCGGACTCAAGCACCGTGCCGACCGCGATGCGCTTCCTTCGCACTTCTGCAATAAACTCCGCCCAGCGCGACGACACTTCGCCCGCGGAGAGCGCAGGCGACTTCTCGCCGTTCGACTCTGCCTGGGCAACAGGCTGCGCGGCCTGACGACTGAAGTTCGGTCGGGCCGAGAATTTTTGTGGCCCCGATGGGGTGAACGATTCGGCCCGCACCGGCGACGCCTCGCTGACAGTGTGCGGCGCGGCCGACTGAGGCAAAGAATAGGATTGCGTCACACTATCGGACTGAAGTTTTTTTTTCTCTGAAGGAGAACCGATCTGACGCGCAAGCTCATCGATCTGCTTGAGCACGTCTCCGACTTCGGCGGCGGAGCTCATGGTAATGAGCTGCACGAGATCTGTCTCGAGCTTGAACCGCGGCTGCGCGCTCCATCGGATCGATTGCTCGGTGGTGTTCACCAGCTTGAGCAGGCGCAGCACATCGGGTACGGAGAACTGCTTTGCCGCTTCGGCGTATTTTGTTTTGTAGAAGTCGGACTCTTCGATGAACTTCGTCGAGCCGGAAGTGACTGCCGTAAGAATGTTGCGCAGATGCTCGGTGAGGCCGCCGAGAAATTCCTTGATGTCGTAACCGCGGCTCATCACATCCTGCACAAGATCCAATCCGCCTTTCGCGTCACGCGCCTTGATGAGGTCGGTGACGCGGAAGTAGAAGTCTTGATCGACAATGTTCAGCGCCTGAAGAATTTGGTCCTTTGTGATCGACTTGCCGCAGAGCGCAACAATCTGGTCGAAGATGCTCTGGGAGTCGCGCATCGAGCCGTCGCCCTTTTTCGCTATGAGCAGCAGCGATTCGTCGTCGATAGCGAGGCCTTCCATCGCGGCAATGCCTCTGAGATTCGCCATGATGTCGTCGATGGCGATGCGGCGGAAATCGAACCGCTGGCAGCGCGAGATGATCGTGGCCGGCAGCTTGTGAATTTCCGTCGTCGCAAAGATGAACAGCACATGCGATGGCGGCTCTTCCAGCGTTTTCAGCAGCGCGTTGAATGCCTCCTTCGTCAGCATGTGAACTTCGTCGATGATATAGACTTTGTACTTTCCCTTCGCGGGCGCGTACCTCACCGACTCGCGCAGATTTCTGATCTCTTCAACGCCGCGATTCGATGCGCCATCGATCTCCAGCACATCAAAACTTCTTCCCTCGGTAATCTCGGTGCAAAGCTCGCAGGCGTTGTCCGGCTCGAAATCCTTCGTCGGCTTTTGGCAGTTCACGAGTTTTGCCAGCAGGCGAGCTGTTGTCGTTTTCCCGACGCCGCGCGGACCGGCGAACAGGTAAGCATGCGCAAGCCGATTTTGCCTGATCGCATTCTTCAACGTCTGCGTCACATGCGACTGCGCTTCGACGTCATCAAACTTCATCGGGCGGTACTTGCGCGCCGTGACGATATATTCACTCATAATTCAAAAGAGAGTTAATTTTTCATCCACGAAGTTCATGAAGTAACACGAAGTTCATGAAGTAACACGAAGTTCATGTGTCTTTTTTGAGAAGAACCTTCGTGCACATGGCGTCGTTCGTGCGTGGATCGTCTTTTCTTTTTCATCAACTCACCGAAAACACGTACTGCAACGCGTCTTCTACTTTGCTGATGGGCGTGATGGTCAGACCCTCCTTCACCTTCGGCTGAATATCGGTAAGGTCTTTGACGTTCTCCTGAGGGATGAGTACGGTGGTGATGCCGCTGCGCTGCGCGGCAAGAAGTTTTTCGTTCAGTCCGCCGATGGCGAGCACTTCGCCGCGCAGCGTGATCTCGCCGGTCATGGCCACATCGGCGCGCGCCGGCTTGCCGCTGATGGCAGAGTACATCGCCATCACCATCGTAATGCCCGCCGACGGCCCGTCTTTGGGAATTGCGCCTTCAGGCAAATGAATGTGAATCTCTTTGTCCTTGTAGAAATCCGTGGGCAATCCCAGCGACTCGGCTTTCGAACGCAGGTAGCTCAACGCGGCTTGAGCGGACTCTTTCATGACATCGCCGAGCTGTCCGGTGAGCGTCAGCTTATCTTTGCCGCTCATAACCGTCACATCGACGTGCAGAATGTCGCCGCCGACGCTCGTCCACGCCAGTCCGGTCACCGACCCGACGCGATTCTCTTCCGCACGCACGCGATTGCGGAACTTCGGCACGCCGAGATACTCCTCGATCTTCTCCGGCGTGACAATCACCTGACCGGCTTTGTCTTTCCTTCCGTTCTTCTGGTGCCCGACGACAATGTCTTTGGCAATTTTCCGGCAGACTGACGCCAACTCACGCTCCAGATTGCGCACGCCCGCTTCACGTGTGTACTCAGAAATCACCTTGTCAATGACAATGTCCGGGATCTCCACCTTGCTTTTCGTGAGGCCGTGTTCTTCGAGCTGTTTGGGCATGATGTGCCGCTTTGCGATCTCGCGCTTGTCGTACTGCAGGTAGCCCGACAGCTCGATGATCTCCATGCGATCCTGCAACGGAAGCGGAATCTGAAAACGCACGTTGGCCGTCGTGATGAACATGACGTGCGAGAGATCGTAGTCGATGTCGAGGTAATGATCGTTGAACGAAACATTCTGCTCCGGATCGAGCACTTCAAGCAGCGCCGACGACGGATCGCCGCGGAAGTCCATGCTCATCTTATCGACCTCATCAAGCAGAATCACGGGATTGATCACTCCCGCCCGCTTCATCGACTGAATGATCTTGCCGGGCATCGAGCCGATGTACGTGCGTCGATGGCCGCGGATTTCCGCTTCGTCGCGTATTCCTCCAAGGGAAATGCGCACCAGCTTGCGTCCGAGTGCACGCGCAATTGACTTTGCCAGCGATGTCTTGCCGACGCCGGGCGGACCAACGAAGCACAGAATCT
>JACRFA010000261.1 GCA_016218065.1 Ignavibacteriota bacterium | reverse complement strand
TCCTTCGTGATACTTCGTGCTCTTCGTGGACAAAAAAAATCTGGTTTGTTTTATCCACGAAGGACACGAAGGGACACGAAGCTTATTGATGGAAGGCAGTCGACCTTCGTGATGCGCCGAGCCCTTCGTAGAGAAACTCTTTTCTTTCTTCCTTCGTGATACTTCGTGCTCTTCGTGGACAAACAAATCTGGTTTGTCTTATCCACAAAGGACACGAACGAACACGAAGCTTTTTGATGGAAAGCATTCGATCTTCGTGATACTTCGTGCTCTTCGTGGACAGACTCTTTCCTTTCTTCCTTCGTGATACTTCGTGCTCTTCGTGAACAAAAACATCTGGTTTGTTTTATCCACGAAGGACACGAACGAACACGAAGCTTGTTTATGGAACACTGGCCTCTCGTGATACTTCGTGCTCTTCGTGGACAGAATGGCTATTGGTTCACACTATCATTCGTTTCCATTCGAGCTTGCCGTAGCTGCCGAAATTGATCAGAACGCCGACACGGAAGCCCGTGATCTTTAGATAGTGGAGCAGCTGCGATTCATCCTTGCTGGTCAGACAGTCTTCCGCCTTCAACTCCACAATGATCGTTGCGTGAGTAATCAAATCCGCAATGTACTTCTTCTTGAGTGTCCGCCCCTTGTATGTTATTGTGAGATGCTTCTGAGGCTCGAAAGGAATGGTTCGATCTTCAAGCTCGTACTCAAGACATTCCTGATAGACCGCTTCAAGAAATCCCGACCCTAATTCGCGATGAACCTCAATTGCTGCGCCGATGACTGCATAGACTTCTTCTCTATACAAAAGTTCCATTGTGTGCTCCATGTCTGTCGTTGTCATGAAGAAGGTTTGTTATTTCCACGAAGGACACGAAGGAACACGAAGCTTGTTGACGGAAAGCATTCGATCTTCGTGATACTTCGTGCTCTTCGTGGACAAGAAGGCCTGGCTTCCTTTATCCACGAAGGTCACGAAGGGACACGAAGCTTATTGATGGAAAGCATTCGATCTTCGTGATACTTCGTGCTCTTCGTGGACAGACTCTTTCCTTTCTTCCTTCGTGATACTTCGTGCTCTTCGTGGACAAAAAAAATCTGGTTTGTTTTATCCACGAAGGACACGAAGGGACACGAAGCTTATTGATGGAAAGCATTCGATCTTCGTGATACTTCGTGCTCTTCGTGGACAGACTCTTTCCTTTCTTCCTTCGTGATACTTCGTGCTCTTCGTGGACAGGCTCTTTGCTTTCTTCCTTCGTGATACTTCGTGCTCTTCGTGGACAAAAACAATCTGTTTGTTTTATCCACGAAGGACACGAACGAACGCGAATCAACCATCACCGAAGCAGAACAAGTCTCCTCGTCTGCACGAAGCTACCTGCACGCAGGCGATAGATGTACACGCCACTTGCAAGATGCGCAGCGTTGAACGCGACAGTGTGTTCGCCAGCCGGTTTCACTTCGTTCAGCAACGTTGCGACTTCGCGGCCAAGTAGATCGTACACCTTGAGAATTGTTACTTGTGAATTGCCAATTGAGAATTGAAAATTGGTGACCGGGTTAAACGGATTCGGATAATTCTGATCAAGTCTGAACTCAAACGGCTGCCCTGTCTCACTCACCGCTGATGGCCCCGGCGCTCGCAATTGCCCTCCCGTGCGCGCGGCGTTGCCTTTGAATGTCGTCCACGCTTTCGCCGAGTCAAACGCGCCCGGCGTGTCCCATCCATACACATATTTGTCGAGTCGCCCCGCGAATATCTCCGTATCTCCGTCGCCATCTATATCGGTAAGCGTTGGATGCGTTTCGAAACTGTTGAGTATCGGATTGCCGGGAATTATCGGGAACCCTTGCGCAACTTGTCCGAGATGGTTGAACGCGTAGATGACGCCCGGCTTGTTCGAGACGCCATTGGTTCCGCAAACAACATCGCCTTTTCTGTCGCCATCAACATCCGCAATCGCGACCGAACCATCGACCCATGTACGATACACACGCGCGGGAAAACCGGGCATGAGTGTTCCGGACAAATTGTAGGCCCAGACTTTTCCTGAATCGACTGCTTCAACTCCACCGTAAGCAAGTTCAGGAATGTTGTCTCCATCCATATCGCCGACCGCCACGCATGCATTGACGTGACCATAAGTGATCGGGAACGGAAATCCGGGCAACAACTGCCCCAGATAATTGATTGCGTAGATGCCGTTGACGTTGCCGTCGGGCTTCATGCGAACGAGTATTTCAAGCTTCCCGTCATTGTTGATATCGAAGAGCGTTGGCGAGTTGCCGATACTGTTCGCTCCGACAACATACGGAAAGCCGCTCACCACCTGACCTGTAGAAGTGTAAGCGATGATCTTTGAACTCGGACCACTGGAAGATCCGCCCGTGCAAATCACAATCTCACGTGTTCCGTTGCCGTCAAGGTCGCCGATGGCTGGACTGTTTTCCGCGCCGCGTTCGAGCGCAACAGGAAATCCCGGAAGCTCTGCTGGACCGGTGGCGGTCACCTTCAGCACGTGAAGAAATGCATTGCCATACGGCGAATCCCACGCGTGCGAGATCACGGCAATCTCAGCCTTTCCATCATTATCGAGATCGGCAAGCGCCGGCACGTACACGCCGGTGAAAGTTCCGTAGTTCACCGGAAATCCGGTCAGCGCCTGGCCGCCGGAGTTGAATGCATACAGAAATCCATTCTCGTCTCCGCACACAAGCTCAAGTTTGTTGTCGCCGAAAATATCGCCGGCTGCCGAAATACCTCCGTCTGCACTGCTCTGTATTTGTCCCGCCTCGAGCGGAACAGGAAAGCCTGCCAGGTAGCCGCCGTTTCTTCGCCATGTGATGAGATAGGGAGGATTCGCCGGATACGATCCCCAGGCATTCGTCACGGAGATATCAAGTTGCCCGTTCTCGTCGATGTCGTCTATCGTTGGACTGTTCTCGTAGAGCGAGTTGCCGTTGAAGATCATGCGCGGCCAACCGAACTGAAGCGGCATTGTGTCGAGCTTCGCACTCTGTGCAACGGAACTTGGTTCGATGTAGTCTGATGATGATCGGATGGAGAATCCGTTTTGCTTCACTGCGTCGAGATGCGCCTGATCGGCAATGATTGTTACGAATCCATTTTCGAGGCACGCCTTCACATTGTATCGCGTTGATCCGTCGAGCGCGACGCGTTCTCGCACCTTTGCATCTTCGATGCGAACACCGAGCTGATGCAACGCAACCACATCCGCCTCTGAACGAACATCAACTCTTGCCGCGACAAGTCTCGAAGTGACGAGAGCGGCGTTTGCTTCTACTATAAAACTCAACGCAACCACCAAGGACAAAAACTTCATTACTCCTCCTGTAGATCTTCTTTTATTGTTTTGTTTGAAAAATTTTTCCTTGTTGAGTCCCCCTGATCTTCTAAGTGTACGTATTCTCTTTCGCTACATCTCTGCTGAGTGATCCTTGTGAGGATACTCAGCACTTCATCGGCACGCCGATGTACAGGCACTTTAGTTGCGTCTTTACTGAACGCAAGATAGAAAGGGATGAGCACAACCCTAGAGCCAGCGAAGAACTCCTTGACGCTTGGTAGAACAATCGTACGGATATCATATTTCAGGTCTTCAAACATACTTTGCCAAATGTCGGGTTGAGCCGCTGGTTAGCGTCCACCACCGTCCCAAAAAACGGGACGGTTCTTTCAGATAGGAGCTCGATAGTGGGGCCTTTATTTTCAGTGAGTTACGATGAGCTCCTTAGGAGGCGGTTTTCTTCGTTGTAATCTGCAACGTGTCCGTGAAGTATGCGATTGCAATTAGCAATACAAGCGTGGCAAGAGAAAAAAGAAACTTGTTAGTAAGTAATCTGTCATATTCAACCCCGCTTCCCGAAATGAAGGAGGGACTTGCCCAATACACTTGTTCTGTGAATCCGACGATTATGACGGTAAGACCAAGCCATCCATTTAGTTTCCGGAAGACAATATACCCAACGGCAAGTAGCAGCAACCCAACACCCCAATAGAAGCGGAGTTGGAATATCTCCTTTGACTTTCTCTCCCATTCTTGAATTGCGGTTTTCAAATCCATCGCAGCTTTATAAGGCTCCTTCTCATCACGATTACCATGCTCTATTTCAGGGTTATTCTTGTCTGCCTCGTAAGCCTCCACTTTTTTCTTTGCTTCATCGTACATCTTCGTCAACTGTTCAATCGATTCAGCAGCCTTGATTTGTTTGCCAACTGAATCACTATACTTGTCCAAGACCGACTCACGGGGATCAAACCATTTGTAGTAGACGTGACGGACTGTATATGCTGTGACAAAAACGAGTGCTAGTATGAACAATGTTTTCTTCAGTGCATCCATCTAGAAGTCTCCGATTAGATTGTTAAACCGCCTAACTGGTCTTATGTACCTCGATTTTTTTTTCTTCACTCATTACAAACTCCTCACTCTCAACGCGTCGTATCCAGAGCGAGTTTCTTCGTCGCGCCACCCCGATGCGAGTGAGCAATGATGCCACACTGCGCGCAAAATGGGCTTGACGCCGTGAGGCCCGAGGAAAAACTGATGAACACTTACATATCCCTGAGAATCGAGCGACCAAACGCACTCCATGAAATCTGGAACCGCAACATTCCTCCCGACATGATTGGATTGCTTCCAAGAAACTGAAAATAGTCGAGACCCAATCTCACACCCGAATAGCTATGGGTGTTTTCTCCGGAGAATGAGTCATTGACGCTCAGCTTGAGATCGCAGGCTACACCATATTGCATCGCGCCTTGAGTCATTGAAAGGTCTCCACCAGCTTTCTCCTTATCATTGTCGCAAACACTCATGTACAGGACGCCAATTCCGACGCGAGGCGTGAACTTGAGGAAATCAGTTTCCCCAATGACGTAGCCTGCATTAAGATAGTACGTGTAATAATTGTGGCGTACGTTCGTATTCCAACTCTTCCCCTTGTAGACAAACGGCTCTCGTATTGCTACCGGAATGCCAATATCAAATCCCAAGTCTAGAAGCGCGCGTTTCCAACTAACATCGACCCCCATACCAAGAGTGAACTCTGGTTTCAGATAGCGTTCTGCTATGCTCTGGGGACTTAACAGTCCCATTCCCAAGAAATAACCATATCCCCAGTCATTGAGAACATAGACATATCGAAAGTGTCTTTGAACAAATGGTCGGAATCGCGAGTCTTTGTAGTTGGCAAGAAATTCCTCAGCACGCGGAGTGAGATTTTTCTCTAGATACTCTTGTGCTTTCTCTCGGGTCATTTCTGGTTCCGAAGAGTAAAGCGTGAGCCAATCAAAGAAAAGGACCAAATAATCGTGTTTTTCCTTGTCGTCTACGCGTGCATCAAGGCGCTGCACCAATTCTGATCTGTGTTTATGCGCTAGCTTTTCTAACACCTGTGATAGCTTATCCTGTTGAGGATAGAGAACCTCGCGTGAAGAAAACGAATGCTCACTTCTTTCGAGATCAGCGGAAGTCTCAATTGAATCAGCGCTGTAAAGCAACTCGTATTGTCCAAACCAGTATCCCAACAAGAACTTCTCTGTGATCCAAAACGCTTTTGTACTTGCACCTTCGAGCTTGCGGACAGCATAGTCAAACGCCTCACCAGCTTCATTCGTTCGTCCATCTTCTAACTTGTTAAGAATGAAATCGCGCGTCCGCTGAATGAGGATCTGATCGGATTCCTCGCTCTCCAATATCCTTTGTCGTATGCTTGCACTGTCTTGTTGCGCCTCCAAGAGAAGGGGAACAAGAAACAGTGTTAGGAAGACGAAGCATTTGATAGCTGATACCCTGATAGTCATGTTGGAAACCTCGCTGAGTAATGAGCACGCACTGCCGACTTATCGCCCTTCGCGTTTCACTTCTCTGAAACGCCATTCGAACATGAAACAACGACTCGTGGGAAGAACCGAGGGGTGCGCATAACGATATGCATCACTCCACCACTCCATCATACTACTTCACCAACATCGCCCGTTGTGTTGCGACGCGACCTTCGGCTCGAAGCTGAATGTAGTACACTCCGCTCGACATGTTGCTCGCATTCCAGTAGGCGACGTACGTTCCGGGTGACTTCACCTCGTGCACAAGCGTTGCCACGTTCCGGCCCAGCACATCGCACACATTCAATTCAACATTGTCGCGATGTGCGACTTCGTATTTGATTTGTGTTGATGGATTGAATGGGTTCGGATAGTTCTGGAACAATCTAAACTCAAACGGACTCGTCGTCTCACCCACACCCGTGATCGGAGTTCCCTGCACCGTATCGGACGAGGCACTGATGTTGCCTGTCGAGTCAACGGCATTCACGAAGTAGAGATATGTGCCCGACGTTTGAATGTCAATCAGCGTTGTGTCTGCGATTGGAGTCGGAGTGATTGATTCAAACGTGCCGGACGCGAGTGGTTTGCGGAAGACAATGTACCCGCGAAGGTCCATCTCGCCGTTCCTGCGCCAGTTCAACTTCACAGAGCCCGGCAAGCTTGTCGAGACCAGTCCGACCGGCGGTTGCGGCTGCGTTCTCGGCACTGCCGAAAGCTGCGTGATCATTCCTTCACGTCCGACGATGTCAACAATCGAAACGCCGATGTAGTAGCGCTTGCTGGGAATGAGGCCCGTGATTGTTCGCGTGCGTGTCGTCTGCAGGTACGACGTATCATACGAGACCGCCGAACCTCCGACGTACACTTTGTACGACGCCCAGTCAGGAACGGCGACGCTATCCCAACTAACATACAGTGAATTGCCATTGCCGCGGTCGCGCACCTGAAGGTTGGCAACATTCGGCGGCATTTGATCGAGCGTTAGCAATGTAGCGAGACCCGATTGTACGATCTCACGACAATACTGCATGTCGAGGTATTGAAGCAAATCGTTCGGGCTGTGATAGTAGGGACTGAAATCGCGCTCGATCAAGAACACCGCTTTGTAATTTTGTTGCCAGAAAGAATAGCTGTCGCTGCCGCTTCGGTATGATGTTGTCAGAACGGGCGTGAGCGTGGTGTATGCGCGGGCGATTGCAGTGTGAAGATTCGAGAGCGCTTCCGAGCCGGTATACCACACCATGTACACATCACGGTCGGGCGAAGATTGCGTTCTGTTCCCAATCATGTCATAGTTGAGCATGGCGCGGATATCTCTGTTTGCGGTTCGCGCACGCTGCGCATAACTTGCACTGCCGCGCAAGCCCGCCTCTTCGGCGGCGTATCCCATGAACCGCATCGTGTACGCTGGCTGATAGTTTGCGAGTTTGAGTACACGAGCCATCTCCCACGCCGCAGACGCGCCCGTAGCATTGTCGTCAGCGCCCGGCGCTTGAAGCGTATTGGAAGATGTGGCGTCGTGATGACCCCCAACAATCAACTCACGTGTTGAATCGACGGCGCCGCGAATCGTCGCCACAACATTCGTTTGCCATGTGCTGCTGTATTGAAAGCTGTCGAGCCTGGCATCGCCGACGCCCGCTTGCACGTATCGGGCACGAAGCCATCGGGCCACCGTGTCACGATTGGCGTTGTTCCAATACCGCGTGCCGAAGTTCTGCATTGCCTGGATCGAATTCCTGATCGATGTATCGGAGACCATCGCCACGAGACTGTCGATTATTCCTGAGTCGTGGTGGCCGATGCCATCGGGCAGTCGTGTTGTTGTGGCGTCGCACGGAATTTCAATCCGCTCGATCTCAACACACGTGAAACCCTGCTCACGCAGCCGCTGGAACGCCGTCGCGTCTCCCTTCACAATCCGGAAGTCGTCGCCCCTATACACAACCGGAAGCCCGACGACATCAAGAGCCGGCTCTAGTTGTGCGCGCGGTGGCCGGGCAACGACTGCATAGGAGCTCGTCCATGGTCGATCATCGACGATCACAGCCTCAACTCCCCTTTTCCGCAGGACGCCCAATGAGGCTCTGCTCGTACCTGCGAGATACAGTTCGCCGAGACGCTGATAGACTCGGAGCGGGGATGGCACAACGCTTTGCGCCGCCGGACAATCAGCACCTGCAATTGTGATGAGCACTTCGTCTTCAAAAACGTCTTGCGATTTCGCGGACGTCTTCACGAGGACGAGCACAAGCAACGTAACGAGTAGCGAAAACCATTTCATGATATTTGCCTCCATTCATGTTGAACACACGAAAACCCACACCTGCTCGGACGGATTTCAAAGTTGAATCGAGTATCGAGTGAGAAGTGAGATGGGTAGGATGTGCGAAGGAACAGTTGACGCGCGAGAATCATGCGACACCAGCAGCGCCTTCGCAAGATACGAAAGGGAATGTCGATCAGCAACCATCACCCCCCCAACCGCCATGACGCCAGCAAGACTCGATTCTATCACCGCCACGACGCCGAGAAATAGAATACACTCCTTGGCGACTTGGCGGTTCATTTTCTCACCGTAGCAGCACCATTGGTCTTGTCAGAGTTGTCGCGCCGCTTCTAAGTTGGTAGTAGTACACGCCGCTCGGGAGATCAGATGCGCTCCACTGTACGGAATATTCTCCGGGCGATAACACCTCATTTACAAGCGTTGTCACATTGCGACCAAGCAGATCAACCACCTTTAGTACGGACGGGGCATGCCCCTCTACGAGGTCGTAGACCGTCCCTACAGTAAATGTGATCGTAGTGGTCGGATTGAAAGGGTTTGGATAGTTCTGATACAAAACCGGCGTACTCTTAGGAAGAACCGGATCTGACTCATCCGCCGACGCAACCTGGGCCGTCTTGAGAATCCACGAATCCGGATCGAACTGCATGGATGAGGCTGTTCGTGCAAACAAAAAATTGAATGATTGCGTCTGCTGGTTATTCCAGACCGTCACCGTCGTGTCGCCTCCGCCGGCGAAAAGAAACTTCAACCGTATCGGCATTTCAAACACTGCACGCCAGCCGCTGGACGATTGTGTTTGAGAGATGTTCACACGTGTCTCCCCCGTCGTCGCGTTCTGAACAAAAAAGTATCCGTACTTTGGATAGTATTGGTCGTACACCCACTGGTCGAAGAAGGACGCGAGATTCCGTCCGCTCACCTGTTCACACACGGCTTTGAACTCTTCCGTCGTCGCGTGACCATACCTGAACAACGGATTAGCCGTGTACGCTGACAAGCAATTGAAGAACACCGAGTCGCCCAGCACTCCGCGCAACATGTGAAGTACGTACGCGCCTTTGTCGTAGATGATCGAGACGAAAATGCCGAACGGATCGGAGATGTTTTGTAGATAGAGCGTGCCTCCACTCATCCACTGAAAACCTTGCATGTAGTTTTTGTAGGATGTGAAGCCGCCGTTTCTTTCAGCCCAGAGCGCCTCACAGTAACTCGCGAATCCCTCATTGAGCCAACCGTGGTGCCAATCCTTGCACGTGATCATGTCGCCAAACCACATGTGAGCAAGCTCGTGAACACTCACCTCGAAATACGAGAGGCCCATGTTGTTGATGATGGTGTTCGTTTGATTCTCGATGGCGCCGTAAAAGCCGAGCTGCGTCATGCCGTACTTCTCGCGCTCGAACGGATACTTGCCAAACTTGTCGGAGAAGAGTTGCATTGCCTGCGGGAGATTTTGAACTCCTTGTTGCGCAGCAGTGAGATGCTCAGCGAAGACGTAGTAGTCGAGAGGGAATGTCTCCCCTTGTGTGCCGACGAATGTTTGATGAAAGTCGCGGTAGTTTGAGATCGCAACCATCACGTAGTACGGAATGATGGGATACCGTTCGCGCCAGTAGAACGTCTTCTTCCCGCCTGAAGTGGTCACGTTCGCCAGGACTCCATTCGATACAGCAACCACCGGTATCCCTGCAATCGCAGTGTCGGGAATGGTGATGTCGACGTAAACGGAATCAGGTTTGTCGCCGGGACCGTCCTTGCACGGCCACCAGTAGTGCGCGAGAAATGGAGTTGTCAATGAAGCGATGATGCGCTGCGACGTCGCGTGATTTGTGTAGCGAAGTCCCTTGGTGTTGTTCGCGAGAGGCGGAACGCCGTGATAATACACTCGCACTTCTCCCGAGTCACCTGACTGAAACGTGCGATCGAGGGCGATCGTGATCGTATCGAGAGTGAATGAGTATGAACTTGCATTCCCCCGAATACTGTCAATCACATACTCACGCCTGAGGTTCAGCTTGATGGAATTTGTGTTGTTCTCGACAACGCCGAACCGACAAAGGACATTCCCCTTCAGTGACGGAGATGCGATGCTTATGTCGGCATTGATATGATAGAACTTCACATCGATCGGACTCTGCGCAAGCGGCGACTTGTACGCCTGAATGTACTCGGCCCAGCTTTCCTGCTCCGTGCGACGAAACTCTTGCGTGACATGAGACTGCTGTGCGAACGCAAAGCTGGAGAGAAGAAGAATAAATCGGAAGGCTGATGACGCTGATCGAACGGATCTCGATACTGATATTTCTTTCGTGAAGAGCATGATGTTTGACCGCAGAAAATTGAGACGCGGCGTCTTTAGCGACTCACTTCACCGCCATGACGCCAAGGAACCAATCACACCTTGGAACGTGGACGAGGAGCAGTCTGTCCGAGGTTCTGGTTTCATTTTATTCCAGAATCAAGTGGGGTGCATGCGGCAATGAGGGTTATCGTCCACGTCCCTTGGCGCCTTGGCGGTTCATTTCACTCGAACCGCCATGACGCCAAGAATCAACACTCCAACACTCCAACACTCCATCAATCCATCAATCCATCAATCCTCCGTTCAGCTCACTTCACAAGCACCATCTGCTTCGTGAGAACACTTGAACCCGCCGTGAGTCTGTAGAAGTACACTCCGCTTGCTACTTGCGTGCCCGCGTTGCTCTTTCCATCCCACACAATCTGATGAGTGCCCGCAGGAACATTCTCGTACTCAAACGACTTCACTTCCCTTCCCAACACATCATAGATCTTCAGCGCGAGATTCGCTTGCGATGGAACGCTCACGTCGATTGTGGTTGAGGGATTGAATGGGTTCGGATAGTTCTGTCCAAGCTCGAATCTTTCAGGAATGCCATTCACATTCTCACCAACACTCACGAGCAAGTCGCCGCCCGAAATCAACGCTACGTTACCGTCTTTTCCTCCCATAATAATCTCGTAGCTCAGATTCCCGTCGAGATCGGGGACGATGGCAACTTCACGAGCTTGCGCTGTTCCCGTTGGATAGAGTGCGAGTTGAGCGCCGTCCTGCCCCTTCACAATCATCACGCCCTGATTCTGCACAGCGAGTGCGACGTCATCGATACCATCACGATTCAGATCGGGAATAACAGCACCGCCCATCGTGTTGCCGGTTGGCAGCGACCAAACAATGTTGCCGTTCGCGCCGTTGATGCAATACGCCCCGCCGACAAGCAGCGGCGCAACGATTTCATCGATCCCGTCGCCCGTAACATCCTTCAGTCGCAACAACTGCATTGCGCTGTTTCCGTTCGTGGGTCTGCTCCACATTTGCGTGCCCGATTCGCCATCGACTCTGAAGATCGGTCCCCAGAATCCACTGACGATCACGTCGGGCGTTTGACCTTGCACTGGCCATGCGAGCACTTCCTTCGCGCCTGAGCTTGAACCCGTAATCGAAAAGTCCCACAGCAGATTTCCATTCACGCCGCTGAATGCCGTTGCTTTGTATGCCGCTTCACCGACGCATCCAATCACATCCGGCTGTCCGTCGCCGCTGATGTCACCGATTGCCGTGACCGCATGTGTGAAGCCCGGTAATGGCGACGACCATCGCAGCGTGCCCGTTGCGCCGTTGAACAGATACACGCTGCGTCGTCCGCCGACGCCGCCCGTCTCGGTTGCGCGTCCTGCCGCGACGACATCAACAATTCCATCGCCTGTGAAATCAATCGACGCATCGACGCCGGTGATATCTCCAAGCCCGAAACTATCGGGATGATCTGTGCCGAACTGCCAGAGAATTTGTCCGTTGCGCCCGTTGAGTGCGTACACGTGTTCGTTGCCTCCGCCAGTTCCGATGATGACATCCTTGTATGCGTCGCCATTCAGGTTGGCGACGGCAAGCGCTTTCTGGTGAGAGTAGTCGCCTGTCGAGCCGATTGAGCCGGCGCTTGTGTTCGCGATGTACGTGTTGAATGCCCAGAGCGTGTCATTGCTGACAGATGCGTTGCCGTTCAGCGCCATCGTCCAATAATTTTCCGAACTGACAACAACATCAGCCTTGCCATCATTGTTGATGTCGCTGATGGCTCGCACGCCTTTTATGAGTTTGGCGTTGGAACTCGTGCGCGGATTGTTGGGAACTGTGTAGGTCCAAAACGGCTGTCCCATCGGAACGGTTGTGTTGTTACCGATTCCTGTAAGAACAACGGTCGTCAGAGGTCCGTTTGATGCATTGCTCGTGATCTTGAGTGTGTCAACATACGAAGTTGCTGCGGTCGGTCTAAACCACACACGGAATGATTTCGATTGGAGCGAATCGATTGTCACGGGAAACACTAACGAGTCTAAGTTAAACGGCCGCATTCCCACCGTCATTCCCGAGATTACTAATTGCGGACCTCCCTGATTTTGGATTGTCATGTACCAGACATTAGAGCTTCCTCCGCGACGTGATCCAAAATCGTACGCCGTCGGCGCATCGATGTGAGATGAGGCATAGATGCCGAATCCTTTCGCGAGCAACGGCTTTGAATGTTCATCAGGGTCATTCGAGATAACTTGAAAAGTAAAGCGGAATGCACCATACACCATTGGATCAAAGCCGACGAAGATCGTGTCCATCCCTCCCGGTGGAATAGTTACCGGCAAAGGTTGGCCGAAGCTTGCCCAGATGACGCCAAGTGGAGTGTTGAGCGTGTCGATGCGAAGCGGCGCAGTCCCTACGTTCTGAACGAAGACATTGAGACTTCGTGCTGAACCCATCCTGGTATAACCGAAGTCCACGGAATCGGGCATGAGGTTGATGTCCGGCGTTCCACCTCCCGATAAATCATACTTGTACAGCGCGCGTCCCGTGTTGGCGCCGACAGGTTCGGCGAGAAGCCACATGTAGCGTCCGTCCCATGCAGCAGAGTTCGGGCGAGTTCCACTCGGATCGACTGGCGCAGGAATGAACCCTGCCGTATCGCCGGTAACCGGGTTGACCTTGAACATCCCCTGCGGATCACCCTGAAATCCATTCTCAACATACCAAAGGTACGTTCCATCCCATGTTACGCCATACGGCTGAAGTGTTGGGACGAGAATTGTATCGACGACCTGCTTCGTCGCCCAATTCACTTTGTACAGTCCGGCCTCTACATCGGGAGAGTAGATGGAATACCAAACATGCGAACCGTCCCACGCAAGACCGCCCGGGAATTTGCTCGACCCAAGTCGGAGCGAATCAATGAGCACTCCTGCCGGCGAGAATTTCATGATGGTGCCGACTGAGGTGTAACGACGCAAGTAATAGAAATTCCCGTCGCCATCACGCGCCAATCCCTGACTGCTCACAACGCCCGGCGGAAGCATGACGCTATCGACGCCCTGCGCAGTGAAGCTCAGCTTCAGAATCTTGCGTCCCAGAGTCGCGTCGGAGGTGTTGCTCGAGAAGTAGAGGTTCGACGAGTCTGCAGTGAGACCCCATCCGCTGTTGTAGTACGTTGCATTAGGAAGCCGAAACACGTCGATGATACTTTGCGCAGCGAGCGGCAAAGAGAAAACGAGAGTGGCAACCAACACGAAAAACAAACGCTTCATCGAGAAATCCTTTCATAAATAAACTTGGAGAACTGACGGGAGGGGGGAACGAGATTTTGTCACACACAATTTGAAAAGAAAAAGAAACGGAGTCAACCGTAATGGTTGAAAAGAGAAGCCAGAGGTCAGATGTCAATCGTCAGTACGGACCACAGATTTCACCGACCTTTGCTGTCGTCATAGACAGGATTGTGACGACCAGTAGGGATGCGATAATGCCGAACGAAAAGGTCTCAGCGATGATGGAGAAAGAAGAATATCTGCAAAGTACCGCTTAGAAAAACAAGGGACCAAAATACCTGCATGATTAGCGGTAGTCTGTTCTCAAGCGTTGTCGAACTTTGCTTTGCGTGTTTCGAGACAGAAAATGTCTCCCCGGTCTTCTCAAAAGTTATCAGTTCACTCCTGCCAAAAGCTCGATGCATGATCGTGAATGTCGATAGACCAGACAGATTGCTCTCGATCTCTTGAAACACCAAGCGTCGGAGTCGAATGTAATTGGCGTTTCTAATGCTCACAAAATACCAGACGTAGGAAATTGAGAAGCCAAAAGTTGATAGCAACACCGAAACAATCCCTAACGCTGATGAGAATGAGCTTATGGTAATTAGTGCACCCAAGGCGGTTATCAAAACCGTATTCGCCGTAAGAAAATTACCTATACGTTGTTGACGAAGAGAATCATCATGCTTCCAAAGCTCAACATTTGCTTTGTATTCCTCAATGAGGTGCTCAGGGGACAATTTGAGCTGAGCTTGATTTTCTTCAGACATGGCTTCTCCTTAAGAGTTTGAACAGCTATATAGATTCCAACCGACATACCTGAGCGAAGTCGAAGGACCTCGCCCCTATCAATGGTCTTGGAATTCCGTAGGGGCGACGTCTCGTCGCCTACGGAGGTTTTCGTAACAGGCAATATCCCGTCATCGCACAAGGGCGAGGAGACCTCGCCCCTACAGAGAAGCCCAGGATTCCGTACGGGCGACGTCTCGTCGCCGAACTGAGGTTTTCGTAACGGGCAATATCCCGTCGTCCTTCAGGGCGAGAGGACCTCGCCTCTACAGAGGACGAAATTCCGCACGGGCGACGTCGCGGCGCCCCGACGGAGGGTTTCGTAACGTGCAACATTCCGTCGTCCTTCAAGGGCGAGGGGACCTCGCCCCTACAGAGGACGGAATTCCGCAGGGGCGACGTCCCGTCGCCCTACTTGGGCATTCGTACCAGGCAATGTCTCGTCATCGCACAAGGGCAAGGGGACCTGCCTGAGTCTACAGATCGTGCTGGTTCTTCGCGTGCCACGACCTATAATTCAACTCGTGATCGACAAGGCAGGCAATCGCATTGTCATCCAAGCCGTGTCGTTCAATGAGCACGCGCCGCAGTTCATCCTCCGGCATCGCACAGGCTTTCAAGTTATCGGGGTCAACAAACCACAAAAGAGGATTCAGCTCGACGTATCGTTCAATGAAAAACGATTCCACCTCGGAACGAATAATGTGATCATAGTATCCACGTTGAAATACCTTCTTACCAGGAGTGGATCTCATTTGGTTGATCTGTTTCGTCGCCTGGTATTTGAAATATGCGATGACATTCCCCAGCCTCGCATTTCGTAGGGGCGACGTCACGTCACCCTCCTTGTCGCTCGACATCTCATCGCCCTCCTTGTCGCCCGACGTCTCGTCGACCTTCTCGTCGCCTACCGCCGCATCTCGTGGAGGCAATGTCCCGATCGATGGACGTTGCGTCACCATCGCACGATTGCAGTCCCTGATCTCCACAATCCCGTGCAAATGGTTCGGCATAATCTGAAACACATCAACACGCACATGCTCGAAATGCGCTGGAATCCCCCGCCACCATGCGTCAACAATCTTCCCGATCTCCGACAGTCGCATCACACCGTCGATAATGTCGCCAAAGACGCAGACACGATTCTTTGCACAAATCGTAACAAAATATTCGCCGGGTTGGCTGTAATCGTATCCCTTGAGACGAATGTTCTTGCGTCTGCGTATTGGCGGGTGGGATTGAGTCATCGTCTGGTACCTACCGAGAGGATTCCGTAGGGCCGATGTCGCGTCGCCCTACGGAGGGTTTCGTAACAGGCAATATCCCGTCGTCCTTCAGGGCGAGGGGACCTCGCCCCTACAGAGGACCCAGGATTCCGTAGGGGCGACGTCGCGTCGCCCTACGGAGGGTCTCGTAACAGGCAAAATCCCGTCATCGCTCAAGGGCGAGTGGACCTGCCCTGAGCGAAGTCGAAGGCTTGCCCTGAGCGAAGTCGAAGGGCCTCGCCCCTACAGAGGATCCTAGGATTCTGTGTGGCCGACATCGCGTCGTCCTACGGAGATATCTGTGGGAACACATCTGGCGGATTGCTCCTTCTTTGTCACATGACGCGCCTCGTGTGTGAAAGAAGATTGATTGGTACTGCTGGGAAGGAACGGTTGGTGTTGCGGCTCTACGATAATTAACTGCAAGGAGAGAGTCAAGGCGTTCAGCCGTCCTTAAGGGCGAGGGGACAAAATTCCGTAGGGGCGACGTCGCGTCGCTCTAT
>JACRFA010000264.1 GCA_016218065.1 Ignavibacteriota bacterium | reverse complement strand
TGTGAAATCTGTGGTCGGTTCTACGAATCGTAGATAGGCGAGTCGTAAACTGACAGGCTGGAATTTCGACGGGTCGTTTCCAGACGAGCCACAGATTGCACAGATTTTCACGGAAGATACGAATCTGTGAAATCTGTGGTCGTTTGTTCTGAATCGCGAAGGAGTTTTGTTCTACTGAAACGCAATCGATCTTACGATGTTCTCTCAAAACACTTGGCGTCTTGGTCTACGACCCGTAGGGTAGAGCGGTAATTTTCTTGTGGATGAGTTTTCGACTGGTGACTTTTCGGGTTGCGCTCCGTGGGACGGGCATGCCCCTCTGCGAGGTCACTGACCGTCCCAACAGTACGCGTCGTGCACTAACTCAGCTAGCATTCACCGGCTTATCAAACTTGAAAGTCGTCGTCTTTCCAGCGTGCGTCACTTTCAAGTCGAGCTTGTAGGCCCCGCGCTCCGAGAAATCGATAGTCGAAGAATAATGGCCGGACATCTTCGCCAACGATGACTTTGCACTTTTGCCGGACGGCGCAGTCCAATTGATCTCCGCGGTCGCATTCTCGAGCGGCATGTTTGCCTTCGTGTCGGTCAACACGAGAATAGCCACTTCGTACTTCGATGAGCCGGACATCGAGCCTTGCTCCCACTTCTTTGTCGAATACTTGTCCTCCTTCTTCATGGGATTCTGTGCGGCGCCCTTTGTCGGTTCAGCAGTTTTGTCGGGCACCTCGGGTTCCGGCTGCATCGATGCCGATGGCTCCATGAGCCGGTCATGATCGGCGCGAGAGATCAGCCAGATTTGCGCTTTGATGCCATTTGCAGTTTCGACGAACATCGGCTTTCCGAGCTTGCTTTCGTCGAACGTCATCTGCTTTTTCGACTTCTTCTCGGTGTCCTTCGGTATTCCCTGCTGCTGCGCTTGGGCCACTGGTACTCCAGCAAAGGGAATGAGAAGCAGGATGACGGCAAGAATTTTGAGGCGGTTCATTGCGGTACTCCTTTCGAAAAAGTTCGACATACGTGTCGAATGGCGACAAGCCATCCGGCGGTGACGCGAGATCGCGACCGATGCAGAGTCTTGAAGTGCTTTCGGATTGGTGGTAAGGATGGAACAACACCCGGCGGCTTGCCCGTCGAGCACTGTGTTTCCCAGCGCCTCTACCCTTCTCGACCGCAGATCGTCGTACTAACGCGTGCTAATATAGCCCGCTCACCAAGACATGTCAACTTAAGAAATTGTAATTCTCCACGTTCATCCATCGGGCGGGAACTCTAGTGTGAAGAAGCGATGATGTCGGCGCGCGAGTGACGCCGTTCAGCTTTCTCTGATCAGGTAGAGACGGTTGTCTTCAACTTTGTAGATGAAGGGAGCAGCAAGAATTTTCGGATAGCGAGCGCGCAGTCGCTGCACTTCGCTGAGCACGAAGTCTGTCTCATTCCCTATCTCGAACATCGGCGCGTAGTGATGGAAATGCTCTTCCGCCATTTGTTCCGTCCATCCTGCGCTCTCGACGAGACCCCTGATGAATTGCTCCTTCCGGCTTACAAGGTTCACCATGCCGCACTCATTGTGACCAACGAGCGCAATGCAGCGCACGTTGCCGACTGCGAGCGCGTACGACACCTTGAACTCGCTGTAGCGCAGATTCGCTCCACCGGAACGTATGATGAATGCAAAGTTATCGGGGATGTGAAGATGCTTCCGATTATCCATACACATCCCGATGAGCAACTGTGCGTTCGCGTACGCCTCAAACGGACGATCAAGATTGTGGTACTCAAGAAAGAGTCCGATGGGTGTGTTACGATACCTTTGAGGTATGTCCTCTGGAGATGCGATCGCCTGCAGGCTGTTCATTCGGTCGGCTATGATATTCCCTCTTGTGGATTTGCGACTTCCATCATCGGGAAGACGGAGAATCGCGCAGATTCAGCTCGTGAACACATTTTCTCCATCTCAGAAGTAGACATGATTGTTTTCAACTTGAATGTATCCAGATTTCCTCTCACGGGCAACAACAGGTCATTGCTTGCATTGACTCATGAATAATGTAACCCTGCGGAATTGTCGAGGATATCGTTGCCTCATAATTGGTTCACATGAACCACTTCTTCTGATTATGCACGACGTCGCCGAACTCGCGCATGAACTTCATGTCGTCTTCGGGCAACGGACCTTGCTGCACGGCGGCGATGTTTTCTCGCAGCTCTCGCTCGTTTCGTGGCGCCGTCAGCACAGTGTGAACGTGTGGATCGGAGAGAACGAATCGGTAACACTCGGCAGCGGTTGGCACTCGAGAATCTTTTGGTAGGGATTGTTGCCGTCGTAACAAATAGGACCATCGCGTGGCCGTGTAGCTGATCACTCCAGGATTGTGCGGCGTGAGGTGAGGAAAAATATCCTGCTCAGCTCCGCGATGCGCGGCATTGTATCGCAGCATCAAGGCATTCAACTCTCCTTCTTTAGCCAGCGAGCCGAGGAAGCTTCTGTTGTGGCAGGAAATACCGACAGCACGGACTTTTCCTTCGGACTTCAGTTTGAGAAGTTCTTCACGAACTTTGGGAGTGAACTCAGCGGGCTTCATCACGCCCATGAAAAGAAAAATGTCGATGTAGTCGGTGTTGAATTGCCGGAGCCGCTTCTCAAACGACTTGCGGACGTCCTGCGCCCACCAGATGTAGTTGTATGCGCCGGTTGCAAGCACAAATTGCTCACGTCGCCCCGACATCATTTCGCGCAGAGCGCCCGTCATCTGGCGATCAAAGCCAAATGAGAAAAAGAAATTGATCCCTTCATCAAACGCGGTGCGAATTGCTTTCCTACCTGGAAAATACGAAGCGGAGAGTCCCAGCGGAGTCACGTTGATTCCCGTGCCTCCAAATGGGCGGAGTGTAAGTGATGATGACATAACCCTTCCTTGACCTAAAAGGTATGCTGTGAATGTTTCAGTCAGTTGAGATTGTGAGAACGAGATGTTGCGTTGAGAAGCGTTGCGAAACGGAGGTGTGATCGTGCGTTTCGACTACAAACAATATAATATTATTTTCGTTCTTCCAACAGCTTCTGCGTATGATGGAGAACTTCCCGGCCGCCAGGCGCGCCGTGGCCGGGAATGACAACGTGCGCGTCGGGAAACGCCGCCAGCACGCGGGCAATCGTCTTCGGCCAGCTCGCAAGATCGGCGTCGGCAATGTTGCCCAGCGTCTTTGACTTCGCTTCCTTCGCCATGCAGCCGGCAAAGAGCACTCGTTCCGATGGAATCCACACGACGATGTTGTCGTCGGTGTGCGCAGCGCCGAGGTACTTGCACAGAACGCTATCTCCGGCCACACGCACGATCAACGAGTCGGCAAATGAGGTCTTTGGAATCGGCAAGTTCAGCTTCTGTGTCATCGCCCTTGTTTTGTCGCTTGCGTACGTTGGGATGCCGAGACTCTGAATGTAACTCATGCCGCCGATGCAGTCGCTGTGCCAGTGATTCGGGACGAACCCAACGATACGCACGCGAAGCGAATCGGTAATCCATCTCACCAACGTCATCGTCAGCGAGTCGGTCATCGGCGTATCGAACAGAAGTGCTTCGCCATTCGAACAGAAGATCACTCCGTTCGACGCGACTCTCCCCCATTGCGGCATGTCAGTGTACGACACGTGCACGAAGACGCGATCAGAGATCTTGATGGCCTCGACATCCGCCGAGACGACAATCCGTGTATACTCTCCCTGGGCGCGAACGACATTGAGAGAACACACAATGAGAACGATCAGCAACCAATTGCACCGCATACTATTTTTGTTTCCTCCTGGATGAGATTGTTGTTCGGGCCACTGATGTTACGCAGCAGATGTGCTCCTCTTTGTTTGGGATACCCTCACCCTTTCCGAAGGAATCCCTTCGGGAAAATCCCTCTCCCGTGGGGAGAGGGACTTTCTCGAATCTGCGCTCTCCGTAGGAGTCCCGACGAGTCGGGAGAACCTCCGGGGTTGACCAAAAAGTTTTCCACAGACGTCGAAACCGCGCGCGGCCATATTATATTTGAGCGCCCTTGAACGATGTACCACAGCGAACGCTCACATTTATATGACAGCCCCAACGACGAACTTGTTTGAACAGCCAAGCA
>JACRFA010000257.1 GCA_016218065.1 Ignavibacteriota bacterium | reverse complement strand
GGAGTCGTTCTTCAGAAGCGCTCCCGGACCGCAGCCTGCAAGGAGGAGAAGTGCAGCGGGGAGAAAGAGTTTCATGATGGCATTCCTTCGGGGGCAACAGACTCAACCGGCGTTTCTTTTTTCTCAGCAGTCGCGGCCGGCAGTTCGATAGTAAAGGTCGTTCCGGCGCCGAGTTCACTCTCGACGCTGACTGTACCGTGATGTCCTTCGACGAGTGCCTTCACGAGCGCCAATCCAATGCCTGTTCCCTTTCGCGCATTCTTTGCCTGATAGAATTTGGTGAAGATGCGCGGCAGATCCTCTTTGGGAATGCCGGCGCCCGTGTCGCCAACATCAATCCTGAGTCGCTTCTTCTGCGCTGTTGCCCGCACGCGAATTGTTCCGCCGCTATCGGTGTACTTGATGGCGTTGCTGAGAAGATTGCTGATCACCTGGGAGATCTTTTCTGTATCGACAAGAATATCGGGCAGCTCGGTGTCGTGTGAGAACTCGACATTCACTTCCTTTTGCGCCGCGACAATCTGAAGGTCATGCACAGCAGGTTCAAGCAGCGAGAGGATGTTGGTGCGGATGAAGCTATATTCCATCGAACCATGCTCCACCTTCTGGATATCCAGGAATTGATTGCTGAAATGCGTCAGCTTCTTGACGCCTTCCTTGATCGATGCGACAAGCCGCATCTGCTCGGGCGTGAGCGTTCCGCGCTTCTGATCGGCGAGCAGATACTGCGCAGAGAGCATCGTCTGCAACGGCGTTCGCAGCTCATGCGAGATGTGATGGAGCATCTCGGTTTTCATATCGTTGATTTGTTTGAGCTTCAGGCTCATTTCGTTGACGGCGGCAGCCAGCAACGCCATTTCGTCGCGAGACTTCACCTCAATCGGATCGAACACCCCGCGTGCAATATTTTCCGTCCCCCGAATCAATGCGCGAATCGGACGAACAATAGTGCCGGTGATGAACAACGCGACGCAGAGAGCCACGAGCAGCGCGCCGACTGTAATCAGCCAGGCAACATTCGTCGACCGCACCATCGTCTCATTGACGTTGGCCACAGACGCGCCGACTTCTTCCTCGTTCAGGCGGATGAGCTGGTTGAGACCCGCGTAGAGCGCCTCCACAGTATCCGAACGCGGGTGATCCTGACTGCTGATCTGCTCTACCGACAGGCGCTGCTTCTTCGTCGTTTCGGTCATCATGGATTTGCGCGTCCAGGTATGGCGTTGTCGTAAGTCGAAGATCAATCCGACTTCCGTGTTCGTCGGCGCTGCCTCATACAGCGAATCGAGATATTGATCGAACAGATTTGACTGATCGTTGTAGAGTGTAAAATACGTTGTGTCGCGCGAGACGAGAAACTTGAGTGCGTGCCGATCTTCTTCGAACAAAATTGTTTGCAGTTGTTTCGCGAGATTGATCGAGCGGACATCATTCTGAAATGTGCGGCTCGTGATTTTCGTGACGTCGTTCAGCTGCCACAACACGTACACGTTGGCGGCGATCATCAACCCGATCACCACCACAAAGCCCGATACCAATTTGTTGTAGATGGAAAATCTCACGAGCGTGTCTCCTCAATTACGACCATCGCCACAACATGATCATCCGAATGTGAAAGCGAAACGAAGACTGCACACTGAGACAACAGGTCCTTCATTGTACCATGAAATGCTAACACCGGGTTCCCCGACGGTTCGTTCATCACCTCAACATCCTTCCACCGAAACTCACCCGACCAGCCGGTGCTGATTGCTTTGCTCAACGCCTCTTTTGCCGCGAACCGCGCGGCGAAGTGTTGAAACGCGTTCGGTTTTCCGCTGCAATACGCGACCTCCTGCTCGGTAAAAATCTTCTGCACAAAATGATGGCCCAACTCCTCGATGCTCTTGCGAATTCTCCCGATCTCGATAATATCGACTCCGATGCCGCGAACCATGGTGGGCGATTAGTCCGTCATATTTTCTGTATCGATAATTTGCAGCAACTCGGATACGTCGTTGATGTCATAGTGCGCGTTGCTCTCGACGGTCCCGAACGTATCGCCGTAGCGCGCGAACACGGTTTTCATTCCCACTTGCGCTGCGCCGACCATATCGCGCTCGGCCCAATCTCCCACCATCATCGCCTCATGCGGCTCGACGCGCAGAAGCTCCAGCGCTTTGCGGAACGGAACAGGACTCGGCTTGCGTTCGCCCGTATCGTCGAACGTAATCACGTGATCGAACGTATGATGAAGCCCGAGATAACACAAGCGCAGCCATGCCTCGCGCCCCGGCGCATCGGAAATGACGGCAAGCTTGATGCCTCGCTTCAGCAGCGAGATCAGCGTGAGATTCACATGCGGATATGATACGAGCGCCGCTTCGCGAGCCCTTCTGTACGCAATGATGCCGGCAGAGAGAATCTTGTAGTCAACTTTCTGGAACACATCGTACAGCAGCTGGTCGAAGACGTTCTGAAATTCAATTCCGCGCTCTTTATAAATGGCATCGATCCGGGCCTGCACTTCATCGTACGTCAGTTTCAGACCGGCATCGATCATGGAGTGGATCGCTGCATTGATGGCCTGTCGCTTCATTGCCATGAAGTCGACAAGCGTATTGTCAAGATCGAACACGACCGCTTTGATCATACGCGTCGATCATCCGATTTTGGTGGAACGCGATGCCCGAGCAACTTCGTCTTCGATGTATTCGCGCAATGCGGGCTTCACAAACACATTCTCCAGACCAATCTCACTCATCGCAACGGCGAGTACCGCGGCTTTTCTGTTCGGCAGAAGTTTTCTGTTCACCAGAAGAATCTTCGTGTCTTTGAGGATGCAGAACCCGCCTTCGAAATCACCTTTTTCATATCGCACGGTCACGCCCATCTGACGCGCCGTTTCTTCCAGCTCAGAGAGAATTTCCTCGTGCTTCATACGGCCGGCATCTTCTTCCTCATGGGTTGGAACACGGCAAGGGCGACGATGGTATAGTAGCACAACTGAGCAATCAGGGGCGCTCCCTGTAATGCCATCAACCGCGCCCTGAACAATGTTCGAAACGCCATGTTGTCTGCCGTCGTGAAGAACTCCAGGTACACCATTTTCCAATCCAGATGCAGCGTGTACACCTCGACCGGAACGAAAAGGTAAAACAGAATTGCGCTCATCATGAGCCAGCCATGCTCTTTGAACCTGAAGGGAGACGCAACAACAAACACGATGCTGCTGAGCAATGTTCCCGTGTAGCCGATCAGAACGGCGACCGAGGCAATGGACATAAGTCGAAAAACTTCCCGCTCGGCCGAGGGATCGATGTAATCCTCGAACTCCACCGTGCCGGTTTTCAAAATGTCGTTGCCGATGAGCGCCCGGACGTTTGCCGCGCCGAGCCAGACGATGGAAAACACGATGAAGACAAAGAGTGCAATCCGCCAAAGCGAGGAGTCACGTGCAGCAGTTGATGAGTGTCTCTCTGGCATAGGTCAATGTACAATTTTTGGACGCGCTTATCAAGAAATGTCCCCGCGCAAACCGCCAATGCGATGAGGCTGAATCGGATTTCATAACCCCTTGCGCGAGTCGATCAGATAATTCTTGTACCAACTCAGATCGCGAAACAACATCATGAGTCTGTCGAATGCTTCAGGCGTTAGCGCAAGAAATTGTGAAGCCACCGACTTCTGCGTCTCTGCCGGCGCGCGCTCGACGATCTCCGCCAACAACTTTTTCCCCTTCTCGATACTCTCGGAAAATTCCCTTGCCAACTTGTCGTAGCCATTCGCGTCCTTCCCGATTCTGCTCATGATGCCGAACGTCTTGTACGCGAACTTCGCCTGAAAACTGAGATCGTCGAGCAGCTGCTCTTTACCTGATGCCGTCGCGGCGTCGAGCAATGCGCCAACGAGATCGGTGTGCGAGAGCGGTTGGGGCGACATTGCCGCAATCTCCCGCAGAATCTGTTGCGTGCGTTCAGTGAATTTCATGCCGGGCGGAGAAGTTGGTGAATGCAATATAGGCGGGCGCGCGGAGCAATGCAACTTTGTCGGGATGAAAGTACGTTAATTCGGTAGTCGATCCTTTGGATTTTTCATTGGGCCACGAACTGGTCATGCCTGCCGGCAGGCAGGTGTTTCCCGTCAAAATGCAATAGCATGCCTGCCTGCCGGTAGGCATGGCGCGAAGTCCCAATTCACCCCGCGAACGCTTCATACGAGTGGATGAAAGTTGACAGTTGACAATTGATCATGGCAGTTAAGAATTCACCAATTTTCCGTTCGCCGCTAAGAATTTGCTACTCACCGACGTACCAGTGATTGATTCTCGTTGAGGCAATAGGTATCATTTACACAAATTCATTTCGCCGATGTTTCGTACCTGGTCAATATCTCGCAAGATCCTGCTCGGAATTCTGCCGCTGTTTCTTCTTTTCATTGCCCTGAGTGTCGCGCTCAACAATCGCTTTCAGGAGCAGGAACTCATGGAGCAGGCCCAGATCGCAGCGCACACCTACGCCGACATCATCAAGGAATCTCTCGTCAGCATGATGACGACGAATCTTCAGGTCGATGAAAAGTTTCTCGAACGCATCGGCTCAATCAGACAGTTGGATACACTGCACATACTTGTGAACAATCTGCGGCTCCGCCCGGAAGTGTTGGACTCGACGAAGGGGAAGCAGTTTGCGCGACGACATCGCACCAGCGAGCCTCACGATGAGATTGAACGTGAGGTTCTGAAAACGGGAAAGCCGCAGTTCTTGCGGGATGGAGATCACTTCCGCGGCGTGTTGCCGTTCAACGCCACCGAGGTGTGCCAGGAATGTCACGCAGTTCCAATCGGGTACGCTCTCGGCGCGACAGATTTGCACATTTCACTCTCGCAGATCTCAGACGCGGCGCAGGGAAATTGGCGGCGCTCATTCATCATCTTCGTCGGCTTCGCTGTTGTGGCGATTGTCTTCGCGAGCGTGCTCGTTTCGCGCTTTGTGTCGAGGCCCGTGGATGCGCTTGTGAAGGCGACTGCGGAAATCAGCGCAGGCAATTTGGATTATGCGATTGTTCGCGAGAAATCTGTCGGGCGACATGCTACGCAGAGCGATGCATACGATGAGCTGTCGTTCTTGTCGATGAAGTTCGATGCGATGCGCGAATCGCTCAAAGAAAAAATTCGTCAACTCGACGAGGCAAACGTTAGCCTTGCGGAGCGGAATGTTGAAGTGGAACATGCGTTGGCGCGACTGAAAGAAGCGCAGGACGAGCTTCTGAAGAGCGAGCGTCTCGCAGCAACCGGACACATGACAGCGCAACTCTCGCACGAGATCAATAATCCCATTCACAACATTCAGAGCTTGCTCGAATCCTCGCTCCGCAAAGTGGACGGCGTTGCGCATGAACTTATCTCGCTCGCGCTGGAGGAGGTGACGCGCATGGCGAAGCTGACGCGGCAAATGCTGGACTTCTATCGCGGATCGCTGGTGGAGTTCGAGCGCTCGCCTGTTGATATGCACGACTTGCTTCAACATCTGATCAAAGAAAACGAACATGCGTTCGCCGATCATAACATTTCCATGCGACTGATGTCGGAGGACAATCTCCCACTCGTCGCCGGCTCACGCGACAAGCTGAAGCAAGTCTTTCTCAATCTGATGATCAACGCCCGCGACGCGATGCCGCAAGGTGGAGAGCTGAGCATCATCGCTACGCGCAGAAATGGCTGCGTGCAAATTCAGGTCGCCGATACCGGCGTCGGCATCCCGCCCGAACATCTCGGAAAAATCTTCGACGCCTTCTTCACGACGAAGAAAGAAGTCAGCGGCGTGGGACTCGGGCTTTCGGTCAGCTATGGCATCGTCCAGCAGCATAAAGGCGCCATCACCGTATCGAGCGTCGTCGGCGCAGGCACAACATTTACTATCGAACTTCCAGCGCAGCATGATCTCTATGACTAAAGACGGAAACCCAACCCGCGAGCGCATACTTGTTGTTGATGATGACAAAGCATTTCGCGTAGCAACACGAACTCTGCTTGAAGACGAAGGCTACGACGTTCACCTTGCCCCCGGCGCCGACGAAGCGCTCACGATTCTCAGCTCGGCCGACATGGATGTCATGGTCTCCGATCTGGTGATGACGAAGATGAGCGGCGTCGAGCTGCTGCAAAAAGTCCGCACGACATATCCCGACCTCACGGTGATCATGGTGACAGGATTCGGCTCCATCAGCTCTGCGGTTGAAGCGATGCGGCTCGGCGCGAACGATTACCTGACAAAGCCATGCAACAACGCGGAGTTGCTGCTGAAAATCCGACGCGCGATGGATGCGCAAGCCAAAGACCGCGAGCTGAAACGCCTGCGCGAAGAACTGCATTCGACCTACAGCTTCGGCAATATGGTGAGCCGAAGCGACAAGATGAAAAAAGTCATTCAGTCAATCCGCCAGGTTGCGGATACTGACGTGACGATTCTGATTCAGGGGGAAAGCGGAACGGGGAAAGAGCTTGTTGCGCGGGCGTCGCATTACAACAGCAACAGGTGTTCGCGTCCGTTCATTGCCGTGAACTGTTCGGCGATTCCCGATAGCCTGCTGGAGAGCGAGTTGTTCGGGCACGAGAAGGGCGCATTTACCGGCGCGATGAAGACGAAGGCTGGCAAGTTCGAGGAGGCAAACGGCGGCACATTGTTCCTCGATGAGATCGGAGATCTTGCGCCGACCGTGCAGACGAAGTTGCTGCGCGTGCTGCAGGAGAAAACGTTTGAACGTGTCGGCGGCAACGCGCCGATTCATGTCGATACGCGCATTGTTGCCGCGACCAACCGCTCGCTCGAACTCATGATTCAGCAGGGAGACTTCCGCGAAGATCTGTACTATCGGCTGAGCGTCTTTCCGATCCGACTCCCCGCGCTGCGCGAGCGGCTGGAGGACGTTCCTCTGCTGGCCGAGCATTTCGTCCATCGGCATCAGACTTTGACCGGAGGGCGGGTGAAGTATATCGCTCCCTCGGTGATGACATGCATGATGAATTACACATGGCGCGGAAATATCCGCGAGCTGGAGAACCTGATCAAACGAGCATTGATCAAAACGCAGGGAGAGACAATCATGGAAATCGAATTGCCAACGGGAAATGGCATGCCGTCCTCATCGAAAGAACCGATGCCGGAGGTTGACCTCAACACGCCATACAAGGATTACGTGGCTGCCATTGTTCGCGACGCGGAGGAGAAATACCTCGTCCGCATGTTGCGGCTCTACAAAGGCAACATCAATCAGATCGCCAAGCTGATGGATATTGATCGCAAGACGGTCTATCGAAAGATGGCGGAGTACTCGATTGACCCGGCCGGTTTCCGCGGGTCGTGAGGCGGTGCTCAATCGACGTTCGTCGCAAGATGAAGAGATGAGTTTGACTAACGTTGCGCTCTGATTGATCGTTGGAGATTTTCCAGAAGGTCGTCTGCTTTATGGCTTTCTTCACGCGTGACGAGCGACTGATATTTCTTGAGAGAGATGATCGCCGCCGGAAGGTCGTTGGCCATTGCTTCGACAAGTCCGAGATTGAAGTACACGCTCGCGCGGTCGCTGTCGATTTCCGCGGCGACCCCGTAGTGCATGCGCGCCAGCCGCAAGTCCATTGCCTCAAAGTAGAGGTTGGCGAGATTGTAGTGGGATTCGAAGTGACGCGGATTGTGTTGCAGTGATTTCGTGAAGCAGTCGAAGGCTTTTGTCGTCGCGCCGCGCTTCGACATGATGATGCCCAGATTGCAATACGCGTCCGCGGCGTCATCGCCTTCCTCGATCGAGCGTCGGTACGCCGCCTCGGCGCGTTCATCATCGCGCTCATCAAGCAGCAACGCTTCTTCAAACGGCCCGATGTCGGACGGAAGACGCAGCACCTGTCCGCCGGGCATAAACAAACTCAGTTGGGCCGGACTTTCGGCAGGCCTTTTCTTTCGTTTCTGTACGCGCTCGAAGCCAAACTTGTCCGGTTGCTGCGGAACAAACCGAAGAATCTTTCCCACGTTGCTGCTCACACAATTCCTTCTGCGTCGATGAAAACTGCTATGCGGCTTTTACCTTCTTGCCTTTTGCTTCCTTGCCGTTTGTTTTTGCCGCCATCTTCTTCTTCTCACCCGTCGCCTTCTCCATCGGCTTGCGTTGCGACTTCGCCTGCTCGATGCTCTGCTTCAGCGCCGTCATGATGTCAACGACAGGCTTCGCTTCCTCCTCCACCTCGACAATGTGCTTTCCTTCAATCTTCGCTTCAATCAACTCGCGCAGCGCATCGTTGTAGCGATCCTTGAGATCGAGTTTGTTGAGCGACGTCGTCATCGACTCGACAAGGTTGCGCGCAAGCTCCAGCTGCTTTTTGTCGATGTCCTTCCCGTCGAGCTGCGGCACTTCTTTGATGTCGCGGACCTCCTTGGGCGACCGCAGCTTGTAGAGACAGATCCCGTTCTCTTGCGGCGCGATCATCACAACATCTTCGCGGTCGCGCAGAACCACTTTCCCGATTCCCATCTTCTTCGTGTCTTTCAGCGTCGCCGCCAGGAGCGAGTACGCTTTCACGGCAACCGGTCCGTCGGGTCCGGCGTAGTATGGCGATTCGTATAATGTCGGATGAACATCTTTCGCATCAATGAACCCTTCGATCTCGATGATCTTGGTACTCTTCAGCTTCAGCTTGTCGAGATCTTCTTTTTCTACGATCACGTAGCGGTCGGGTTCGTAAGGATATCCCTTCACGATGTCTTCGGAGGGAACCGGCTTGTTGCACTTCTTGCATTTCTTCTCGTACCCGATCGGGCCATTGTCTTCTTTGTGCAGCTGGTTGAAGCGAATGGTCTGATCGGTATCCACCGCGTTGTAGATGCGCACAGGGATCGTGACGAGCGAGAACCGAATGTGGCCTTTCCAAATTGCCCTCATAGCTCCTCCGAAAGATGTTAAAGAACAGCAAACGCTTGAGATGAATGTATCAATAATCTCAGACTTTTTCCAGACAGCGTACTAACCTCTTGACTCCTTCTCACCACCTTGGAGAAGAGACCCAACTTCCGTAAGTTCTTTCATGTCTGAACTACCTATTGTTGTGATTGGCGGCGGCGCCGCCGGAATAATTGCCGCGTGGAGAGCCGCGTCGCTGGGCGGCCGCGTCATAGTACTTGAACGAAACAAGAAGCTCGGGATCAAACTGCTGATCTCCGGTGGAGGCAAATGCAATATCACACACGCCGGAGCGATGGAGGAGGTGCGTACAACGTTCGTTGCCGGCGAGGCTCGCTTTCTGAAACCCTCGTTCTTTCAATTCACCAACGATGATATTGCGAGAATGATTGAAGCGAAGGGCGTGAAGACGTACGTTCGTCCTAACGGCAGAATTTTTCCTCTCAACGGCTCCGCCGATGATGTCGTGGATGCGCTCGCATCGTATCTGGATGATGCGAACGTTGACGTGCGACTGAATGCACGCGTCATATCGCTCAAGCAGAGCAATGGTCAGATTGAAGGAGTGAAGCTCGACAAGGAAGAAATCAGAAGTCATCATGTGGTGATTGCGACCGGAGGCGCGTCGTACCCGAAGACGGGGACGACCGGCGATGGGGTTGCGTGGGCGAAGGATGTCGGACATACCATCATTCCGCTTCGACCAGCGTTAGCGCCCATCGGCGTTGAGCCGCGACTCCCCGCTGACTGGCGCGGCATTGCGCTCCGCAACGGCAGCCTGATGGTCTTCGCTGATGGAAAGAAAGTGGCTGAGTGGCGCGACGACATCATGTTCTCGCATGAGGGTGTCACCGGGCCGGCTGCGTTGGAAGTAAGTCGCGCTGCCGCCGGGCTGCTCGACCAACACGACGTCGAGTTGCGTTTTGATTTCTTTCCGGCGAAAGAATTTTTGGCGTTGGATGCCGAGCTGAATGCGCTCGTGCTTTCGCAACGCGACAAAATGATTGCAACGCTTCTCAATGCATGGCTGCCGAATCGACTTGTTGAGCCGCTGCTCACCGTTGCAGGAGTTGATGCAGCCACGCGGGGCCATACGTTCACGCGCAACCATCGGCGAAGCGTTGTGCAGGTATTGAAGGATTGGAAACTCGGCAATGTTGCGACAGTCAATCTTGAGCGTGGAGAGGTAACTGCGGGCGGCGTGACGCTGGGTGAGGTTGATCCGAGAACAATGCGGTCGCGCAAGGTGAAGGGACTGTACCTCTGTGGCGAGGTGTTGGATGTTGCGGGCCGCGTGGGCGGCTACAATCTGCAGGCGGCGTTCTCAACGGGGTTCGTTGCAGGCGAAACCGCAGCGAGGGATTGTCAACAGGAGATTGGAATTTTCGATCACGCGACGCTGTTGAATAAGACACATTCAGATTCATCTCCAGCATAAAGGTTGATCATGTTCTCGCGACGAAAATTTGTTGCCGCAATCGGATTGACGCTTCTCTCCGCCCGTTCTCTTTTCTCCGACGACAAGCAGCGACGGTCACGATGGGAGATGTTGACCAACGACGATCCGATCCCTTGCGGTTCATCAACGAACAACGAAGAACATCCATGCTGACGAACAACGTAGCCATCATTACCGGTGCGTCATCGGGCATCGGGGCGGCGCTCGCACGTTTGCTTGCCGCCGAAGGAGCAACGGTTGTGCTTGCCGCCCGCCGAGTTGACAAGCTCCACGAACTCAGTCAGGAGATACAAGCTCTCGGCGGTAACGCTGTCGTCCATCCGTGCGACGTGACAGTGAAGGCCGAAGCAGAGCATCTTATCCGCCAGACGCATCTTGACTTGAAGCGCATCGACATACTCGTGAACAACGCGGGGCGCGGACATTTTGCGAGCATTGAAGATACCACCGACGAGATGATTCAGTCGATGTTCAAGCTGAATGTCTACGCGTTGTGGTACGCCGTCCGACCCGTGTTGCCCATTATGAAGCAGCAGGGACGCGGGCACATTATTTCTGTTGCAAGCATGGCCGGAAAGCTCGGCTATCCGTACAACAGCGCGTACGTTGCTGCGAAGCATGCCGCTGTGGGGTTCATGCTGGCGCTGCGTCAGGAATTGGCGGAGACCGGCATTCATGCGACGGTCGTGTGTCCGGGTAGTGTGCTCACGGATTGGGCGAGCGTGACGGAAGGCGGATCGATGCTGCCTATGTTCTCCGCGTCGGGACCGGTCATCAAACGCATCGCGAAGGAGCGCGGAATCTCGTTGCCGCACATCGAGGGAGTGATGCCGGCAGAAACTGTCGCGCGGAAAATTCTCGAGTGCATTTACAATCCGGTCGCCGAGTTGTACACACACAACGGCGCGAAGGAGTTCGTGGAGTTTGCCGAACAGAATCGCGAGGAGGCCGAGAGGCAGCAAATGCCGATTGTACTGGGCGAGCGGGAAGTGTACGAGAGCTTGAGGAAAGAGCATCGGCCGGGGTAGAGCAGGCGTGGCCCGTCTCTTTCCCCAACAACTATGAGGCGATGCCGCCCGAATTCTGCTATGGCCAAAGTGGACATGTCGGCCAACGGCTCTTCGAGAGGCACGTCTCTACTGTTGATCGACTCGGAGAGTCGCTCAACATACATATAGCAGACATACTTGATAGTGAACCTGCCTTCGAATATATTCTACCGCGAACGAATCGGCTCCAGTGCGCTTCGCTGCTGAAGGTCGCAGATTCCTCTGAGCGCTTCGTCGTGTTCCCTTCAGCTGTCCATTCACATCACACCTTTGCTTTCAGAACGAAAGGCGTACCATATCTCCCACAACATCAAAGGATTCCCCCATGAAAAAGCTCCTGTGTATTCTTCTTTTCGTGTTCTCGGTTCAGTTGCTTGTTGCGCAAACCTCCCAGCCCGCTCAGACATTTCATCGAGACGGTAAATGGTCGCTCGGCATGCGCGGCGGCGGCAATGTATGGTTCAACGACTTCGATACGCGGAAACTTTCCGGCGGCGGCGAAGTGTATCTGCGCTATGGCTTCACGAAAAAATTCTCGCTCGGATTGATGGGAACGTACGATGCACTTCAGGCTGGACAGAAAGAGTTGGATCGATCGGGCTTGACGCCCCTTCAGTACGATTACATTCAGACGAAAGGAATTTCTGCCAACGTTGTTGCGTGGTTTCATCTCACCGAAGGCACGCGGTTCTCACCCTACGTCTATCTTGGCGTCGGCGGCTACCAGTACAAACGTCAGGTCAGCGCCGGAGCGTATTATCCGATCAAGAAGGATTACCGAACGTTGCACATTCCGTTTGGGTTTGGATTTGATGCGCTCTGGTCGCGGTCAGTCGGCTTTAACTTTGACATCGGCGCGCGCATCATGGACGATGTGACGGATAACTGGAAAGGAAACGTGCCGGGCGAGAACAAGGTCGGAATTTTCGATTGGTACGCGACGGGGAAGGTAGGACTTTGCTTTTACTTCGGTTCGAGCGGCAGTGACGACAATGATTTTGACGGCTTGACCAACAGCCAGGAGGCGCAGCTTGGCACCGATCCAATACAGCCCGATACCGACGGCGATGGTTTGAAAGACGGTGAGGAGGTCAACGTCACCAAAACCAATCCGAAGAATGCCGATACGGACGAGGACGGCTTGAAGGATGGAGCCGAGGTTCAAACGTACAAGACCGATCCGATGAAACCCGACACGGATGAGGACGGCTTGAAAGACGGCGATGAGATCAACACGCATCATACCGATCCGTCGAAGACCGACACCGACGTGGATGGTTTGAAGGATGGCGACGAGGTGACGCGCGGAACCGATCCGCTGAAAACCGATACCGATGCTGACGGCCTTCTTGATGGCGATGAAGTTCTGCGCAGGACTGATCCGCTGAAGCCGGACTCGGACGGCGGCAGTGTGAGCGACGGAAAGGAAGTCGCAAACCAAACGAATCCGCTGAACCCGAATGATGACGTGCCAAAGCCTGTGCTGCAGCCGGTGGAAGTCGGAAAGGCGCTTGTGCTCGAAGGAATAGTTTTCGGGAGCGGCAAGGCAACGATCGATCCGGCATCGGAGGAAACTCTGATGCAGGCATTCAACACGCTCAAAGACAATCCCGCGATCGTTGTTGAGATACGGGGCTACACGGATAACGTGGGATCGCGTCTGCGCAACATCAAGCTCTCACAGCAGCGCGCCGAGGCAGTCCGTTCGTGGCTCGTGCACAAAGGCATCGACTCGCAGCGCATCATGGCCAAAGGCTTTGGCGCCAACACTCCGATTGCAGATAACAAGACACCTGAAGGGCGACAGAAGAATCGACGGATTGAGTTTTTTAGGGTGAAGTGAACGCTTGTTCGTCCACGAGTTGAGGAGGTTGTGCGAAAAGCATCTGACTTCATCTCCTCAACGACTGCTGCATCGGCGAGTTGCACACCGGCCCCTTCTCCCGAAAAGAGAAGGGGCCGACGTGTGTGTGGTTGAGACTGGGATGTTGACAGCACGTCAATCGACGTTGGCTATAGTCCTTTACGTTGCCTCTATCAGGGTGCTGAAAAGGCCTATGTTCTTATCCACGAAGTTCGTACCAGAGGAACCTTCGTGCACCTTCGTGCCTGCGCGCCGGAGTGCCTGGCTGTCCGGCAGGTGGGCAGCGTTTCGGCACGCAGGCGTGTTCTTCGTGGATCATATCTTTCTTTTTCAACATCCTGTTATATCTTCACCAACTCCGTTTGCATTTCGCCCGTAACTTCGGGGACGCCGTCATGGCGAATGAACATGTTGATCTCTGAGCGAACTGCCATCTCGCCGTCGAGATAAATTCCCGGCTCAATCGAGAAGCAGCATCCCGGCATCAACTGACGTTCGTCCTTTGTCTCGAGGTTGTCGATGTTGCCGCCGTTGCCGTGCACTTCTTCGCCGATCGAATGCCCGGTGCGATGGACGAAATATTTTCCGTAGCCGGCTTTCTTCACAACGTTGCGGCAGGCATCATCCACTTCCCAGCCGTAGCAGATTTTTCCTTTCGCAAACCGATCTTTCACGAACGCGATGGCGGCGTCGCGTGCCTTCGTTACGGTATCGAATAGCTTTTGATATTTGGGAGATGGCGCATCGCCGATGTATCCGACCCAGGTGATGTCGTAGTAGATCGCGCCCGGCTTTTTCAATTTCGCCCACATGTCGATCAACACTGTGTCGCCCATGTTGAAGGGCCGCGCATTTTCCGGCGTTGATTCAAAATGCGGATCGGCAGGATGCTCGTTCGTGCCGACAATCGGAGGATCGACCGTTACGAGTCCGTTCTCCTCAAACCTGCGCATGATAAATTGTTGAAGCTGATACTCCGTCAGTCCGCTGTTGGTGGCAATTGCATTCCGTATCTGGTCGAACGCTTCTGCGCGAACGCGATCGACAAGCACGCCCGCGCTCTTGTGCATTTCGTATCCTTGCTCGTCGATCGTCGCTTCAAACATCTGCACCAGATCCGCCGATGAAACAATTTTGTGCCCAAGACTCTTCACCAGCTCGATAGTGCCCGCATCGACGAGCGACACGGCGGGAATGTTGTTCTTCGGCGAATACTGCATCGCAATCTTCTTCGGCGAGCCTAACATCTTCTTCAACGACGAATGCAGCTGCACCCACGGGAGGAATACCTCTTTCTTTCCCGGCAGCGAGTCGAGTTTGCGCGGCTCAACGCTGTGAACAAGTTTGCGCGGCTCGCCCTTCGCGGGGATGTAGTAAAACCAACGGCGCGTTGTCATCTTCGTTATGTCGAGACCGAGCACACGATACGCCAGATGATCGCGGTTATGAAAATCGCAGAGCAGCCAGCCGTCGAACTTGCGATCGCGCAAAGCCTGTTGAATGGCCGAAAGATTCATGGAAGCTCCTTGTACGTGTTAAGGATATAAATTACGCTTTGAGTGAAGTGGTGGGTTAGTTGCCTCACACGGCATTATTGTTTGAGTCTTCTAAAACGGTAGCGACTGGGTTCAACTACAACAAACGCGTTCAGCAGATCGCGCGCCGAGTAAGTCTCTAACAACCGCACGAGTTGGTTGTGAACGCCGGCGACCGTTGATGGGGTGATTCGAAGATAGATCACACCACATCCGGCGTATTTCACAAAAACGAGGCTGCCGAAGTCGCGGTCTCTCGTCATCATAATACGACCTAATGTCTTTGCTTCCATCAGCAATTCTTGGTCGTCTGCGGTTGAGAGTTTCAACTCCGAAGCCGTAACGACATCATGACCTGCCGAGCGAAGTAGCAGTATAGTTGCTGCCCAGACATCTTGATCGGCCAGGAATCTCATGCGGACCTGGCGAGATGAATATCCTCCACGCCAACTACTTCAATTGCATATCGTAGACACGCTTGAATATCTTCCTGCGTGAGGTCGGGATAGTAGTCTTTGACAATGTCCGCAAAAGAAATCCCTTCGCTTACCAACTCCAGTACATCGAGGACAGGAATTCTTGTTCCGGCAACACAAGGTTTTCCAAAGTGAATGCCCGGGTTGACTTCGATTCTGTTCTGCATCGCGACTCCTCGTGGCTAGCTCAACACATCTTTTCTGACAAAAATATACCAAGTAACGAGGTAAAAGCCAACGGTGAAGCAGCCGAGGATCGCGGCGTGTTGCGCAATCGTGTCCCAGGGTATCGGCTCTTCGAATGCTTTCTGCCAGACGTTGAAGTACGTTGTAAACAAGTACGGCTTCAGCGTCTCGAAGAATTCAACCTGGATGTTCGAGATGATAATGAAAACGAAAATCACCGCCATTGTTCCGATGATCGGGCCGATGGCATTCTCGACTAACGATGAGAAGAGAAACGCAAGCGACGCAACACACCACATGCTGAGCGTTGCAAGCGAGAAGGCCAACGCCATTCTCAACAGCACTTCCGACTTTGGCAGAATCGTGAGCGTCCGTCCGGGAACAATCAGATCGCCGGCGCCGAGCAGAGCAGAGCCTAAGGTGAGACTCAGTCCGATGAGGAAGAGAACCAACGTCAGCGAGTAGAGGAGTGTCGTCAGATATTTGGAGGAGAGAATTGCCGAGCGCGACGTGGGTCGAATTAGCAGCAGCCGGAACGTCCCGCCGGTTGACTCGCCGGCAAGCTGATCGCCTGCAACGAGCGTGATCAGGAACGGCACATGCACCCACAAGCTCTGCATAATGAAGTAGGTGATGAAGTATCCGTTGAAGAGATTGCCGACGAAGAAGAAATCTTGCTGCAACGACCTCGTCATGTTGCGTACGATGCCGCCGCCTTCAAGCTTGAACGCAAGCTGGACAATCGGAACAAGCACGGCAACCGCAATGAAGCCGATGTACGTTCTCCACTTGAGATACGTCTTCAGGATTTCGTTTTTGAGAATTGATCTCATCGGAACTATTGGATGTCTGACGTGCCTTCAGTGATGGAGAGGAAGAAATCTTCCAGTGATCGTTTGGGAATCACGCTGTTCACGCGAATGCCTGTCTGCACGAGCATGGCATTGAGCGCGCTCACCTGTTCGGGATTGATCCGCACTTCCAGCACGTCGGCGTTGCGCTGCACTGAGTGCACTCCGTCGAAACGCCGCGCCGCTTCCTCGGCCTGCTCAAGAGGCTCTGCGGAAATCCGTACAACACTGCCGCCTTCATTCAACAACTGACGAACATTTCCCTGCACAACAAGTGATCCCCTGTTGATGATCGCCATGCTTGTTGCGGTCTGCTCAATCTCGCTGAGCAGATGGGATGAGAGAAAGATCGTCATTGCATGATCAACGGAAAGGCTCCTGATCAGCTCACGCACTTCTTTGATGCCCTGGGGATCGAGTCCGGTCGTGGGTTCGTCGAGAATGATGAACTCGGGCGAGCCAAGCAGCGCCTGCCCAATGCCTAGCCGCTGCTTCATGCCGTGCGAGAACGTCTTGACTTTGTCCTTTGCCCGCTCGCGCAAGCCGACCAACTCCAGCACGCGATCGATCTCCTGCTTCGGGCAGCCGCCGCGCAACGAGGCAACAATCTCCAAATTTCTCCGCGCAGTGAGATAAAGATAGAAATCCGCTCGCTCGACGAGTCCGCCCACACGCGTCAGCGATTCTCTCCGATGCGATCGCAGCGGCCGGCCAAACAGGAGAACGTCGCCTTCGGTCGGTCGGATGAGCGAGAGCAGCATGCGGATTGTTGTGCTCTTGCCCGCTCCGTTGGGTCCGAGAAAGCCGAACACATCGCCGCGGCGCACTTCGAGATTCACCTGACGAACAGCCCAGCGTTTGCCGAATCGTTTGCTCAGATGATGTGTTCGCAGGATGATGTCTTCGGGCATGAGAGGATCGGAGAATTCTTGATTCTGCTGAATAAATAACCTATACTAACTCAAACTTTGACACGCGTTGCATCAGGTCCCGCAGAGCGGGATGCCCCGTTGTTGTATGAAAAGAAGTTGGAGGGGCATTCGCTGCATTACTTCGACAACGTTTCCCCCATGAAGAAGAAACCCCGCCCACAAGCTGTCCGTAAAGCCCAACGAGCTACACGCTCCGCTTCGCTCATTGACCTCGTTCAACGAAACACGCTCTTTTCGAACGTCAGCAAGCGCACGATTCAGCGCATCGCCTCCAAACTCAGCCAGCAACACTTCACACGCGGCGACACAATCTTCGACGAGAAGACGCGGGGCAGAGATTTGTACCTGATTCTCGCGGGCAAGGTTCACATCAAAAAATATACAAAATACGGCTCAGAGTCACTGCTTGGAGTGTTGCATGAACGCGATTTTTTCGGCGAGCTTTCGCTCATCGGCGGTTTCCCCCGTTCGGCCCGCGCCGAGGCAGCGGCCGATTGCCATATCGCGCGCTTGAGCTTCGACCACTACCGTTCGCTGCTGGATGAAAGCCGATCATTTGCGCAGAACTTGCTGCAACATCTCGCGCTGCGACTGCGGACGATGGATCAGATGTTCGTGTCGGAGTTGGAGCGGCATGCGCGCGCATTCGGCAGTCAGGTTGAGAAACTCCATCGGTTGGTTGAGGCGAGCAAGGTTGTCAATTCCACCATCGAGAGCGACAAGCTGCTGGAGTTGATTCTCTCCGCAGCGACGGAGAGTATTCATGCCGATCGCGGTACACTCTATCTGATTGATGCAGCAACCGGGGAGCTTTGGTCCAAGATTGCGAATGGGAAGAACCTCGTCGAGATTCGGCTGCCGATGGGGAAAGGATTGGCTGGATACGTAGCGAAGACCGGCGAAACGATCAACATCGTTGACGCGTACAAAGATCCCCGGTTCAACCCGGAGATCGATCGGAGAAGCGGCTACAAGACGCGCAATGTGCTCTGCATGCCTCTGCGCGACAAAGAGGGAAGAATCGTTGGCGTGTTTCAACTGCTGAACAAGCAGGGCGGCGCTTTCACGAAAGAGGACGAAGAGTTCATCGATGCGCTCTCTGTTCACGCAGCCATTGCCATCGAGAATGCGCGGCTGGTCAGGGAGCTTGTGCAGAACGAACGCCTCTCCGCCATCGGACGCATGGCGAGCACGATCATTCACGACATCAAGAACCCGATGGCGACCATGCGCATC
>JACRFA010000265.1 GCA_016218065.1 Ignavibacteriota bacterium | reverse complement strand
TTCGTTTCTTGAGCGCGTGCTTCAATTCCTCTCCCTCTTCGCGAACCTTCGCCCAAACATCTTTTTCCTTCTTCCAGTCGAATCCGACTTTCGCTGCCCGCTCCTGAACGCGCAACGCACGCTGCAGCGCGGGAAGCTGCCGCGGCACTCCGTCAAGCAGCGACGAGCGTCCCTCGCTCATCTTGATGCGTTCCCAGTTTTGTTTTACCTCGTGCGCATTGGCGACTTGCTTCGCGCCGAACACATGCGGATGTCGTCGAATCAATTTGTCCGTGATGCCTCTGATAACGTCGTTCAGTGTGAAGCTCTGTTCCTGCTCGGCCATCGTTGCATGCATCGCGACATGCAGCAACAGGTCGCCAAGCTCTTTCCTCAACTCGTCGAGATTGTTGTCGTCGAGCGCTTCGATCGCCTCGTACGTCTCTTCAATCAGGCTGTGACGGATCGATTGATGCGTCTGCTCGCGATCCCAGGGACACTCAGCGCGAAGTCGCCTGACGATGTGAACAAATTTGGAAAACTGTTGCGTCGGAACGGGTGGATATTTTTTCTTTTTCACGGAAGTCCTGAATTGCTGAAATGGTGGAGAGCAACTTAGAGAAAACTGCTCAGAGTTGCAACGAACCGAGGGGTTGGCTATATTCAACTCAAAGTCACGCTCATCCAATCTCACATCCTGATCCTTTCCTGTGAAGCTCAAAACTGTCATCGTGATTGCCCTGATGGTCGGGGTAGGAATCTTCGCCGTACGGTATTACATGCAGCAACGTAAAGTCTCATTGATCCTCCTGAACGGAGTCGTGTACACGGTGGATGACGCGAACTCCGTTGCCGAAGCTATTGCGATTCGCGAGAACGAAATTGCCGCAGTGGGCACGACGGAGGAAATCCGGTCGCATTTCGAGGCGGACACTGTTATCGATCTCAAAGGAAAAGCTGTTTACCCCGGATTCACCGACGCACATGCGCACTTTGAAGGGCTGGGAGCATTGCTCTCAAATCTCAATCTTGAAGGCACGACTTCTGTCGAACAGATTCGAACGAAAGTCGCAGAATGGGCAGCGACATTGCCGGAGGGCATGTGGCTTCGCGGGCGTTCGTGGGATCAGAACGATTGGGAAACAAAATCCTTTCCGATACATCAGATGCTGGATGATGTTGCAGGCGATCATCCCGCATATCTGAAGCGGATCGACGGGCATGCGTTGTGGGTGAACAAGAAAGCGCTCGATCTCGCTGGAGTGACGAAGGCAACGGCCGAACCGCCGGGCGGCATGATCATGCGCGACGCCGACGGAAACCCGACCGGCGTCCTCATCGACAACGCTATCGATCTCATCGATTCGGTCATGCCGGCGCCTTCTGTCGAAGAACGAACCAGGGCAGTCGAATCTGCAGTGCAAGAATGTTTACGCGTGGGTCTGACGGAAGTGCACGACATGGGAGTCGATAAGGAGCTTATCGACATCTACAAAAAGCTGATCGAACAAAGCAGATTTCCGTTTCGCATTTATGCGGCGATTGGAGGAACCGGGAAGGATTGGCAAGAGTATCTGCGATCGGGTCCCGACATCGGGCAAAATGATGAGCGGCTTACGGTTCGCGCATTGAAGCTCTACGTCGACGGTGCGCTGGGTTCGCGCGGAGCGGCGCTGATCGAACCGTACACCGACGATCCGGGAAACCGCGGCCTGACGCTGACGTCCTCCGAAGCGCTTCGCACCGCGTCCGCCCAGGCGCTCGACAAAGGATTCCAGGTATGCGTGCATGCGATCGGCGACAGGGCGAATCATATCGCGCTGAATATTTTTGAGGATGTGTTCAAGGCGAATCGGATAAAGGCGGACGGCGCAAGGTTCCGCGTTGAGCATGTGCAGGTTCTCGATGAGCTTGACATCCCACGATTTGCGAAAGCCAACGTCATTCCCTCCATGCAGCCAACTCACTGCACATCGGACATGTATTGGGCGGAAGATCGCCTCGGCCCGACCCGCGTAAAATTCGCGTACGCGTGGCGTTCACTGCTCAACACCGGCTGCATCATTCCCGGCGGCTCGGATTTTCCAGTCGAACGTCCTGACCCGCTGCGCGGCTTCTATGCGGCAATCACACGTCAGGACGAAGCCAACTGGCCCAATGGCGGCTGGTATCCCGACCAACGAATGACGCGGGAGGAGGCCCTCAAGGCGTTCACGACATGGGCCGCCTATGCAGCATTCGAAGAACGGCGCCGCGGCTCGATTGAAGTCGGAAAACTTGCCGACATCGTCGTACTCTCGAACGACATCATGAAGTGCGATGTGAGTGAGATTCTCAAGGTGCGCGTGCTGCATACGATTGTAGGAGGTGAGGTAGCGTATTCGGCAACGGAAGGGATGAGTGCTCGATAGTCGATGGGAATCCTGAAGGATGCGTCTGTCGAAAAGAAAAATTTTCTGCTCAACCTTATCGAAGGTTCGCTGTACAGTTCGTCCGGCTCGCTGATCTCGCCGCAGACTGTTCTTCCCGCCCTTGTTGCGAAACTCGGCGGCGGCAACATTGAAGTCGGAGTCGTGAGCGTGATCGCCTGGGTCGGGGTGTTCCTGCCACAAATATTCGCGTCGCGTTACGTCGAAGCACACGCATGGAAAAAGCCGTGGGCGATCAAGTACGGTCTGATGCAGCGAATTTTCATTTTGCTGATCTCGTTGTGCCTTCTTTTCTTCGGCGTCCGCAATCCCGCAACCGCGTTGTGGTTGTTCCTCATCTTGTACACTCTGAATCAGATTCTTATCGGTGTGACAACACCGGGCTGGTTCGAGATGTTTGCGAAGATGATTCCCACCAAACGACGTGGACGGCTTTTCGGCATCAGAAGTTCTATCGGCGGACTCGGAGCCTTCTTCTTCAGCATTGCGCTCACCTGGTTTCTCGCGGAGTATGCCTTTCCCCTGAGCTTCGCTCTCGCATTTGGGCTTGCGTTTTTGTTACAGGCCGCATCGATCATCGTGCAATCATCTCTGATTGAAGAAGAGCCGAGTCCGATTGTCGAACGAAAAGAACTGTTTGCGTACATGCGCGAGTTGCCCCGCGTGCTTCGCGAAAATATTCCCTTCCGAAATTTTCTGATCGCGACGGGCATCCAGATTCTCGCGACGATGCCCATGGGGTTCTACACCATCTACGCACTTTCGCAATTCCGAGCGGACGAGTCTGTGGTCGGCACGTTCACGCTTGCGATTGTTGCCATACAGGTTGGCAGCTCGCTCGGCATCGGGTATCTTGCCGACAGGCACGGCAACAAACTCACACTCATAATTGCGGCTTCGGCGTTGTTTTGTGCAAACCTCTGTGCTTTGTTCTCTCCGTCACTTGAATGGTTCACCCTTGTCTATATCTTCCTCGGCGTAAATTTGGGAACAGAACTTCTCGCGCGCTACAACATCTCCATTGAATACGGTCCGCCCCAGCAACGCGCAACCTACGTCGGCTTGATGAACACGGTGCTCGCTCCGTTGTATTTTGTCGGGATGCTCGGAGGAGTGATCAGCAACGCGTTCGGCTATGCGACGGTCTTTGCCATTGGCGCGATTGTCTCGGTCGTCGGAATTGCGTTCATGCTGTTCAAAGTGGAAGAGCCGCGAAGACTGCACGCCGCCGCGCATTCGATAGCGTGACCTGTTCTGCTGTGAACCAGTACGGAGGAATGTATGACGTCGAAATCGACCGACGTGAATATTCGTTTCGTGTCGCAAGCAACGTCACGGGCATCGTCAAGCGACCATCCGGCACGAACACTCACCGAGCGTCAGTTGTGTGAGTGGCTGATCGCCAACGACATTGCGCATCAACATGCGAGCGATGTCTTTATCGTCAAAGCGGCGGCCAACGGTTCGCCACAACTCTTCGTTCCCGACATCACGCTCAAGCAGAAAACGCGTGATGGCCAAACGATTGTTCTGGAATCGCTTCACAGCTTCTCTCCCAAGCGCGGAGGGATGAAAGCCCTGCACGCCTTCTGCCGTCAGTACCACGAACAGTTCTGTGTTGTCCTCATCGGCAAGAAGGCGCTTCTGCAAAGCGTACCGAAGAATATTGCCGATCTGCGATGCGAGCTTGAGAGCCTCGACACACTCGCGAAAAAGTTGGAGAAGGTGATGGCATAACGCTTTTGCATTTCTTGCGGTGGGCAATTATATTGCTTGCCGTATGCAATCATCATCTGCTCCGCCCTCAGAGAAGAAACAAGCTTGGACTGTCCTCACGCTCATCGAGTGGTCGACGCAGCATTTGCTTGAACACGGATTTGACGAAGCTCGACTTCACGTTGAACTCCTCCTCGCTCATGTCCTGACATTCTCACGCCTGCAACTCTATACGAATTTCGATCGTCCGCTGACCCCCGATGAACTGAGTCGATTCAAGGTGCTCTTCAAGCGTCGACTCACGCATGAGCCGCTGCAGTACATACTTGGCACGACGGAGTTCATGGGACTGACGTTCGAAGTGAACGAGAACGTGCTCATCCCGCGGCCGGAAACGGAGTTGCTTGTCGAGAAAGCTCTTGAGGTGATTGCTTCATCGGGAATTGAGCCGAGGATTGTGCTTGACATTGGTACCGGATCGGGAGCTGTTGGCGTTGCGATTGCGCGATGCGCGGCCAATGCGCGAGTCGCATCAATCGATATCAGCGAGCCAGCGCTCGAAGTCGCCGAACGAAACGCACAGCTGAACGGCGTGACAGTCGAATTTCTCCGATGCGATATGATGACCGACTTCCTGCCCGACCGCGCGTTCCACCTGATTGTCTCGAATCCACCCTACGTGTCATCGTCGGAGTTTGCTTTGCTGCAACCCGAGGTCCGCGATTTCGAGCCGCGCATTGCGACGACGGATGAAGGGGACGGGTTCAAGTACATTCGCCGACTTCTTGAGCTTGCGAGGTTGCGGCTGCTTCCGGGCGGCACGCTTCTGTTTGAAATGGCATTCAACCAATCGGCGACCGCAATGCGGATCGCTAGTGAAGCCGGATTGCGCGACGTGCAGATCTTCGACGACATGGCGGGAATTCCCCGCGTCCTTTCTGCGAGACGATAGATGCGAGTCGTAGTTCAGCGCGTGAGCGAAGCCGGCGTGACAATCGATGGAAACGTTCACGCCAGTATCGGCAGGGGATACGTCATCCTGCTCGGCATCAGAACAGGGGACACGCACGAGGCGGCGACGTTTTTGGCGGAGAAGTGTGCCGGGCTGCGCGTCTTCGAAGATGACGCGGGCAAAATGAACTTGAGCTTGAAGGATGTCGGTGGCAGCGTCATCGTTGTCTCGCAGTTCACGCTCTACGGCGACGCGCAGAAAGGGAACCGCCCGAGCTTCATCGAGGCCGCTCGTCCTGAAGAAGCCGAACCGCTCTACGATCTTTTCGTCGCTCGGATGAAGGCGCTGCTGGGAGATGAACGAGTGCAGACGGGAGTGTTCCGTGCAATGATGCAAGTAAAGATCGTCAACGACGGTCCGGTCACGATTCTCATTGAGAGTAAGTAACGCACAGAAAGCAGGATCGCTATGCATGTCCTGATGCTCTTTCTTGATGGTGTTGGGATTGGCGTCGAAGATGCGTCGGTGAATCCATTCTTCCGGGCATCATTGCCGGCGCTGCGATCGATGCTCGACGGCGAAATGCTCTCGCTCAACAATCCTGAACTGCGTAACAGCATCTCGACTTCGGTCGCACTCGATGCAACACTCGGCGTTGAGGGCCTGCCGCAGAGCGGCACGGGGCAGACTGCACTCTTCACCGGAGTGAACGCGCCGCAACTCATCGGAAAACATTTCGGTCCGTATCCGTACTCGACCCTGCGACCCCTCATTAAAGAGAAGAACATCTTTCGTCAACTCAAAGAATCGCGGCGGACACCCTATTTTGCCAACGCATATCCGCAGAAGTTCTTTGACTACTTCGATCAACGACAAACACGGCTGACGGTCACGACACTGTCGTGCAGTTTTGTCGAGATGCCTTTACACACTGTTGACGTGTTGGAGAAAGGTCGTGCATTGTCCGCGGATATTACCAACGCCGCGTGGCCGCGGATGGGCTACAACATTCCGCAGATCGATCCGGCGGAAGCCGGCGCGAGACTGGTACGACTCGCCGAAGAATTTGACTTCGTGTTGTTTGAATATTGGCGCACGGATAAAGCCGGACACTCCGAGAAACTGCCTGACGCAGTCGACGCGCTTCAGTTGTTCGACGCGATGCTGCAAGGCATTCTTTCGAATCTGAACGTCAACACAACGCTGCTGTTCATTACCAGCGATCACGGCAATATCGAGGACATGTCAACAAAAGTTCACACGCGCAACCCGGTGCCGGCGATACTCTACGGCTTTCGTCATCACGAAGTGGCTGAAGCGATGTTGAAGTCTCCCGACCTCACGGTTGTTACGCCTACGCTCTGTAGATTTATCACCGAGACTGCTGCGCCTTAGTGGTCGTCCCATTTTCTTCTTTGCGGCGGGATGAAAAACTTCTCCATCCATACAATTCCTTCACTCCTGTTGGCCGCACTGTTTGCCTGCGGCGTGATCATGGGAAACCTTCTGCACTGTCCAACGCCGCTGCTTCTCGTCGCCTGCTGCTGTACGTTCATCCTTTGCGTTGTTCTTTTTGTGTTGGAGAGAAACTCAACCGCGTTTCTAAGTTCATGTCTTGCAGTGCTGATTCTGATGATGGGAGCGTTGAAGATCGGCATCGACACTGATTTTGCGTTTGCGATGGACCATCGGAAAGCCGTCGCCGTGATTGGCCGTATTCACGATGCCGTCTCAGTCTTCGAAAACAAGACGCGCTTTCTGATTGAGCTTGAACAAGCTGCCGACATTCCTGTCTCGAGAAAGCCGCTTGTTGCAGTGACGCTTGTTCGCCAACAGAAAGACACCGTTACGCCTTCGCTCTTGCACGGCAGCCTTCTGCAACTCAAAGGCGAACTCTATCGTCCGTCGGAAGAAAGAAACCCCGGCGAGTTCAACTCACGTGTTTACTGCGAAGCGCAGGGAATTCGATTTCTCATGCGGGTTCGCGGTCACTCGAACGTATCGGTCATCGATTCTGAGTATCGGTGCACACCGTATGACCGGTTGATGCGCGAAGTGATTTTGCCGACCCGACTCTACATTCTCACAATGATTGATCGAACAATTGGCGATGCGGAAGGAGAGTTATTGAAGGGACTGCTGATCGGCGAACGCTCCGGCATTCCGTACCCGACGCGCGTAGCGTTTATGAACTCAGGAATCTCGCATATCCTTGCCGTCTCTGGATCGAATGTCGTTGTGGTCGTCGGATTCTACATGACGCTGCTGGGACTGTTTCGGTTCAGTCGTACGATCAAGATGATTCTTGTCTGCGTCGGCGTGGTCTGTTACATGTTGCTCACCGGCAATCAGCCTCCCATCGTTCGCGCAACCATTATGACGATTGTGGTTCTTGGCGGCAAGTTGCTCGGCGAGCGAACGAACGCATTCAACTCACTCGGCGTTGCTGCGTTGCTCATTCTGCTCTACGATGCCCGTCAGCTTTACGATGTCGGATTTCAGCTTTCATTTGCCGCGGTGTTTTCCATCATCTATCTCTACCCAATCACAAACTCCTGGATTTCGAAACTGCACGGCGATGCTCTGTGGCGACGAGCAGCGATTGCCCTCTTGAGAGTCTGCGCGGTGTCGCTCGTTGCTACTCTCGGCACGCTTCCGCTGACAGCAGTGTACTTCGGCAGAGTGTCTGTCGTCGGCATTCTCACGAACATCTTCGTCATCCCGCTTGTCGGTGCAAGCGTGATGCTGGGATTCGTCACTTCTCTCGTCGGCTGGATAAGCGTGTGGGTTGCCGAAGTCTTCAGCGCTGTCAATCGATTGTTGCTCAAGTTGATACTGTTCATCGCGACCTGGAGCGGCACTCGTTCATGGGCGTACGTTGACACGTTGAGATTCAGTCCGATGCTTTCGGTCCCGTTTTATGCCGGGCTTATCGTTCTCTTTCATCTCAAAAACAGAATTGTTCTCAAGAAGGCGCTGCTGTTCCTTGCCATCTCACTCAATGTTGTCGCATTCCTTCCAGGATCGACGCCGGAACGAACGAACGGTTCTCTTCGCGTCAGTTTTATCGATGTCGGGCAGGGCGACGCGTCGCTGATTGAATTCCCCAACGGACAGACGATGCTTATCGATGCCGGCATGCGCAACGCCGATTACGATGCCGGAGAACGGAACGTCGTACCGTTTCTCAAGCGGAAAGGAATTGCAAAGCTCGACTACGTCGTTGCCTCTCATCCCGATGGCGATCATATCGGCGGGATGCCTGCTGTGTTTCGTGCATGTGAAGTGAAGAGTGTGATTGACAATGGCATTGCCACGAACGACTCTCTCTATCGCGACTACGTTGAGGCGCTTCAGGAGGAAAAGTGTTGTCAACGAGTGGGAAGAGCTGACAGTCTCGTTCTCGACATCGGCGGCGCTCGCGTGTACGTTCTTCATCCGCCTGAGAAAGTTCATCATACAAACACACCACAACTGGCGCTGAGCAACAACAATGAATCTGTTGTGCTAAAACTTTGCTTCGGCTCGACATCGTTTCTTCTCGTCGGCGATACGGAGAGGCAGGCAGAGGAAGAAATGCTTACGCGCTATGGACGCTTTCTGCAATCGACGGTGTTGAAGGTAGGTCACCACGGAAGCAAAACAAGCTCATCTGAAGAATTTCTCGGCGTCGTGAGACCATCATACGCGGTAGTGTCTGTCGGGCTGCACAACAAGTTCGGACATCCGTCGGATGATGTCATCGCGAGGCTTGCAGCAGTTGGCTCAACTGTTCTTCGCACGGATGAAGACGGCGCAATCATGTTTGAAAGTGATGGGACGAACCTCACGCGCATCGAGTGGAGATGAGGTCGGCTTGCTTCTCGCACGAGTCTTCTGTATTATTTTATGGCACTTTCAATAATGAACAATCGACAATGACTATTCCTTATCCTAAAGCTGAAATCAATTCTGAAAAGACCCGGTGGGAAGAACAACAAGTGAATCCCATCATCAACAAATTCGGGGAACGAAGAACATCATTCAAGACCGACGCTGACATCACGATCGATCGACTCTACACGCCCGTTGAGGGCGATGAGTATTCAAAGCTCGGCTTTCCCGGCGAGTTTCCTTTTACCCGCGGCGTGTACCCGACGATGTACCGTGGAAAATTTTGGACGATGCGGCAGTATGCGGGCTTCGGTACGGCTGAAGAATCCAATCAACGCTATCGCTACTTGTTGAGTCAGGGAACCACCGGTCTCTCCGTAGCCTTTGACCTTCCCACGCAAATCGGCTACGACTCCGACGACAAACTTGCTGAAGGCGAAGTCGGCAAAGTCGGCGTTGCCATCGACACGCTGGCCGACATGGAAGTCGCGTTCGGCGGCATCCCGCTGGAGAAGGTGACGACGTCGATGACGATCAACGCGACAGCATCGACGCTCCTCTGCATGTATGTCGCGCTCGCCAAGAAGCAAGGCGCCGATCTCAAGAAGATTTCCGGCACCATTCAGAACGACATTCTCA
>JACRFA010000255.1 GCA_016218065.1 Ignavibacteriota bacterium | reverse complement strand
GGGCGCAAGGCAAGAAGTGCTGTCGCAATTGATATCAGTGCCACTGATACGCGTAGCGAGGTCGTCAGTGTATTGGTCGTGAAGAGTCTTTCTCTGTTTCTCGGTATCAAAGTAAGTTCCTACTGTGTGGTCCGTATGGTCATGATTCACCTCATGAGTGAGCCAACTTTCCATTGGTTGTCGGTGCGGAACGTGAATCAGTGTGAACGGCGCGAGGGTTGTGTTAAAGACCGATGAGGAATTGGTCCGGGATTTCGCAGTGGTCCGGTCTGGCAGTAAGCATTGGGTGCATCCGTTCACCCCAAGGATATGAAAATGAACAGAAAGCAACTCGCACAATCCTACAAAAAGCGCAAGCGAATGTCAACCCGATCAGACTACTCAGAGCTAGTTTACGCTGTACAACCTATTCGCGCCCATGCTTGTATGTCCAGGGCTAAAATAGTACCTTGCCTTGGAAGATTTTTTTGATACCACGGCACGAATGGCACGTTCTCTCACATCACCCAAACAAGAAGCGTTTCAGCGCGAAGCTCTTCCGCACATGGACTTCCTGTACAATTATGCGCTGCGCATGACCTTCAATCAAGCTGATGCGGAGGACCTCGTGCAGGAAACGTATCTCAAAGCATTCCGCTTCTGGGAGTCGTACGAGCAGGGAACGAATATTCGCGCGTGGTTGTTCAGGATCATGAAGAATGCGTACATCAACCGCTACAGGAAAGAGAAGAAGGAACCGGAGACGGTTGAGTATCAGGAGGTCGAGAACTTCTACAACAGCGTCCGCGGGGGAACCGTTGAGACGAGCGACTCCCAGGAAACGATCTACAATAATCTTCTCGACGATGATGTTGCTGCAGCAATAGCAAGTCTTCCCGCGGATTTTAGGACCGTGGTCATCCTCTGTGATCTTGAAGGACTCTCGTACGAGGAAGTGGCGGAGTTTGTCGAATGTCCGATTGGAACGGTGCGGTCACGGTTACATCGCGGACGAAATCTTCTTCGTTCCAAACTCACTGAGTATGCGAAGAAGCGCGGCTTTGTCGAGGAACGAAAATAGAAAGTGAGCAGACCCGGAATATTTTGATAACGGTTTGGTGGTGCCATGGAGTGTAAGGACATAGCGGAGCAGATTACAGCTGCTGTTGATCGCGCGTTGACGCAACGCGAGCAGCAGTTGGTTGATGACCATCTATCTCAATGTCCCCGCTGCAAGCAGCAGTTTGAGATCGAGTCGTTTACGCGGATGTTTGTGCGGCAACGCTGCCGACGCGTATCGGCGCCGGGCGATGTGATGCAGCGAATTACCGAGAGGCTAGCATCGGAAGACCCTGATGGTGCCAGAGCGCCCTGGTGGCGCGGCCTGGTTACTTCGATGTACTTCAAGCCGGCAATGGCGTTTGCAGCAGCGGCGATCGTGATCGTGATGCTTGTGAGCAAGCCCGACAGACCTTCCAACGTCATCGAAGCTTCCGTTCTTCCTCCCAATGATGTTATCAAGCAATCGTTAGCCAATTTCAGCGCAGTCTCGAGCGGACGCATTAAGCCGCAGTTTGTTTCCGCGGCGCTGGAGAGTGTGCAGGCGTTCTTCAACGGCCAAACAGAATTCCCCGTCGTGATGCCCAAGACACGCGATTGCAGGCTCGTGGGCGGCGTGCTGAATGAATATCAGGGCGACAAGCTCGCGCATCTCGTGTACAATCATCAGAACTCGACGGTGATTTACGTGTACGAGACCTGCTGGGAGAAAGTGCAGAACGGCTCGCCAATGCATCTTGCCGCCGATATTCAAGATGAACTCCGCGACACCGGCTGGTACACGGCCACAAACGATGACGGCTACACCGTTGCCATGTGGATCAGCGGGCGAACGCTCTGTTCCGCGGTCGCACGGCTCGACAGAGAAACGCTGCTCGCATGTCTCGGCGTCGCGAAAGAATAGCGGCTTCGACTCGGATGTGCTGACGTTCGCTCTGCTCGCCCCAGGTCTTCTCATCTCCAACCAAAAAGGATTACGACTATGTACTCGCGCATTCTCGTTCCCACGGATTTTTCGAAAGCGTCGTTCGCGGCATTCAAGCCGGCGATAACCATTGCCCGTAAGTTCGGCGGGAAAATCTGGTTGCTTCACGTTTCCGAAATTGCTCCCGTGTACGCGTACCGCTTCGGCATTTCGCAGCAGGAGCTGGATGAGCGTGTTATCGAGCATGTGGCCGGCGAGATGCGCAACGCCGCGAAGATTCTCGGCGTGAAGGGCGCCGAGCTGATCATTCGCTCCGGCAAAGTCCAGCAGGAAATTGTGAACGTGGTGAATGAGAAGAAGATCGACCTGATCGTGATGGGAACGCACGGCATGTCGGGACTTGTGCATGCGGTGTTGGGAAGCGTTACCGACAAGGTCGTGCGTCTCGCGCCCTGCCACGTGCTGACGGTGAAACCGCGGTAGAACTTTTTTGGGCCGCCTGCTGGCGGGCAAGGCAGTCAGGGCGACACTGGTTGGCGCGAGATACTCTGTCTGGCTTCGCGGCCTGCCTGCCGGCAGGCAGGCATAAACCGTCGTGTTGACGAGGAACACCAATCGGCAGCCCCAGGCAAAACAGAAGTTAGGTTAGAGGTCAGAAGTCAGGAATTCTGCTCGAATTTCCTTCCTTGAATGTCACGCCTCTTTTCATTACCATAGTGAGCGCAAAACCATCCAGAATCCTATCCATTTGTACCATTTACGGAGTAAATGTCGTTATGCAATTCTTCAATAAACTCGCAGGACTATGCTGCGTGGCCCTGGTGGGTGTCAGTGTGTTTGTGATGACGGGTTGTTCGCCGAAAGCGGGAGATCAGATTGTTGCGAAGGTGGGCAAGACCGATGTTACTCTTCGCGACTACGAAAACCTCTACCTCAAAAGCAATACGAGCCGCGAACAAGCGGCAGCATCCACTCAGGAAGAACGCGAGCGTTTTCTTGATCTGATGACGAAGTTCAATCTGAAACTCGCCGATGCTTACGCGAGCGGACTCGACACGCGTCCGGAAATCAAAAGTGAAATTGCACAGTATAAGGGAAGCCTGGTTGCCTCGTATCTCACGGAACGCGAAGTGAACACGCCGGGCATCAAGAAGCTGTACGATGCGCGACAAGTGGAAGTTCGCGCGAAACACATTCTGATTCAACTTGCACCCAACGCGTCCAGGGAAGATTCTGCTGCTGCATTCGCGAAAGCGGACAGCTTGATTGCACTGCTGCGCGCAGGCGCATCGTTTGAATCGCTAGCAGTCGCCAACTCGAACGATCCTTCCGTCAGCCAGAACAAGGGCGATCTCTACTACTTCACTGCGGGACGGATGGTGTCGGAGTTTGAAGACGCGGCTTTTGCGTTGAAAGCAGGGGAACTCACACCGAAGCCGATTCGCACGCAGTACGGCTTGCACATAATCAAAGTGGTTGATCGACGACCGTCGTCGGGCGAGATCAAAGCCAGCCATATCATGATCAGGTTCTTGGGTGAGACTCCGTCGCCGGAAGACACGCTGAAGGCCTACAGCCGAATCAAGGCGATTCAGGACAGCCTGAAGACGGGCGTTGATTTTGCGGAGCTGGCGATGCGCAACTCGGAAGATCCCGGCTCGGCGCCTCGCGGCGGCGATCTCGGATGGTTCCAGCGTGCGCGCTGGATTCAGCCGTTCGATGAAGAAGCATTCAAGCTCAAACCCGGACAGGTGTCAGAAGTGGTGCGAACAATCTACGGCTATCATCTCATCAAGCAGTACGAAGCGCGTCCACCCAAGTCGTTTGACGAAGCCAAGAAGGAAATCCAACAGAGCTACCAGCAGACACGATTCCAGACAGACTACAACAAGCTGCTCGACAAGCTAAAGTCACAGACACAGTACAGCATGGTGGAATCAGCCGCGGACAAGTTTGTTGTCGCATTCGATTCGACGAAGACAACGCGTGATAGCGCGTGGTCATCGACAATGACGCCGGAACTGGGCAAGCAGCCGCTGTACAAATTCGGCGCACGCGCCGTTTCGTGCGACAGCGTTGTTGCGATCATCAAGAGCCGTCAGGATATGGCAAGCATTCCGCTCAATTCCGGCGCGCTCCGGCAGCAACTGGCGAAGATTGCCGAGCAACTCATCTTCCAGGTGAAGGGCGAAACGATTGAGAAGGACTATCCCGAGTTTGCCGGAATCATGAAAGAGTACACAGATGGCATTCTGTTGTATCAGATCGAACAGGAACGCGTGTGGGGCAGAGTGGTCGTGAACGACACTGTGCTACAGCAGTACTTCGATGCGAACCGCGACAAATTTGTGTGGCCCGACCGCGTGAACCTGACGTCTGCGTCGATGTATAACGACTCCATCGCACATCATGTGCACGCAGCGATTACGGGAGGCAAGACGCTCGAAGAAATCGTTGCGGCTGATTCCATCCGCATGCGCTCAGCAAACAACTTCAGCACACAGTTTGCAAAAGGGAAAGCAACGATCGGCAAAGACGCGGCGAAGACGCTCGCGACGCTGGGCGACGACCTGAAGTCCGACGCATCGTTGCGCATTCAGATTGTCGCTCACCCGGATACGACAAGCAAGAAGAAGCAGAATGAGAAGCTAGCAGCGCAGCGGATCGACGCCATCAAGCAGCTTCTGAAGAAGAAGTACGGCGTCGATGATGCGCGCATCGTGACGTACGTTCGTCCGCAGCAGGTTGCAGCAACCGAAGCTGAGGCAACGATGAAAGACATCACCACAAAGAAATCGGAAGTCGATCAAGTCAACGGCAAGATCGACATCGACATTCTGAATCGTCGGTCATGGTTCGTGGGCAGCGTTGACAATCAGGTGTTGCCGGTTGCGACCGACGAGCGCACGCTCAAGGCCGACTCGCTGACGGCCGGCGGCTATGCTGCTCCGTTCAACTATCGCGGCAACTTCACGATCGTTCGCCTGAATAAGAAAGAACCTGCGCGGCAGAAGACGTACGAGGAAGCGGGAACGGAAGTGTCAAGCTCGTTCCAGGAATTCGAATCAAAGCGCCTGGAGAAGGAATGGCTCGACGGCTTGCGGACGCGATTCCCGGTGGTTGAGCACAAAGAGGTGTTGAAAAACGCGTTTGCCACGGTTCAATAGGCTGGTCGCTCTTGCGGCTCTTGGATATCTTCTGCAGAGTTGTTCGCAAAACTCCGATGGGGAGAAGTACGTTGCGCGTGTCGGCAATGCGCAACTCACGGAGAAGGAGATGCAACTCGCGGAAGGGAAGCAACCATTCCCGCGGCAGTACGTAAGCGAGTGGGTCACAACGGAGCTGTTGTATCAGGAGGCGTTGAAGCGCGGCTTCACCGAATCCGACGTTGTCAGGCGGCAGCTTGAGGATGCGCGAAAGCAACTCATCATCAACGCGTTTCTTGACAAGGCGCTCTACGAGGACAGCGCGTCGGTGAGCGCAGCGGATCTGGAGACTGAATTTCGGAATCATGCAGACGCGTACCGGCTGCGCGAAGATGTTGCACAAATGAGCTTTGCGATCTTTGGCGAGCGGGATGCCGCAACGGCGTTCCGCTTTCGTCTCTTGCGCAGGGCCCGCTGGGAGGAAGCCGTCGCCGACCCGACAGCGCAAGCGTCGATGTTGCGCCTGGCGACGCGAGAATTTTTTTCGCAATCTGTTCTCTATCCAGAGGAACTCTGGAAGATTGCGCGGACGTTGAATAAGGAAAGCCCGTCGTTTGTTGTCAAGACGAACGTCGGGTATTGCGTTGCGGTGGTGCACAACATCCGTCGGCAGGGCGAGACGCCGGAATTCGGCTACGTGCGCGAAGAGTTGCGCGAGCGATCGCTGATGGACCGACGCAAGCAGCGATACGATTCCCTGGTGACGGCGTTGCGTGCAGCCACGCCCGTCGACGTGCGGCTCGATGCAGTCGATTCGACTGCTCATTAACGTTAAGCGAAAGAAAGTGGAAGTTGGTATGAAGAAAATACTGTGGTTACTCACGCTGGCGGTTTCGGTCTGTTCAGCGCAAACGCTGGACAGAATTGTTGCGGTGGTCGGCGATGAGATGATTCTTGAATCGGAGTTGAATGCGCAGGTGCAGTTCTTCGTCATGAGCAACAGGCTCGACCCGAAGGCCGCGGGCGTGCGCGATCAGGTTCTGCAACAGATGATCAACGAGAAGCTGATTGTTGAGAAGGCGATTGAGGACAGCGTCGTGGTTTCGGAAGATGAAGTGACGCAGCAGCTCGATCAGGTGATTCAACAGCGCATCACGCAGGCAGGCTCGGAAGCGAAACTCGAAGAGATGTATGGCATGCCGATCACGCGCATCAAGCGCGAGTTTCGCGATGAGATGAAGAAGAACCTTCTCGCGCAGCGTTTGCAGCAGCAGCGTTTCGGCTCGACGCAAATCAGTCGCAAAGAAGTTGAAGAGTTTTTTGCCACGTACAAAGATAGTCTCGGTGAAGTGCCGGAAGAAGTCGAGCTGGCGCACATCTTCATCAAACCAAAATTCGATCCTGTTGCGAAAGCGCAGGCCCGCGCCAAGATGCAACTGCTGATCGACAGCATCAAAGCGGGAGTGAAGTTCGAAGATCTCGCGATGCGCCACTCCCAGGATCCAGGCTCAGCGGCGCAGGGCGGCGATCTGGGATTTGTTCGGCGCGGTTTGTTTGTGAAGGAATTCGAGACGGCAGTCTTCTCGCTGAAAGAAGGCGAGCTGTCGGGCATCGTTGAAACGGATTTCGGCGTACATCTGATTCAATTGCTGGAGCGCCGCGGCGACGCCGTGCATGCGCGGCACATTCTGCTGCGCGTCGAACGCACGGAAGCAGGTGATGACTCGGTGAAGGCGTTGCTCAGCTCGCTGAAGCAGCGGGCGCTCGCGGGAGAAAATTTTGCCGAGCTCGCGCGCAAATATTCTGAGCAGAACGAAACAGCCAGCATTGGAGGCAATCTTGGAACGTTCGAGCTTGAACAGCTTGACAAAGATCTCTACCCGGTCGTCTCAACGATGAAGGAAGGTGAGATCAGCGATCCGGTACGACTTCCCGTCGGAAGCCAGTACGGGTACAGCATCGTGTGGCTGAAGAAGCGCACTCCCACGCACAAGGCTGATCTCGAGCGGGACTATCGCCGCGTCGAAACGGTGGCAAGCAACTACAAACGTCAGCGTGAGTACGCAGCGTGGCTGCAAGATCTCCGCAAGAGCATCTATTGGGAGTCGCGCTTATAAGCCGGCGTCGGGACGTCCGTCGGTCAACTGTTGATTGAATTGTCAGTAAGGAACCGGGTTTGGCAAACATCTCATCGGCACCCCAGATGAATGACGTGGACGCCGCACGGCAGCTCCAAGAGTCATACGAAGCGCTTCGAAAAGAAATCGGGAAGGTCATCGTCGGGCAGGAGAAGATTGTCGAGCAATTGCTGATCTCGCTCCTGGCACGCGGGCATTGCTTGCTCGTGGGTGTTCCCGGACTTGCCAAAACACTCCTCATCCGCACGCTGGCGCAGGTACTCGACCTCTCCTTCAACCGCATTCAGTTCACGCCCGATCTGATGCCGAGCGACATCACCGGTACGGAGATCATCGAAGAGAATACTGCGACCGGAGCGAAAGCATTCAAGTTCATTCACGGTCCGATCTTCGCGAATATCGTTCTTGCGGACGAGATCAACCGCACGCCGCCGAAGACGCAAGCTGCGCTGCTCGAAGCAATGCAAGAGCACCGCGTGACTGCCGCGGGAAAAACCTACACGCTCAAAGAGCCGTTCTTTGTTCTTGCGACGCAAAATCCGATTGAGCAGGAAGGAACCTATCCGCTGCCCGAAGCGCAGCTCGACAGGTTCATGTTCAATCTCTGGCTCGACTACCCATCCCAAAATGAAGAAGTGGAAATTGTGCGATCGACGACCAGCCAGGTCATTCCGTCGCTGAGTCATGTGTTGTCGGGTGCGGAGATTTCGCGCTATCAGGATTTGGTGCGGC
>JACRFA010000260.1 GCA_016218065.1 Ignavibacteriota bacterium | reverse complement strand
GGTTCAGGGTTCAGGGTTCAGGGTTCAGGGTTCAGGGTTCAGGGTTCAGGGTTCAGGGTTCAGGGTTCAGGGTTCAGGGTTCAGGGTTCAGGGTTCAGGGTTGAATTTCAGATTTTGAACAGTCACCTACGAAGCAACGGAGTACTCGATGGAAACACTTTGGTTTTGCGTTGTCGCGTTTATGCTGGCGATGTACACGATACTCGATGGGTTTGATCTCGGCGCAGGCATTTTGCATTTGCTTGTGGCGAAGAATGATGACGAACGCCGTACCGTGCTCAACGCCATTGGTCCGGTGTGGGACGGCAACGAAGTCTGGATACTGGCTGCGGGCGGCACGCTCTTCTTTGCCTTTCCGCTGCTGTACGCCTCCAGCTTCAGCGGATTTTATCTGCCCCTCATGATTGTACTGTGGCTGTTGATGATGCGCGGACTCGGCATTGAGCTTCGCCACCACGTCAACCATCCGATGTGGAAGACATTCTGGGACGGTGTGTTTGCAATCGGCAGCATACTGCTCGCCATCTTTCTCGGTGCGGCACTCGGCAATGTTGTACGCGGTGTGCCGCTCAACGAGCAAGGCTATTTCTTCGAACCACTCTGGACTTCGTTCACCGTGCAGCCGGAAGCCGGCATACTCGATTGGTTCACGGTCATGATGGGATTGGTTGGACTGTTCACGTTGGCGACTCATGGCGCAAACTATCTGGGGATGAAAACCGAAGGCGCGGTTCAGCAACGCTCGCAACAGATCGCATCGCGCAGCGTGTGGGGAGTTTTGATTCTCGCGGTTGCGACGCTGATTGCGGCATCATCCATCAGACCCGAAATCTGGAGCAACTACTCCGAACATTGGTGGGGATGGATATTTCCTTTGATCGCAGCTGCGGGACTCGTTGGCATGATCTACTTCAACAGAAAGCGTCAAGACACGCGCGCATTTCTCGCTTCCTCCGCATTCATTGTGGGCATGCTCGCGAGCACGGCGTTCGGATTGTTCCCGAACGTTCTGCCCGCGTCCACCGATCCGGAATTCAATCTCACTGTTTACAATACTGCTGCATCAGGCTACGGACTTGGCGTTGGGATTGTGTGGTGGACGATTGGCATCATCATCGCACTCGGCTATTTCACCTACCTCTTCTATGCGTTTCGAGGAAAAATCAAGCTTCACGCCGAAGGCTATTAGATGCGCGACTGACCCGCAGACCGTCCAGCTTGCATCATATACGTTGAAGAACAACCCCGCCGGTTCTGACGGGGTTTTGGTTTGCAGGACGTGGAATTCAAATCCCAAAAGTCGGAATCAACTGTCTCCCCCACAGAAGAATCCCCATTTTTTCGGCAGCGAATTCGTGGCACGCAATCTGCGCTTTCAAAAAGAACTCACAGTCACGAAGAAGGACGTACACACATGGCGAAGAAGACCGCACTCATCAAACAACTTCAGGGCACGACGCTCGTCGCAAAATCAGACTCAAAGCATTGGGTGGTGATGGATGGCGGGCCGAACACGGGCGGCAGCGAAGCCGCTCCAACGCCGAAAGAACTTCTCATGTTTGCGGTCGGCGGTTGCACCGCGATGGATGTGATTCCGATTCTGAAAAAGAAACGCGTGCCCGTGGAAAACGTTGAGGTGATCGTATCGGGAACAACGCGGGAGGAGCATCCGCAGGTGTTCAATGAGCTGCATGTGGAGTATGTTGTGTATGGCGAGAACATCAATCCCGCCGATGTCGAGCGCGCCATCGATCTTTCAACAACGAAGTACTGCTCCGTTCACGCGATGCTCAGCAAGGGCGTGAAGATGACCCACTCCTATCGCATCGAACCGATAAACGCCGCGGCGGAGAAGCAACCGATAAGCGCAAACTGACTCTCATTCTGAGGCTCGCATTTCAGAGCCGCCGTGCCTGCCGCCTGCCTGCCGGTAGGCAGGGCAGGCAGGAAGAATCTCGACACGTCGAGTCGTCGATCAGAGCCTTGGATTGCACTGATTTGCACCAGGTCGAGGTCCCCTTTGTTGAGCTGTCAGATTGATGTGGGGCTGCCGATTGGTTCTCCCCGTCAACACAGTCTATTATGCCGCGAAGCCGAGCAGCGTTCTTCGGCGCAACGTTTGTCGCCCTGCCTCCCGCGAGCGACAGAATAGACAACATCAGGGAGATTTGAGAATGGAAACGAGACCCATCAGAAGCGTGAAGGAGTATCGGAAAGCTCTCGCTGAAATTGACAAGCTTGTCGATTGTCGCGTTGGATCAAAAGAAGAGGATAGGCTTGTCGTTCTCTCGTTACTCGTTGAGGCATACGAGCAGGAACACTACCCAATTGCTCCCCCCGATCCCATCGAAGCCATCAAGTTTCGAATGGAGCAGTTAGGCTTTACAAGAAAAGATCTCGGAAGAATTCTCGGTAGCCAAACTCGAGCCGATGATTTATTGCGCGGTCGACGCCGACTTACGCTGCCGACGATGCGGGTCCTTCATGCAAAGCTAGGAGTGTCAGCAGAAACTCTGCTCGCTGCATGACTCATTGCTTCTCACCACCAGTCACACATGACCTTGTGCGCCGGAAACCTCAGAGTCTCCGGCGTTTTGTTGTCTTGGCTCGAATGGCCGTGGTTCTTCTACTGCTGCTTGACTATCAACTGGCCTTTCGGTAGAATGGTTTTAGACAATCACAAGGATGACGCGATGGCGCAACTCCAGAAAAATATCAAAGCCGTAATACGAAGGGGCGAGGACTACTATGTCGCGGAGTGTGTGGAAATAAGTGTTGTAACGCAAGGCAAGACCCTCGATGAGACCGTGAGTAATCTTCAGGAGGCAGTCTCCCTTCATCTCAATGGAGAAGACCTTGAGGAATTTGGACTGGCCCCTAATCCGACACTGCTCGTTACCATGGAGATAGAACCTCTCTATGCCTAAGCCGCGAAGACTCTCAGGCGATGACATCATATCGATTCTGGAGCACTTTGGTTTTGTCGTCCGTGACCAACGCGGTTCTCATGTCAAGATGCGTCGCATCTCTGGAAGCGGAAGCAAGCAGACTCTCACAATCCCCCGACACAAAGAAGTCGATTCGGGAACGATTCGAGGAATCTTCAAACAGGCGAGTCGCTACATTCCCGAGGAAGACTTGTTTCCTCATTTTTTTGTATAGCCATTAGCGTAATCGCTTCACCACCAGCAGCACATTAGCCACCGCCCTCTCACCTTTTGCATCAGAAGGAGTATTAACGACCTCGCCGTTCACGACCATGGCGGTTGAGCCGCCGCCATCAAGATTGAGACCCTGATAGCATCCGACCTCGATCATCAGGTCGGCAAACTCGCTCAGCGACATCCCTGCACTCGACGACTGCCTGCCGTCCACAGTAACTAAGTAGACCACCGAGCTGTCACGCGAGAAACCAACGCCCGAGCGCGGGTGGCGAGTTTCAGTGAACTTGCCGGTAAGGCCGGGCAAACTGTCCGCAATCGCGACGTTCCGGCCTTCAACAACGATGCGCGGCAACCCGCCAACGAGTGTGCGAAGCTGCTCTCGTGCAGGAAGAAAGCCGAGCACAAGTCGAACCGTGTCGCCGCGGGCGCATCGCGACACCTGTTGCCGTTGCGAACCCTTGCCGCGCAACAGGTACGTCGCAGAATCGATCAGAACAGACTCGCCGACGCCGAGCGTGTCGCGGAACAGCGTCACAAGCGTATCGCCGTCACGACGAATGGAGCGAAGCACGCCAACGCTCTCAACCTCCTTCCGCGAGAACTTTCCGTAAAAATGATTCAACACAACCACAGCCGAATCCTTCAGGCTGTTCACTGCTTCGAGCGCGAACATCCCTTGCGGCGTGATTGCTGTTCCGCTGAAGACGAATCGCTCGATGTACGGCTTGCGCGAAACGCCAACGCCAAACTGATGACGCGCTCGAGTTTTCACTCCCTTCACAATCTCACCATCAACAACCTGGTTCTGGTCGTTCTCGCCCGTTTCCATGTTGAAGAAGTCCGCGTTGATTGCCGCAACGACAAGCTGGGAATCGTTCGTTTTCCGTTTCGCAATGGAGCCTGTCGTTTCTCTCCCCTTCAAGCTGTCGAATGCCCGTGCACTCTCGATGTTCAACTCGAGTTTCTTCAAGTCAACCGAAACGACGTGAATGTTCCATGGGCCTTCGCCGCGTACAATATGGCGATGCCTCACACCCTCAGTAACCATCTCCTGCGCGCCGGAGTCGAGCGAACCGGAAATCGTTGCGCACGAAAACAGAAATCCCGCGACGAAAACTACTGCTGTTGATCGTGTGTTCATGGAATCTTGAAATCAGATGGAAGCTTCTTCGTGAACGCGAAGTAGTGTTTGAGGATTGCGACGATGCGCTGAGCCGCCTTGCCGTCGCCATACGGATTCGTTGCCGATGCCATCTTCTTGTACGCTGGGCGCGATTCAATCAACTTCTTCGCTGTTTTGTAGATTCGGTTTTGGTCCAACCCTACAAGTTTCACAGTTCCGAACTTCACAGCTTCAGGGCGTTCAGTGACGGAGCGAAGAACGAGCACGGGCTTGCCGAGACTCGGCGCCTCCTCCTGAATGCCTCCCGAGTCTGTGATCACGAAATACGACTTCGCCATGAGATGTGCGAAGTCAACATAGCTGAGCGGCTCAATCAAATGGACGTTCGCCAGATTGTCGAGAATCGGATACACCACTTCACGCACTTCGGGATTGAGATGAACCGGAAAGACAACATCGATCCCAGAAAACTCCCTTGCAAGGCGCTGAACAGCGCAGCACGCGCCGCGCATGGGCTTTCCCCAGTTCTCGCGCCGATGCATCGTGAGCAACACGATGTGTTTTTTCTGGCTGACAATTCGATCGAGCATTCGAAGGGAGAACCGATGATCCTGTTGTAGCGCAATCTTCAGGGCATCGATAACGGAATTGCCGGTAACGAAGATTGATTCACGCGCATAGCCTTCACGAAGCAGCGCATTCTTCGCAGTGATCGTCGGGGCAAAATGAAGTTCTGCAATCGCACTCGTGAGTCTGCGATTCATCTCTTCGGGAAATGGATTCAGCTTGTCGTCGGTTCGCAGTCCGGCTTCAACATGCCCCACGGGAATGCGATGATAGAACGCGGCGAGACTTCCGATGAACGTTGTTGTCGTGTCTCCCTGCACGAGAACCATGTCGGGCTTTTCTTTTTCCAGCACAGCGTCAAGCGCGTTCACTGCACGACTCGTGAGTGAGGCAAGCGACTGCTTCGGCTGCATGATATTCAAGTCATGATCGACCCGAATGCCGAACGTCTTCAGCACCTGATCGAGCATGTGTCTGTGCTGGGCCGTCGCAATCGTGACGACGCTGAACTGGCGAGGACATTTTTGCAGTTCGAGAATAATCGGGGCGAGCTTTATGGTGTCCGGTCGGGTGCCGAAGACAAGGGCGATTTTCCTGGGATGCATCACATCTATCAGGATGTTGAAAAAGAAAGAAACAATCTACGAAGAACACGCCTGCCTGCACGCCGAAGTGCAGCGTTTCGGCACGCCCGCCTGCCGGAGCAAAGCGGCGGGCACGCAGGCGTGAACTTCGTGGATAAGAAAAAAGGGGGTTCAACAATCTGCTATTGATGGTGAACTCGTCACCAATGTACAGAAATCATCCTCGTCTTCCAATCCTCTGAAAGTGCGCGATGCGGTCATCGTCAAATCTGAGAAACCGGCGGATGGAATTTCCATTTCTTGGGAATCTCCAAACAGAATCCACTTCAAATCAATCAGAATTCTAACAATCTCAATGGCATTGAATCTGCAATTATGCGTGTGAGATTATTGGGAGTCCTGTTATGTCCAAACCCGAACCCACAACGTCCTTCGTTCCATCAACTCTCTATACCATCGGAGAGGCGGCAGACATTCTCGGCATCTCGATCCCGACCATCCGGATGTATGAACGTGAGGGGCTGATCATTCCCTACAGAAAAAATTCCAAGCATCGCCGGTTTGGTCAAAGCGATATCGAGCGAATCAGATGCGTTCGCAATCTCATTAACCACGATAAAGTCAGCATCGCAGGAATACGAAGGCTGCTTTCACTCATTCCTTGTTGGAGCATCAAGAATTGTCCTGCAGAGGAGAGAGCGAAGTGCGACGCGTTCGTTGAGCATGATAAGTCCTGCTGGATGGTGTCGAACAAATCCTGGCTCTGCCGCAGCGCCGAGTGCCGGGAGTGCACAGTGTACATCGAGATCGCAAGCTGTAAAACACTCAAAGAAACAATCGCAAAGTTCACGACCCGGGAAATGGTGGAGAATCCCGTGGTGATCGAATCATGTGAACTCTAACTCCATCTGTCTCACTACACCGAGGAATCCCCACGATGTCTATTCCTGGACGAAAAGTTGTAGTCGGTATCGGAGAAATTCTGGCCGGCGATCATGGTCTCGGCAAACACGCGCTGCGCTTATTGAAGATGCAAAACCACGCTGACCGCCAAATTGAATTTGTGGAGGCCGGAACTGCCGGCTTCGATCTCGAACAGATCATCGAAGACTGTACGCACCTGCTTGTGCTCGATGCCGCAGACGCAAACCGGACCCCCGGAACAATCATCGAGTTCAGCTGCGACAGCATTCATCTGTACGACGGACTCCGGTTGATGGCGCATCAAGCAGAGTTTCACCACGTGATGAAGCTCGCTTGTAAGACGGGGCGTTTGCCTTTGCACATGAACTTCATGGGCATGCAGCCAAACGGGTTGGCGATTGGATTGGAGTTGAGTCCGGCGGTTGAAGCGGCAATGCCCGAAATGATCAGACGTGCCGCGACAATTCTCCGCTCATGGAAAGAAGAGCTTGTGGCGGAAGAAGAATAAACTGCAAACGTAAGAGTGTCAAACGCGAGAGGCTCACTCCAGTTACGGCGTGAGCCTTTTTGTTCCCAGGAGAAGGACGATCACAGAGGATTGGTGAACGCAAGCGCGTCCCGGTTAAGCGCCATGACCTCGCGCTTACTGATATTTACGCCGAAGACAAGTTCCTTTGTCTTGCCCTATGCCGATCCGTGATAGATCACGCGATATAACGTCTCGGACGATTTAGTTGCAGTCCATTGCTGTTCCTGAAACAACTCGGCGAGTCGCTCTCCGACCGGCGGCTGAGAAGTTGCCGGCTTGAAATTCTGAACGGTGGTGATGGCCATCTGTACACTGTCATCATCTCCCAGACCGCAACCGACAAACACCATGGCGACAAGGACTGCAACCAGCATGCGAACGATATTCATCTACGACCTCCTGTTGTTGAACTGTTGTCTGAATGTTCTGTCTTCATCGTTCCAACTTGCAGGCCAAATTCACGACGTTGATTTTTGATCTGTTTCTGGCGTAGGGGAGTAATTTTTTCACCTGCCGGTTTGAAAGTGTCACAGAAAACTGTGCGTAATGAATGCACATGGTAATACATTGGACTCTGATTTCCAAATGCTTATTTTTCTGACCCGAATTCACTTTCGTAGCATCATACACACTGAGTAACCATGTACCTCGCTCAAAGGAAGGATTATTATGCCAATCTATGATTACCGCTGCGATAGCTGCGGATCGACGTACGACGTGTTCCACAAGGTCCGCGAAGTCGAAGACGATATCATCTGTCCGAGCTGCAATTCCGCCAAGCACACCCGATTGCTTTCTGCCCCCAATGTCTCGATGGGAAGCAGCAGTTCGTCAAGCTCGATGGATTTTTCGGCGCCATCATGTGAGAGCGGCGGTTGCTGCGGCGGCTCGTGCGGCATCAACTAACGGACACGAATGGAAACTTCTCAAGTTATCATCTACTCGGTTCTGGGGCTGTTCATTCTGTTGTATCTGAGGCGCATGTTGTCCCTCCGCTCGCTGAAGAACTACTCACCCGCAGAAGTCGCTGAGAAGTTGAAGAGCAACTCGATTGTTTTGTTAGATGTGCGAACCGCGGCAGAGCGCCAAGCCGGCTCGATCAAAGGTTCTCTGCACATTCCGTTGCATGAGATCCGGCGACGGGCGAATGAGCTGGAGAAGCACAAGGGCCGTGAGATCGTCTGCTATTGTGCGACCGGAAGCCGAAGCGGGTCGGCCGCCGCAACGCTGAAGAAACTTGGTTTCACAGTCGCCAACATGAGAGGAGGCATCGCAGAGTGGAATTATTCTGGACTCAAATAGTCGCGCACTGGTGGGCAATTCTTCTGGGTGGCGCAGGCGGATTTGCGTACTACAAATTTGTCGGATGCAGAACAGGAGCTTGCCCCATCACCAGTAATCCTTGGGTGAGTACTTTATACGGAGCGCTGATTGGTGCGCTGCTCTCGAGCTGATTGTCAACGATAATTGTCCAACTTCAACTGGAAGGGTCTTGAAATGCAGTACGGATTCTCAAAAACTGTCGATCTCACGTTTGAGCAGGCAATCGAAAAAGTAACGACGGAGTTGAAAGTGGAAGGCTTCGGCGTTCTGACAACGATTGACGTGAAGGACACGCTGAAGAAGAAGCTCGACGTCGATTTCAAAAAGTACGTTATTCTCGGCGCGTGCAATCCGCCGTTTGCTCACAAGGCGCTGCAGGCGGAAGAGGAAATCGGGTTGCTGCTGCCGTGCAACGTTATTGTGTACGAAAAAGGAAATCAAACGGCAGTTTCGATTTTCAATCCCATGGTCATGACTTCGATTCTGGAGAACGACGCGATGAAGCCAATCGCTGAGGAAGTGAAGCAACGATTGGAGCGCGTGCTCGCAGCCGTTTGATGCTATGACCGGGGTTGACCAAAAAGTAGCAAACGAGTTGCCGAACTTGTCCCGCTTTATGGGATCCCGAAACAGCGGGATTTCGGAATCCAAAACCACTGCTGTCCAAAATAGTCACTCGGCAATCAGGGGCAGTGCTCTGGTTGAGAACACCGCAGTGCATAACCCCGGGTCTTTTGCGGGGGAATTCGAAATCGTACGGCGATGCGCGTGGGGAAGATTCACTCGAAGGGGTCAAGTTTCGGTGAAGCTGTAGTGCCCTTCTCGACGGTAGATCGTTTCCGCACCGAAACTTGTGGCATGCGGGGTGGAGAGTGAATCGTGCGTTTACGATTTCGAAAGGGTTTCTTTGGTTACTTTCTTTGCCCTTCAAAGAAAGTAACAAATACGCCATACCAATTCTCCTGTGCGCTACATGGAACAAAGAAGAACTCTCGAATCGCGAAATGCTGGTTGGCAGGAGTTGGGGGATGGATGCTGAACAGCCGATGAAGGAAACATTGTGTACGGCTCCTCACGTAGAATCGCCAAGCAACTAATAGCATCCCACAGCAACTCATCCATCATTCCCCGCCGCTCGTCTCAAATCAATTGATTGATGTAACTCCGATTCGTATGCTATGCACAGAATTGAAGAAGTCGAATTGTCGACGGGTGTTCTATGACAGACATGAAGGACGTTCAGCTTCACTTCAGGCGCGAAGAAGAAGTCACAACAATCATTGAACGCATCAGACAAAAGATGCGTCCGTGGGGCATTACGATTACGTTTCTCGCAATGCAGCTTGGCGTGTCGCGCCAGTATGTGTGGCAGATAGTGTACTACCGGACGATAATCTCGCGAGAGAAAGCGCTCGAAGTCGAACACATAGTGGATGAGTCGATTCTCCATCGCCGACATATCAAAACGTTTGGCGACAAGCTGCGCGCCGCGCGCATCGCCGGCGGCCTCACACTCAAGCAAGTCGCAGCAATGATCGGCTATACCTGGATCGCCGTCGCTCGATGGGAAAAGAACAAATGCCTCCCCAAGCCCAGCGTGCTGCTTCACCTTCGCAACATTTATGGAGTTGGTGAAGACTGGCTTCCCGTTCCCTCCGCACCGCAACTCAAAAAGTCTGCTTGACCTGAAGAGACGCTTACCCGAACCGTCTCTGCACAGATTTCGTCGTCACCAACCGCTTCAAGCACCGAGAAATTCTTTCCAAACTTGAGTATAATGAGTTGGGGCAGGTCGTAGGGAAAAAACTTCACTCCACCGACGGCACGAACTTCCTGCAAACGATGGACTACACCTACAACATTCGCGGCTGGCTCGAAAGCGTGAATAATCCGGACAACCTCGCTCCGCATCCGTCTGATCAGATCAGCCGGGAACCCCTTTCAAATTTTATGGCTATGGATTCGGATATATAGCAAAATGAGCTGACGATGAAAGCAAATCAAGTGGTCTTTGTTTTGTTACTTCTTGCCGTGACGGCGACCCTTGCCGGATGTGATTGGGACGAGAAATCGGAGATCGAATCAGTCCTGGGGACGCCGATTGAATCGGTGGAAATGGTCGCTGAATTTGATATCTATGGTGGAATCCACGGTGACGGTTACTGGATGAGAATCTACAGAGTGTCGCCTGAAGCAATCACGGCGTTTCGCATGAATCCCAAAGTGGATAGTTATCCTCAACTTGCAGGAAGCGAAGGATATAAGGTTTGCACTTGGCAGCCAACACCGATTAGCAACAATCATAGCAAACTCGCCGGGGGCGCTCTTTTCGGCGGACCCAATGAAAGGGAACTCCAGAAGCACATAGACAAGCTCGATTCCCTGGTTCGAGCAAAAGGGAATTTCTATTCTTTCTATTACAAGCCGGGTGCGGTTGAGTTTTTCTTTCTGATTCCAGAAGAGAATGTTTTGTACAGAATCTTCTCCAGATCTTGACCATCGGCGGAGAGTTACGCTCGTTGGGACGGCCGCAATCACAAGGCGGAGCGAGAGCAATCGACAACATCAAGGACAACTATCTCAATCTGCCGACTCTCGTTCATTGGATTGATGGAAGGAAGATTGAGTGGCTCTATGATGCCACGGGCGCGAAGCTGCGGATGAGTGCGTATGCGGCAAACGCACAGCTTGAAGAAGTGACAGACTATGTGGGCGGCTTCTCCTGAAGGGATGGCTTCGCCAGAGTACAAAAAGATAGGAAGCGGACCTCTCACTCTTTCTCACTTTGCAATGAGCGAAGGGCGCGTCATACACGGCACGAGCGGATTCGAATACGAGTACTTCGTGAAAGACCACCTGGCCTGCCCGCCGAAGCGGAGCGCAGGCGGGGCAACGTGCGTCTCAGCTTCAAGAAGAACACAAGCGGCAACGCTGTCGGCACAAGAAGTATTGAGGTCTCTATACAAAAGCTATGAACGAGACCGAAATCCCGACGCTCTTTGTCGGGACTACCCGTTCGGTTTGCGAGTGCCTCTTGCAACCGGCGACAACAAATATCTCTACAACAGCAAAGAGCTTGTTGACAAGCACGACCTAAACTGGTACCACTACGGCGCGCGGTAGTATTGAGGCGACAACTAAGTTTCTATGAATGACGCCGAAATCCCGACGCTCTTTGTCGGGACGACCCGCAACTTGCACGATGGAATGAGATGGATCCGGCCGATGAATTCCACACGCCGTATAGTTATGTGAGAAACGATCCTGTAAATCTCGTTGATCCAGATGGCGCTCAGGCCGCACACCCATTTTACTACCACATGGAGCTTTTTGCTAATAAACTTAGGCAAACCGGCTGGGCAATAGACCAGCTAAGCCAATTTCTGGATGGTAGCTTGGGCAATCAAAAGACTCATTTCGATGAGTATGATTTCCAGACGCAAGCCATCCAGGGTTCGAGCTTCATGCATAAGACCATCAACGAGTTCATTGAATCTGGAAAGGCAGAGGGGGTCGGACACTTCGATTTCAGTCCAAAATCTCTCACAACGGTGGGTATCCTAGTCTCTGCTGTGAAGCACGTGGAGGCTGCGCCAAATCCTGCCCTCTTGGCTGTCGGGGGGTATGACTATAGCCTTGTTAGAAAAGATGACATTGTGAAGGTTACGGTGACGAATATCGTTGACGTAAATTCGCTTCTTCTTCACATAACTGATTTTACCGGAGTTGACCTCAACGTCAATGAACCTGGGAAGCCTCTTTCAACAGTTCACCAGACATTTGAATTCCAAGTTCCCATAGAGAAGACAAAGAAATGAAATTCGTGATTGTTTCCTCTATTTTGTGCTGTGCATTGTTTACGAGCTGTGTTGGTGTCCCCAAAACATCTCATCAAGCCGCCATTGGGAAGTACACGGTGCGAAACGGATCTGATAACGAGACGTTAGAACTACTGAGTGACAGCACCTATGTTCATAAGTTTTCCAGGCCTTATGAAAACGAGCGCATACAAGTAGGAAAATGGATCTGTAAGGGTAGGGACTGCTCGTCATTGCGCTTTTATGATTGGGTGATGTTCAGTACGAACATTGGACAAGGAGATCATAAAGTCGACATATACGATATGACTTTCAAGCCGGTCGTCTACAAATTCAGATGGACGTATGTAATCAGGCGATCCGAAGACATCAGAATGGATTTTCTGAAAGACAATCCGTGAATGGGCGTTTGCTGGATTGCCAATAAGTTTGCAGCTGTTACGATCCCGTGGCCACCCATAACGCCGTGACAGAATCGGAGTGGCTGTTCTCATCAACATCGTCACGGCTCAATGAGAAAGCGCGGTTGCCGTGATGACATAGAACTACGTTAAGGATCACTTGGGCAACGTGCGTCTCAGCTTCAAGAAGAACACAAGCGGCAACGCTGTCGGCACAAGAAGTATTGAGGTCTCTATACAAAAGCTATGAACGAGACCGAAATCCCGACGCTCTTTGTCGGGACTATCCGTTCGGTTTGCGAGTGCCGCTCACGACGGGCGACAACAAATATCTCTACAACGGCAAAGAGCTTGTTGACAAGCACGACCTAAACTGGTACCACTACGGCGCGCGGTAGTATTGAGGCGACAACAAATTTTCTATGAATGACGCCGAAATCCCGACGCCCTTTGTCGGGACGACCCGCAACTTGCGCGATGGATTGAGATGGATCCGGCGGATGAATATCATACGCCATTTGGCTTTGTCGGAAACAATCCCATTCGAAATGCAGACTCAGATGGGAGAAGGACATGGACAGTAAATGGAACTACTCAATTCTTTGGGTCAGATCCTTCTCTTCATTTCCCCCCCACCGTGACACAGGCGTGGGGAAGTGTCTTTGGGGATAAGAATGCTACTCAATTTATTTGGACGGGTGACTACAATTATTGGGAGTGGCAGCAAGCAGCCAATTCCCTAGCTCTGGAGATTCGGGTTGAAAAGTGTATTCATCCTGATGAGCCTATCAATATCGCCGCTTGGAGCATGGGTAGCCCTGTCGCAATATTAGCGGCGAATATTGCATTTGCACACGGCATCAAAGTTGATAATTTGATAACCATTGCCGCACCAGCAATCGAAGGGTACTCTCTCAGACCAGGTGCAGTCGACAATTTGTTTGTGAATCTTTATAACCACCATGATCTAGTCCAAGTGCTAGGAGGACTTCCTCGTTTGGGCTTTGCCGGTCGGGACCAAATTGGGGCTCTCAATCTCGATATTAGCACACTTTTCGCAGGTACCACTGCTAGTCGTTTCGGAGGATGGCATAGCATTATGCATCAGAATCCAAAAGTTCAGGGTTTGATACGAAGCATGTTGCAATACGAAACCATAACCATCGCCCCAAGTCTTTGATATGAAAGCCAGAAGCATTGTCATTGTTCTCTGGGCATTCTCCGGTTTGTTGATTGCCTATGTTCTCTTCCGACTCTGGTTCTATGATTCTTATGAACCATTGTCATCGGTCTCGGACTCACTAAAGACACAGGTTGTCCTAGACATGAGGATTGTCAACAAAATGAATAAGTATGGAATAAGACAAGAACAGCGGAACAGCACTTCAGTGATTTCGAGATTTGGTTTCACTTGGACATGCAGTAGGATGAATCCTGTGATTCTTGACGTCGACTCAGAGCATGTGCTCGTTGTTACGGACAACGATTGGTGGGATTCCGGGTTAAGAGCGGCCCTTCCGGATTATACAGACATCCACTTGTTGAGGGTTTCAGATCTGCAGGAATTGCGGATGATTCGATTGCCGGGGCTAGTTCACGCCGCTCTTCTAACTGGCAATAGAGCTGTTTTGAGATTTACAAATGGAACCTATGGAAGGATATCGTTGGATTAGCTTGGCCCGCTTGGCACGGCTGGTCCGCCCGGGCATCGGCAACCACTCGCCGACGCAAGGTGGAGCCGGACCGCGACGAGTGAAGCAGTGGATGTGTCAAGTATGCGACTCGTCGAGCAGGTTAGCCTGAGGCCCAAGGGAAAGTGAAATTTCATCAACATGAGAAACGCTATCAGACCATAATCGCTATGAAACTACTAACGACAATTATTCTCACTTGCATCATTTGCTCAACACTCACAGCGCAAACCGACAGCAGCTACATCCTGCTTTCATCCGGCGGACGCATCGCGGGCAAAGTGGATATGCATCAGACTTTTCTTCGCACGCCGTACCTTACACTCAACGACTCCATCAAGTACACATTGGAGAACGTGCAAGCGTTTCAAAACAGCGAAGGGTACTTCGGCAAAGTGGCCGGTACCAAAACATCAATGGTACTCAGAATGTCTCAAGGCAAACTCGATCTCTATCGTGCAACCCAAAGCTCATGGACGGCGGGACATAGCTACTCGTTTAGCACACCGGGAGGAATGCAAACGGTATCAACGCCCGGCTCGTTTAACACCTCGACCGCCGAGTACTTTTCGAAAAACGGCGGAGACATTCTCGATGCAGACTACGGCAATCTCAAAGTTGCTCTCGCCGACAATCCCGCGAGCATGAGACATCTCAACACCTATCGCACACTCAACTATGTGCAATGGGGTTTGGCAGGGGGCGGCGTTGCGCTCATCGCCGGCGGCCTCACACTCAAGCAAGTCGCTGCCATGATCGGCTATACGTGGATCGCCGTCGCTCGATGGGAAAAGAACAAATGCCTCCCCAAGCCCAGCGTGCTGCTTCACCTTCGCAACATTTATGGAGTTGGTGAAGACTGGCTCCCCGTTCCCTCCGCACCGCAACTCAAAAAATCTGCCTAGCCTTAAGAAACTCTCAGACGGCGCCGTCTCCACTTCGACTTCCCAGCCTGCTACAATTCAGGCATAAAGTAATTCTTTCCAAACTTGAGTATAATGGGATAGGCTTGACTACCACAAGGAAACTCCATGAAAGGTATCATGTGCATCTTCTTCATAGTGCTTACTCTTTCTTTGCAGTCTGGACAGAAGGAAAAAGGCGACTGCCTTCCATTTGCCAAGTATCGAGTTATTGAGGCGACTCGATTCTTCTGGAATGCCGTCAGTTTGCTGGAGGATAGCACAGGGAAAAAGTTCTTTTTGGTCTATGACATCCAGCCGCTTGACTCGGCGACAGGCCAACCACTTATGAAATGTCCCTTTTCAGATTTCGACACACTGACCTCTTGGAACAGCGGAAGTGCATCTAGGTGGTTTAGAATGCAATTGTGTCCGAAAACAGAACAAACAGAAGTCGCCAGATTCGGATCGTATGCCAAGCCCAGTGATGTCTACTTCGGCGACTCATTGTTCTATTCTGTTGATCCACAAAGGAATGATTCGTCACTGTCAAGACGCGCTCTGTTCTATACTTCGCCACAGGTTTGGAATGGTCTGGTGGAAAAGTACAAGCGCGATGAATGAGTGCAAAGCAACTTGACAGGATACTGGAGAGAATCCTGAGATTCAATGACTTCACGAAGGAACTCGGTGTCAAAACTCGTTAGAAGAGAGTAGCACTGCCGATTCCTTTGAGCGGAAGCGACAACAGGTCTTTAGGGTTGTCACGAGTTTCGATCCATTTGAACCGGACAAACTCATGAAAACACGAACAGCCGTTACCTACCTGATCGCCACGTATGCAATTCTCGGGGGCATGGCATTCTTCTTCATGCAATCAGAAAAATTGCTGAGACCGGAATCTGCGGAGAGCGAGATGGCCTCACTTCCACTCGGTCGTTACAACTGGGGATATGTCTGGTCTGATACGCTGGTCGCCGGGCCGGCACTTCTTGTCGGAGGCATCTTCCTGCTTCTCCGGAACAGCGCGATGCACAGGCTCGGTCAGTTGCTCGCGTTCACAGGGTTTGCGATCAATCTCTACGCAATGATTGGTCTGTGGGTTGGCTACCGGGCGCTCGGTTCCCCCATGCACGGAGCAGAACTCTGGATGAACATCGTTCTCACATTTCTCGGCGTTCTCTGCATGATCTCTCTTGCTGTTCAACTGACGAGAGACAAACTTGAGCGCTGAAACGACGACGATGTTCGTCACGGCTCATTTCCCGGCTGTCACGGCAACGGAGCCGACACAAAGCGCCGTGACAGAATCAGAGCGGCTGGTCTCATCAACCTCGCCACGGCTCAATGAGAAAGCGCGGTTGCCGGAAGAGCCGATCTCGCAGACGAGGATCTCTCATATTCTCATCACGGCGCTCGGAGTACGCCTTTTCCCGTGACGACCAAGCAAAACATTTACAATTCTAAGTGAAGGTGCTCAAGACAAGTATTGAGGAGTGCATATCAAATGCGAAAAGCCTGCATCATTATGATCCTAATGATTATTTGTGGTTGCTCGGGGAACCTGCCGAGTCACGAGAGAATCGAGCACGATTTTGCGCAAATCGTGAAACCCAACATACAAGAATATGAACGACATGAGTTCTTAGGCTATCACAGTGTTACCGATCCGAACAAGGCAGAGTCCGGAATTCGAGTTTGGATCAAGGGTGGCCGTCACATGACCATCCTCCTCAGATATGTCTTTGATAAGAGTTCAAGAAGCTGGAAGTTTCAGGAATGGAAACGAGAAACTCCATAGGAAGTAGTGTTTCTGGCGATCTTTCCCGGCTGTCACGGCAGCGGAGCCAACACATCGCGTCGTGACAGAATCAGAGCGGCTGGTCTCATCAATATCGCCACGGCTCAATGAGAAAGCGCGGTTACGGGAAGAGATTTGTAATTGCGGTTGAAGCAGAAACGAATGCTTAATGGCGAACGACCAAACGCCGAGCGCCTGTCATTCCCACACGCTCTAAGTGGGAATCCAGTGTTCGGCTCCGTTCTGGATTCCCGATTGAAGCGTTCGGTAACTAACCCCTTTGGGGGAATGACAATGCTACTGCGCTCGCGCATCGCGCCGTTACAGACTATGGAGAAGACGGATGTCTTTCACGATTCTCGTCACGGCTCATGAGTATTCGTAACTGCCGTGACAACCACGAAAAAATGAAATACTCATGTCATGTCGGGATTGGAGTCCTGAAGGCAATGTTAGTCGGGACAGGAGTCCCGACCTACAGAGACAGAGGGCGAGTCAGACGCGGCTCGCCCTTTTTGTCACTGACAACGATCAACGATCAACTGTCAACGGTCAACGGTCAACTGTCAACGGTCAACTGACAACGGTCAACTGACAACGATCAACGATCAGAATCCCAGCTTCACCGAGAACACGTGATTCGCCTCGAAGACCTTCACGGCGCGATACGCGTAATCGACTGTGAGGTCGAGCGAACCGAGCGGATAGTGAATGCCCGCGCCTGCAGTCGCGCCAAAGATGAAGTCACGCTCATCTGTTTCCTTGTTGGCGAGATTGTATCCGCCCCGCAGAAAGAGAATATCCTGATACGCATACTCGAGTCCGAGCTTGTATTCGTCGTCGGAAAAATTGTTGTTCTGGAACGACGTCGAGAGTTGCAACGAGTTGTCTCCCTCAAAGCTCCGTTTGTAGCCCACGCCGAACTCGAACGTTGACGGAAGTTCGAACGACGCCGCCTGCACAAGGTACGATTGCGGCGAACGCTTCTGTCCCGCCACGGTTGCCTGATTCAGCAAGCCCGATCCGTCGAACTTCATTTGCGGCCCGATGTTCTTCACCACAACGCCGAGACTCAGTCCGTCGATGCTCGCGAAGTTATCGTACACAACGCCGACATTGAACGCGACGCCCGTTGCGCTCACATCTCCCATCCTCTCCGAAATCAGATTCGTCGTTACGCCGACTGCAATGCGGTCGCTGAGTTGTCGTGAATAGGACAGACCCACGGTGATGAACTGCGGCGAAAAAGTCTGCCCGGTACCGTCGGGGTTCTGTGTCGTTGTCTGCACAATGTCGCCGATGGAGAGCGACTTCAGGCTGAGTGAGAGCACGCCAAGCTCTTCAATGTTCGCAGACACCGCGCCATAGTCCACCCCGATGTCTGCGATGTAGTTCATGTGCGAGAAGTACAGAGTACTCGCGTTCGTCATCTTCGCGACGCCCGCAGGATTCCAGAAGAGCGCTTCAACGCCCTTGGCCGTCGCAATCGATGCGCCGGCAAGCGCGATGTCGCGCGTGCCCACAGGAATCAGAAGTTCCGCAGCGCCCGATGTTCCCGTTCTGTTGCCTGCCCCCGCGAACGCAGTTGCGCCGACAAAGGCCAGCACGATCGTCAGCGAGAGTGCTTTCACAAATGCTTTCATGTCTTTCATGTTTTTCATGTCCTGGCTCCTTCCTAATATCTGTCGAGGATTTGCTGTTCCTGCACGATCGCCAGCTTCAGCACTTTGGTTGCGCCGAGGTCGGGCATCTCGATATGCGCGATGTACAAGCCGCTCCCTACCGGCAAGCCCGATTCGTTCGCGAGATCCCAGCGCATGAACTGTCCGGGGCTTGCGCTCGCGTCTTTGCGCATCACGCGAATTTGCACGCCCGCAAGATTGAAGATGCGTATGATCGCGTTATCAGGAAGGTGATTGAACGTGACGAAGCGCTGATACTTGTTGATCTCTTCCGTATTGACGCCGTAGTACGGATTCGGGAACACATTGATTTGCGAGACGTCATTCTTTGCCGTCTGCAGATTCTGCGTCGGCGCAGGCGCGGTAAATGTGTAGATGTCGTTCACCGTCAGTACGCGATTCGGCGAGACGAGGATCCTGCTCTCGCGGATGTCGGCAGCAACACCATTTGCGCTCACCCATTCGGCGAGAAGCTGGAAGTCGCCCAATGGAATGCTGTTCGCGTCCGAGCCAACCGTGGTCCCGTATGTAAACGTCGTCGGATTGTCGCCATCATATGTTGATGTAGCGACGAAAAGAATTTCCAACGCGCCGCTGGGTTCCCATGCACCGCTGTTGTTATTGTCGCGGTACCCGACATTCAATTGCCGCGGCGTCGCGCCGGAAACATCCCACACCTGGAACGGCACATTCGTGTAATCCTGGAAGCGATAGTTGTTCGGCGTTCCCATGCGACGGTAGCGATACGCCTTCTGCGTCAGTGAACCGTTGTCGCCAAAGCGGAATTCGACATCGGTGAACTGTGCAGCCGGCGCGCCCGCTCCGGTCGAGCCGAGATACGAGCCGACATTTGTTGCGGCCGTAACTTGCGATGAGAAGAGCGATGGAGAAGCAGTGAACCTGCCGGCTCCTCCGGCGGTTGTCCAATCTGTTCCAGACACATAACGAGACCGTGCTGCATTCAACTGCGGCGCGGGTCCACTCACCGACATGAACATACCATCAATCACCGGATAGGAAAACTCATCGCCGAATGTTGCCGGAAAATCTTCAGCGAGATTGTGCGTACCGGGATCAAACGCAATCGCTGTTCCGAGATTGTTACTCCGGTAGAGCGTGTCAGTCCCAGACACCAAATACCAGTACATGATATCCGTCGTGACCGTATCGCGATCACCGTTACTGTCGGGGCCATAGACGAATCTCTCGGGAATATTTCTGAAGATCACTTTGTATGATTTCCCCGTCGTCCGACTCGGATCAACGATGAACGGAACTGCGGCGCCATCACTTCTTCCCGCATGATCGACCGACGCAGTATCGCCGTAGCTCAGCGGCATGCGGATCCCCGGATTCTCACTGTGCGGAACAACAGTGATGATTTGCAGCGGGTCTTCGATGTTGTTCGGCACGGAGTTGGGATCCGGGTTGAAGCTGTACGCCGTCACCGCAAAGTAGTAGCGGATGCCATTGATCAGCGGAGTGCCGCCGTTCAATGCGTCGTTGCGGATTTGCAGATAGCGCTTGATGCCGCTGTCTGTGCCGAGCTGAACAACTTTTCCGGTAACAACGCCGGTCTCAGGATCGAACACCTGATCGGTAATGCGCGTCACCCCGTCACCCGGAATGTCGAACGTCGCAATCTTTTTCGCTTCAGTGATTGTCGCGGAAGCAGAAGGCAGTTGATACACATTGTAACCCTGGAACCGGAAGCCGCGAGTGTTCGAGGTTTCCGTTTCTTTCACCGCGTTCAGATCGTTACCCCAATTCAACACGATCGAGTTATTCAGCTCTGTCACTGTCACCTTCGGCAACGGGGGTGGCGAGGGAAGCTGGAAAAAGTTGTCGTACGCAAGTTGCGCAGCTCTGTCGAAGAATTTCAACAAACCGACCGCGCTCAACCGGTCAACACCGGGAATCGCTCCCGCCGCGATTTCCGCGACAACAATTTCCTGCGTGTCGCCCGGCGCCATCGCAAACGGACCCGATGCAAGCCCCATACGCCGATCACCTGCGGGGAACTGCTGTCCGTCAAGCCATCCTCTGCCCGATTGCGGATCGCCTGAGAGAGTGAAGGTTGTCGGATTGCCTTGAGGATCCTGGAAGAGCTGACCCGTCAATCCAATTCTCCCTCTAAAAAAATTATAGAACTGACTCGATCCGGCAATCGCGCCCTGTGTCGGATCGGTCAGCGTCGGATCCTGATTGATGAAGTAGAAGAATGCGGTCATGGGAAGATTGCGATAGCCGTCCTTCACCCGCCCGCGGAAGATTGCCTGAGATCCCGCCGACGGAACAATCGGTCCCTGGAAGAAATCAAATCCCGAGGCAGGAGGCGGAAGTGGATTGTAGGTCGCGTCGGTGTTGCCGGCGTTGTACACGAACCCGATGCTCAATGATGTATCGCAGCCAACAAAGTCGTCCGCGGCATTGCCCAGATCCGGATCAGACCATTGACACACGTACATGCTGTCGAGCTGCGATGTTCCTTTGTTGATCATCGTGTAGCTCTTGAAGATCATGTTGCCAAGCGCGCCTTCTTGAGCGTAAGCCCAGATGGTGTATTGCACCTCGATGCCCATCGGCAACGCGCCGTAGAGATTCTGGGTGTTGGTAGAGTTGTTATCGTTGCAGACGAACCAAATTGTCTGATCTGCACCCGAGACTCCCGGAATGTCCACGGAGGCATTGTAGGCGCCATTGCTATCGATGTCTTTGTACGGAGCGCCGTCGGTCGCGGGCCATTCATTCCAATCGCGTTCATATTGCGCGCGTACTTCCGATGCTGATCGTCCTTCGTCTCGTACCTCCGACGAAAGATCCGCGTTGCGCCAATCGGGACGCACGCGGTAGATTCTGTTCTTCGGCAGGTTGGGATCTTCAGAGACACCCGGCGACAACAGCTTGCCGGTCTGCAAGCCGGTTCGATACGCAGACCCGCCGACTCGCACCTGGGGATCGCCCTGCACACGCGCGCCCCACAAAAATCCGCTTTGGAAGATTGCTGTCTTGCTGCTTCCCTTCGGATAGACAAGTCCGGAGTTGTTCGACGTGACGTCGAGGTCGGCCCGTCCGTCGGCGCGAATGTAGGTCGAGATTTTGTTGATGTTCATGTATGTGGCGTTCGGCGTTCCCAGTGTGCTGTTCGGGCCGCCATTCTTTGCCATGGATTTTTCCTTCGTCGCCGCCTGACCCGCTCCCGCGAACAGGCATGCGAGCAGAAGCAGCGCGATCACTGTCGGTTGTCGTTTCATTGATGAACTCCTTGCGATGTTGGTCATCGGATCCTCACGATTAGTATTCGAGACGCACGCCGAACCGCACTTGACGCGGCGGTCCGAAGAAGTACGGCACAGTGTTCAGGAACGCCGCGTTCTGATACGCCTCGTAGTAGTCGACGTTGATCGCTTTGTACAACGAGGCGAACCGCGGTCCGTAGTTGTTGATGAGCGGCTGACCGAGCGTCGGGTTGCTCAGGTAGCCGTCGTCGTCCGTCGTTCCCGTGCGGAGGAAGACATTCTGAATATTTCTGTTGTCCAGCAGATTGATCACATACAGAAAGAAGTTTGCATCCAGCGCATCGAACAGCCGGACGGTTTTGTCGATGCGAAGATCGATCTGGAACGTCCAGGGCGTGGTCGAGGCGTTGAGCGCTTCGATCGGTTGGCGGGATCGCGCTTCCCCCTCCAGGCTTGCGCCGCCGATGCCGCGCGTGTACGGGTGACCGCTCGCGAATGTCACGAGACTTGAAATGCCGAATCGTTCGAGAATCTGTCCGCCGTCATCTGCGCCGAAGCGATAATCCAGATTCACGTTTCCGCGAATCGAGTTGTTGAACTCCAGCGGCGAAATGTATTGCGGCTTGAACAGCGTCACGCCATCGAGCGGCGCGCCGACGATGCCGCGTGCGGAGTTGGGAAACGAGCCTGTTCCCTGCGCGTCCTGAAACGCGAGCGAGGCATTCACCTGCAGTCGCTTCTGACGTCGCATGTTGAACGTCAGCTCGACGCCCTTTGTGGTCGCGAAATCGCCGTTCTTGAAAACGTAGTACGCGCCGAGCGGCGAGCCTTGCGCCGTGTTCTGCTGATCGAATACGACTTGATCCTTGATGTCTTTGTAATAGCCGGTAATGTCGAACGAAGCGAAGTCGCCGAACTGTTGCGTGAACCCGATCTCATATTGCGTCGTCCGTGTCGGGCGCACATCAAACCCAACAGGCGTGCCGATGAAGAATCCGCCGCGGACATTGGCAGCAGTCAGGTACAAACCTTGGTAGATGTCGCGGAGTCGCGACTGCTGAACGAACTTGCCAAACTGCGTGTGGAACACCGTTCGGTCGGTCACCGGGAACGACAAGCCGAGTCGCGGACTTACGGCGGTGAACGTTGGTACGTCAACGAGTCCCGCCGGATTGATAGCGCCGCTTGTCGGATCGATGGTGAGTTCGGGACGCGAGGGATCGACCAGCGCCTTATTGTCTGAGTTGATGTAATCGAAACGCAGTCCCGCATTGATCACGAGATCGTTGTATTCGATCTTATCCTGAACGTACGCGGATGCGAAGACGGGATGCTTCGGCGCATTGATGCCCGTGCCGTTTAACTCATTCCCAAACACATCATACCCGAAGTTGTTGACGCCTGCGTTGATCAGCACCTGCTCACGCGAGACTTTGTTCGGATCGCCTGCCGGAAGCTGATCGTTCTGGTAGAGAAGCGCAGCGAGCGAAAAGACGCCGTCGTTCGTCCACGCGTAGTTGCGCATCGTATAGCGCTGGAACTCGCCGCCGATCTTGATGGAATGTTCCGATCCCAGTTGTGCGGAGAGCGCGCCGGTCAGCGAAATATTCTCGCGCTTGAATTTTGCGTACGCAGCAAGAACATCGCCGGGCGCGTTGAACTGGAAGCTGTAGAGAGTCTTCCGCGTGGGGCGCACAAACCGACCGACATTACCGCTCGCAATGTCATTCGCAGATCGCAACCAGATCATGCCTGCCTGCGCATTCGCGACGCTGTCGCCGTACGCGAGGAAGTTGTCTTCAAGAATCGGATCGTCGTTGGTTTGTGTCTGGAAGAAATAGCCGGCCGTCACCTCATAGAACGTCGATGACGAAAGCAAGTGCGTCAGCTTCACGCTGGCTGATCCGTTCTTTGCCTTCACCTGCTCGATGCGTCCGACGTTGAGGAGATTCGCGATCTGTCCGGCGTTGCGATGCGAGTTGTACGCGTTGTAGGTCGTTTGCGTATTGTAAATGCCGGAGAGCCGCAGCGTCAGCGGATTCAGATCGGTGGTGATCGTGCCCGTAAACGAGTACTGGTCGATTGGATTTTTCAGCAACGCACCGGCTGGATAGTTCATGTTCACAGTGTCGCCGGTCTGACCGACAAACGTACCGAGGTTGATGCCCGGATACGGCTGCGGCGTTTGATCACGTTGGTTGAGATAGTTGAACAGCCCAAAGAACTTCACGTTATCGCCCAACACCGGCCCACTCACTGTTCCGGTAAACTCATTGTACCCGTACCAGTACGAGCCGAGTCGTTTCTCGCCGTCGAATGCTTTGCTCTTGGACTTCAGTGCGACGTTGTCGGTGATGTACTGCGCGCTCAATTTCCAGTCGGAGGTTCCGGATTTGAGTTGCTGCTGAACGATGCCTGAGTTGGCGTTGCCGAACTCCGCATTGTAGCCGCCGGTCTGCACCTGAATTTCTTCGACGGCGTCCTGCACGATGTTCACGGCGCGTCCACCCAGCATCGGATTCGTGATCGAGACTCCATCGAGATAGAAGCCAACTTCATCCTGACGACCTCCACGGATGAACACCGTGTTATCCTGCAGAACAACGCCCGCCGACAGCGCGATCACGTTGTTGATACCGCGAACCGGAATGGCCGCGATGTCCTCCGACGTCGTGATGCGAACGGCGTTCGTCGCGTTCTTGTTCACCAGCGGCCGCTCGGCGACAATTTCCACACCCTGAATCGAAACGGCTTCGCTCGCGAGCGTGAAGTCCTGAGTCGTGGTGAGATCGTTGTTCACGCGAAGATTGGAGATGGAGACTGGCGCGTACCCGACGTATGTCGCTTTGAGTGTGTACACACCAGCCGGGACATTGAGAATGATATACTCACCCTCAACGTCTGTTGCCGCTCCCATTGTCGATCCTTCGACAGAAACGTTCGCGCCCACCAGAACTTCGCGCGTCTCCTTGTCGAGAACCTTGCCTCTGATCTTGCCCGCCGCCGCCATCAGCGAAGGGACGCACACGGCGAGCAGCAGCAAGAGGATTGCACGGACGACATTCGTTCGTTGCATGACTTTCTCTCCTATGAAATGAAAAAAGGAAACCCGGTCCCGATGCGCGGAATCGATCCGCACATCCGGCGTCTCTGGAACATCGAAATGATGTGATGGTGTGTGTTGTGAGAAAGGTTGTATCAAATGTTCTTCCGGTCATCACCTCCTTTGCAGAATGTTTTCCTTCGCGAGAGACTCATGTTCCGAGGCTCCATTCAAGAACATGAGACTCTCCGATCGAAGGTTGAATTACCCCACGGTGAATTCGCAACCATGATACTTCACGCGCAAGGGCGAGACAACGTTTTTGGTATGAATCGCTCAGAGCGAGTTACAGGGTGCTGGCTTCTTCGGGCGGGTTGCAGTTGCAGAAAGAGAAAAAACAAAAAAGCCCTCCGTTTGATGTAAGGCTTACTGTTGATGTGGTGATCATATTACGCGACGCGTGTCTGATGGTTTAATACTTTTTCGCGCAGCGAACGACTCAACGTCAGCCGCGTTCCATCCTGAAGGATGACAGCATACTCGCCGTAGAAGAGCGGCTGCATTTCCTTGATGCGATCGACGTTGACAATCGTTGAGCGGTGAATGCGGACAAACTTGTGATGCGCAAGCTGCGATTCAAGGTCGCCGATCTTCTCGCGCAGCAAATGCTTCTTGCCCTGCACATAGAGGCACACGTACGCGCCTTGCGCTTCGATCCAATCAATTTCCTCCGACCGGAGGAAAGAAATCGAGCCGTTGGATTTTACCATGATGCGTCCGACGGGTTGTTTCTGCGTCTGCTCGGTG